>PLYX01000219.1 GCA_003151895.1 Solirubrobacterales bacterium
ATGCACCACATCCCGCTGCCCGACGCCGAGAAGGCGATCAGGGAGCTGGGCGAGGCGGGCCTGTCCAGCCGTGAGGGCTGCGGCAACACCGTGCGCAACGTCACCGGCGACCCGTGGGCCGGGGTGGCGGCGGACGAGCTGTTCGACCTGACTCCATACGCGGGCGCCTACGTGCGCTACTTCGTGAGACACCCCACCACGCAGGGAATGCCGCGCAAGATCAAGACCTCCTTCGACGGCAGCCCGCGCGACAGGGCCATCAGCGGCATCCACGACATCGCCTTCAGGGCTCGCATCAGAGAGTCTGATGACCCCACCTCTGACGAGCCCACCCACCAGGTGCGCGGCGCCCAGATGCTCGTGGGTGGTGGCACCTCGATTATGCCGCGCGTGGCGCCCGTGCTGTACGACTTCGTGGAGCTCGACAACGGCGACTACCTGAAGATCTCCGAGGCGGTGTTCCGCATCTTCGACCGCCAGGATTGGCTGCGCGTGAACCGTGCGCGCGCGCGCATCAAGGTGTTCGTAGACAAGTTCGGGATCGACGAGCTGCGCAACCAGGTCGAGCAGGAGCTGCAGGGCGACTGGGTGGCCGAACGCGACTTCTCGATCGAGCAGCGCCTGTTCCTCGACGACGAGCGCGAGGCCGCGCCCGCGCCTCCGACGAGTTACGGCACCCCGGGCACACACGACAGAACGTCGTGGGTCGGGGACGTCTCCGAGTTCGAGCGCTTCCGCGAGGCGAACGTGGCGGCGCAGAAGCAGGAGGGCTTCGTGACGGTGGAGGTGAAGATCGTGCGCGGCGACCTCACGCCCGAGCAGTTCAGGGGTCTCGCGCAGATCATGCGCGGGCACTCAGGCGGCTATGCGCGCACCACCGTGCAGCAGAACCTCGTGCTGAGGTGGGTGCGCGAGGAGAGCGTGTATGACGTGTGGCAGACGCTGTGCGAGCTGGGTCTCGGCGACGCGGGATCGCGCGAGATCAATGACGTGGTGTCGTGCCCCGGCACCGACTCCTGCAAGCTCGGGATCACGAGCTCTATGGGTCTCAACCAGGCGGTGCAGGAGCGGATCGAAGCGATGGACATCACAGACCCGCTGACGCGTCAGATCCACATCAAGATGAGTGGCTGCCCGAACGGTTGCGCCCAGCACCATGTCGCCGACATCGGGTTCTACGGCGCGTCGATCAAGGTGGGTGAGCACACGATCCCCGCGTACATCCCCCACGTGGGGGGCGTCTACGAAGGAGGCGAGGTCAAGTTCGGCCAGCGCCTGAAGCAGCGCCTGCCCGCAAAGCGCGTGCCGGAGGCGATCGAGCGTTGGATCCGCCACTACGAGGCCAACCACAAGGACGGCGAGGCATGGGGCGCGTTCGTCGAGCGCGTCGGCACACCTGAGCTGGAAGCGCTCGTCAAGGAGCTCTCATTGCCGGTGGACTTCGGCCTGGAGACGATGAACACATTCATCGACTGGAACAGGGACGTCCCGTTCCAGGTGATCCGCGGCGAGGGCGAGTGCGCGGTCTAGATGACAGCTTGAACGACACGCTGCGCGACGCCGTGGAGCACCACGGCGGAAAAGTCGTGCTGCTGTGCTCGTTTCAGAAGGAGGAGTCGGTTCTGATCGACGAGCTGCTCCGGATCGACAACGGGAAGACGAGCGTGAGGATCGCGACGATCGATACGGGAGTGCTGTTCGAGGAGACAATGCAGACCTGGAGGGCGTTCGAGGAGCGCTTCGGGATCGCCGTGGAGGTGTTCGACGCAAGCAACTTGGATGAGCCGTGGAGTGGACCCGAGCACTGCTGCTCGCAGGCGAAGGTGGCGGCGCTGGAGCGCCTTCTCAGCGGAGCGGACGCTTGGATCACGGGGATCCGCCGCGAGCAGGGTCCGACGCGCGCCGAGACCGAGCCGATCGAAGACGACGAGAAGCACGGGCTCATCAAGTACAACCCGCTGGCGTTGTGGACCGAGAAGGACCTGTGGCGCAGGATCCACGAGCGCGAGCTGCCCTACAACCCGCTGCACGACCAGGGCTACTCCTCCATCGGCTGCGCGTCCTGCACGCTGCCCGGCACGGGCCGCGACGGGCGTTGGGCAGGTACCGAGAAGACCGAGTGCGGGCTCCATGAGCACGCATAGCTGCGCTGGATCGGCGTCCTACCGATCGGAGATCGACGAGATCTCCGATCGGCCAGCACATGTGCGAAGCACACTTCGCGGGGTGGGTGGGCCTCCTATTCCTTGCCCAGCTTGCTCTGCGTGCTCATGGAGTACGCGTCGAGGGGTGAAGTGATGCTCGGAATCAGCCCCGAGATCGTGCTGTTCGGACTGGGGGTGGGCATCCTGATCGGCCTGACCGGGATCGGCGGCGGGTCGCTGATGACGCCGCTCTTGATCATCGTGCTTGGAATTCATCCAGTGGTGGCGGTGGGGACCGACCTGACGTACGGGGCGATCACGAAGACCCTCGGCGGCTACAAGCACCTGCGCAAGGGGACGGTGGACCGCGGCGTGTCCAAGTGGCTGGCGTACGGCGGTGTGCCTGGGGCACTTATCGGAGTGCTGCTCGTAGACCGCCTGCACAAGGCGTATGGAAAGAGCTTCGACCAAGTGCTCATCGGGTGCATAGCGGGAGCGCTTGTGATCGTTGCCTCGGTCGTGCTTGTGCGCACCCTGCTGCTCAGCCACCTCGCCGAGCAGGAGCGCGAGAGCTTTCACTTCACAAGGCGCGCGGGTGTCGCCGCGATCGTGCTCGGGTTCGTGCTGGGGTTGATCCTCGGCATGACATCGGTGGGCAGCGGCGCGCTGATCGGGGTGGCGATGATCGTCATCTTCAAGCTCACCCCGCAGCGAGTGGCGGGCTCGAGCGTGTTCCTCGCCGCGATGCTGCTGTGGGTGGCGGGCCTCGCGCAGGTGGTGAGCGGCAACGTGGACTACGGCCTGGTGGGCAACATCCTGATCGGGTCGATGCCGGGGGTGTGGATCGGGGCGCACTTCGTCGACCGCGTGCCAGACCAGGCGCTGCGAGTGACCCTCGGCGCCGTGCTGCTCGGATCGGCGCTGGCGATGGTGAACAACGCGGGCGGCAAGATGCCGGTGGCCGTCATCTTCGGAGCGCCGATCGCCGTGGGGGTGATTGGGTTCGTGCTGCACCTACGCGCGCGCGTAGGGCGCCCCGATTCGGCAATCCCGCTGACATCCACAGCGGGGGGCACGACCGGCAAGACCGTCCTCGCCGCGGGCAAGCCTACGATCGCCACAGGCCCTACGGGCATCGTCGCAGGCAAGCCCGGGTTGACGGCGTCGGAGGGATCGTGAGCGTCGCGGCACGCCCCCAGCTCAGCCACCNNGGAGTCCGAGGCGATCCACGTGATGAGGGAGGTGGCGGCCGAACTGGAGCGCCCGGTGCTGCTGTTCAGCGGCGGCAAGGACTCGATCGTGCTGCTGAGGCTCGCGGAGAAGGCGTTCAGACCGGCGCCGTTCCCGTTCCCGCTGATGCACGTGGACACGGGTCACAACTTTCCCGAGGTGATCGAGTTTCGCGACCGGCGGGTGGCGGAGCTCGGCGAGCGCTTGATCGTGGCGAGCGTGCAGGAGTCGATCGACGCGGGCAGGGTGGCCGAGGAGACGGGACCGCGGGCTTCGCGCAACCAACTGCAGACGGTGACGCTGCTCGACGCGATCGCCGAGCACAAGTTCGACGCGGCGTTCGGCGGCGCGCGACGCGATGAGGAGCGGGCGCGGGCGAAGGAGCGCGTGTTCTCCTTCCGCGACGACTTCGGCGGCTGGGATCCCAAGAGCCAGCGGCCGGAGCTGTGGAACCTCTACAACGGGCGCATCAAGAAGGGAGAGAACGTGCGGGTCTTTCCAATCTCGAACTGGACGGAGCTGGACGTGTGGGAGTACATCGACCAGGAGCGGCTGGAGGTGCCCTCGATCTACTTTGCACACGAGCGCGAGGTGTTCAAGCGCGACGGGATGCTGTACGCGTGGCGAGGAGACACCGAGCTGATCGACGGGGAGAGCGTGTTCTCAGAGACGGTGCGCTACCGCACGGTGGGCGACATGAGCTGCACCGGAGGGGTGCGCTCGCAGGCCGTGACGCTCCAGGAAGTGGTGTGCGAGATCGCCGCTACACGGATCACCGAGCGCGGTGAGACGCGGGCGGACGACCGCGTGTCGGAGGCGGCGATGGAGGATCGCAAGAAGGCCGGCTACTTCTAATGAGCGCACAGGCGACCACACGATGACTCTCGACCTGCTTCGCTTCACGACCGCGGGCTCGGTGGACGACGGCAAGAGCACGCTAATAGGGAGGCTGTTGTACGACACAAAGCAGGTGTTCGAGGACCAGCTCGACCATGTGACGCAGGCCAGCGAGCGCCGCGGCGGCGAGGGGGCGCTCGACCTGGCGCTGCTCACCGACGGCCTGCGGGCCGAGCGCGNNAGCGCGAGCAGGGGATCACGATTGACGTGGCGTACCGCTACTTCGCGACCCCGAAGCGGAGATTCATCATCGCCGACTGCCCGGGCCACCAGCAGTACACGCGCAACATGGTGACGGGCGCCTCGACCGCGGACCTGTCGGTGATCCTGCTCGACGCGCGCAAGGGAGTGCTCGAGCAGTCCAAGCGCCATGCGTTCATCAGCGCGCTGCTCGGGATTCCGCATCTGGTGGTGGCGGTCAACAAGATGGACCTCGTCGATTACTCCCAGGAGCGTTTCAATGAACTCGTCGCCGAGTTCGAAGGCTTCGCCGAGAAGCTGAACGGAATCGGGACGGGAACGGGCCTGGGCCGCGACATCACGTACATCCCGATCTCGGCGCTCAACGGCGACAACGTCGTCGACCGCTCAGAAAAGATGGGCTGGTATGAGAGTCTCGACCACCACCCGACGCTGCTGGAGTTGCTGGAGCAGGTCGAGGTGGCCTATGACCATCCGTACCACAGGCCCGCGCGCTTCCCCGTGCAGTGGGTGATCCGTCCTGCGAGCCCGGGCGGAAGCGACTACCGCGGCTATGCGGGCCAGGTCGCGAGCGGCGCGTTTCGAGCGGGCGAGGAGGTCGTCGTGCTGCCGGCCGGCCAACGCACGAGCATCGCCGCGATCGACACCTACGACGGCGAGCTCGAGGAGGCGATGGCGCCGATGTCGCTGACGCTGCGCCTGGAGGACGAGCTGGA
>PLYX01000167.1 GCA_003151895.1 Solirubrobacterales bacterium
CCCGATCGACTGGGCGCACCCGAACACATGTTCGCCGGATCTCCGGACGGAATCGTTGCGGATGGCTGTCGGCATTCGCCGGAGAGGCTGTGGCAGCGGGCGCTCGGCGCGGCCCGCGAGTGGCATACATGCCGTTCGCGGCGGCCCGGTGAGGCGGTGGCCCTGTACACCGCGCGGGGCATGTCAGGGACCAAGGGCAGACGGTGAGCCGGGCTGCCCGCCGCGATCGACGCGGACACCGCCGCCGCGATCGACGCGGACACCGCCACCGGGCTCGACCCGGACCCCGGCAGCGCCGAGCCCTACATGCCGTGAGCCGCCCGGCGTCCCGCGCAACGGATCGACGCGTCTTCAGTCCTCCGCGAAGTTCCGCCACGTTGGCCGGCGGCCGAGGATCGCCGCGACGGCGTCGGCCTCGCCGGCGTGCTCGCGCACCAAGAGCCTGTGCGCCTGCGGGTCGATCGCCGGCACCGACTTGCGCGAGACGAACAGGCGGCGCAGGGAAGGCCGCGGCCGCCGGGGGGTGATCGCCCGAGCGAGGCGCCGGAAGAACGGGCTGCCAAGCAGATGCCGTGCGATCTCGCCGCGCGGGAGAGCGGCTTCGTTCAGATGCCCAAGGCCGCGCGCGCCAAACCCCTCGAAATCGAGCGAGAGGAAGTCGGCGACGCCCCTCAAGACCGCGTTCGAGTCGCCTGTGAGCTCCTCGAAGAAGACGACGTGCAGGTTCTCTTTGAAGATCGCGGATGCGTCCTGCAGGGCTTGCCCGTAATGGCCGTAGCGCACGTAGTGCGACGGGTGGGAGCCCGCGCTTCGTCTGACCGGTTCGTGGAAGCCTCGCGGCGGATCGCGCTGGCGTTTCAGCGACCGCCCGCGAACAGGCCAAGGGACCCGGGGGCAGTGCTCATCGACCTGCTGGGCTTCGCAGACGCCGTTCGGTGAGCCAGCCTCCGAGGCCTTTCGAGCCGCTGGCTTTCCCCGCGCTGGGCAGGCTGGTGCAGCGACGGCGTAGGTCGGAGAGCACGGTGACTCACGCGACGCTTGGGTCCGTGTGGCGGGACGCGACTGTCGCGGTGGTGGGGTAGGGCGAGCCCACGCCCCAGGTCGCTCGGGGCCGCGCCCCCGAGCGATGCGAACAGGCGCGGCGGAGGCGATGTATACCGAGCGGGGAACGTCGAGAGCGAGGGCGGACGGTGATCGGGGCCCGGAGCTGGGACCCGTCCGGGCCGAGGGCGGCGGACCCAGCTGTCCCGAGCAGGCCTTACCCTGAGGCATGTGAGCACTCGGACTGGGAACAGCTACGCGGCCCTGCACAAGCTGGGCGAGCTTGGACGCGAGATCGACCGTCGGCGCGAGCCGGACCCATACCCGCGCCCGCCCGGGCCCGCGCCGAGCCTGCAAGAGCTGCGTAGACGCCGGGGTGAGATCGAGCGTCTGGCTGCGCGCCACGGCGCGCGCGGACTGCGAGTGTTCGGGTCGGTCGCCCGTGGCGAGGCGGGGCCGGACAGCGACCTGGACGTGCTGGTCGAGATGGAGCAGCAGCGGGGCCTGTTCGAGCAGGCAGGCCTCCAGGGCGACCTGGAAGAGCTGCTGCACTGCCCGGTGCACATCGCGACGACACGCGGGTTGCGCCATGCGCGCGAGAGCACGCGCGAGCAGATCGAAAGGGAGGCGATGTGGATTTGAGCCCGCGGCGAGACCTCGACCGGCTCGCGGACATGCGCGACGCGCTCACGGATGTCAAGGCGCTGACAGCGGACGGCAAGCAGGCCTTCCAGGCCGACCGCAGCGCCCAGCAGGCCGTCGCCTACAACCTCGCCGTCCTCGGCGAGGCGGCAAGGGCGCTCTCGCCCGAGCTGCGCGAGCGCCATCCCGAGGTGCCATGGCGCGACGTGATCGCCCAACGCAACGTCGTCGTGCACGAGTACCACCGTCTTGACCTCGACAGCCTGTGGATCACCGCGACGCAGGATGTCCCCCAACTCGACGAGCAGCTCGCCGGCATCGAGCGGGCAGAGCGAGAGCCGCCCGGGTCTGCTGGCAAGACATAGCCACCCCTCCACGGCGCGAGCAGCCGTCACGGCTTGGCAGGCCGACCTGTGCGCCGGTCATCCTCCGGAGCCCGGCTCACCCTGCCCACATAAGGCTCCTCTCCCCACCCACAACCGCCCGCCAGCGTCCGTGGCGCTCCCTCACGGGCACGGTCCGCTCAACCACCTGTTGCCGGCGCACGATCGTGCTGTAAGCGGTCCGCCACCCGTGCGAGCCCGCGCGCGTGCTCGTGGATCGGCACTCCGTGAGGGTCGGGCGATTGCTGTCGTAGGAGACCTTGGTGACCCATATGGCCTTGTGTCCGTGCGGCAGGACGCGCCCGGTATGTTCGGCCTTGCGCAACGGCACGGTCAGCTTGACGAGGTCGGGGATCGAGACGACGTCGCCAGCGTTCAGCGCGGGCGTGGATCGACGCGTCTTCAGTCCTCCGCGAAGTTCCGCCACGCCGGCCGGCGGCCGAGGATCGCCGCGACGGCGTCGGCCTCGCCGGCGTACTCGCGCACCAAGAGCCTGTGCGCCTGCGGGTCGATCGCCGGCACCGACTTGCGCGAGACCAACAGGCGGCGCAGGGAAGGCCGCGCCCGCCGGGGGGTGAGCGCCCGAGCGAGGCGCCGGAAGAACGGGCTGCCAAGCAGATGCCGTGCGATCTCGCTCTTGTGGAGCTGCGCCCAATCGACCTCATCCGCATCGAAGGCATACGGGACGCTCCCACGGTACGCCTGGTGGCCGTCGGTGCTGAGCTGGATACGGTCGCGCATCCGGCCCTTGAGGTCGTACATGAACGCCAGACCGTCCTCCGTGGTCCGTTCGCCGACCAGCCATGCCGGGACGAGCTTGGTGTCCGCGCAGATCGCCGTCCATGTCCATACATCGCCATAGCCGAACTCGTCCAGCAGAACCCGGTGGGCAGTCCAGCCAATTTGTGCCATCACTGACGGCACTCTTTCGAGATCTGGCCACAACGCGGCGAATCGGCGCATGTAGAACAGGTTGCGCCGAGAGAACCCACGCGCCGGACCGGAGAAGTTCGTGAGCGCCCTGCCCTCGCGCTCGTAGCGGCCGGTGGCAACGTGATGTTCGAGCAGCTTGCGCTGGCCGATCTCCGATCGGTAGCCATGCTCAACGGCGTTCTCGGCGTACCAGAGGCGAGCGGCCGGATCGTCAAGCTTCTGAAGCAGAATGACGTTGTGGCCCCACGGCAATTGGCCCACAGCCTGTTGGCCAATTTCGTCCTTCGGCCGGTTGACCGCGAGCGCGGCACGCGTGCGAGCCGCGCCGATCTCGCGCTTGAGGAATGCCACAGGCGGCAGGCAACAGAGGCACGCTCGACGGGCCGCTCAAGAGCGATCCCGACGCATACCCTCACCCCGAGTGGCATGGCTGAGGGTGAATCTAGGCCGGGCGACGAGTTCGAGCGCTTCGAGGACTTGACGCGGAAGCTCGCACAAGTCCCAAAGGCCGAGGTAGACGAGAAGCGCAAGGCATAGAGCGCCTACTTGTTGTAGGCCTCCAGCGAGAACTTCTGGTTGCGATGGTCGAAAAGGATCTTGTAGTGCGCGAAAAAGTCGTCTCGGCCGAGCAGTATCGGGATCAGGTCTAGACGAAACATCGCGCTCAGATGAATCCTCTTGCCTGCAAAGACGGCATCGACGCCGGGAGGCCATACTCGCGGCCAGCGAGAATCGTCTGACGGATCGTCTGCCCCCGAGGCAGTAATCCCTTGCACGGGGGTGCATTCGTCCCAGTCGATGCCAAGTTCGGCAGCCCATTCCGCCGGGAAGGTTGTGCTGCTACAGCCGCTATCCACGAGCGCTCTGACACGAGCGCTCATGGTTCCGTCCTGTCGGACGAGGGCTATGGGCACTCCGGGGGCGATGCTAGCGCCCGGTACGGCGATGTAGGGGAACCACCGCGCCTTACCGCCGGTGGCGGCGACCTTAGAAGAAGCAGGCTGCGTGGGGGTCCGTGGCGACCTGGAGGATTTCGACCTCCTGGAATTCCCCCTCGATTTGCTCACGTAGTTCTCCCAAGGTTGCAGCGCTTGTCACGACAGCATGGTCACGTATCGCGACCCACTGGCCTCTGTATTGGTCCAGTGTATGGGCCAACGTGTGCTCTGCGGCAACTTGCTCAGCGACAGTCATGGGAGTCCTTCGGATTGTGCCCCTAGCACATGCGCCTGCCAAGCGCAAGAGTAGGGTTGGAATCTAGGCTATCTAACAGACGGCACTACTACAACCCCTAACGGACATCTTTACGTGATGTCTTAGAGATGTCTCCGATCCTGCGCCTATCTTGGGCGCTCCTGTGCATGTTGCGCGCCTTCCCGCCGATGAATGTCTCATCGACCTCGACTTCGCCGGAGAGTAGGAAGCTCTTGGTCTGCATGGCGAGGCGGATGCGGTGGAGCATGAACCACGCGGACTTCTGCGTGATCCCGAGCGAGCGCCCCAGCTCATGCGAGCTGATGCCGTTCTTGGAGTTGGCGATCAGCCATACGGCGGGCAGCGACTTGTCGAGGCCGAGCTTGGAGTCCTCGAAGATGATCCCGAGCTTGACGCTGTACTGCTTCTTGCAGCCCTTGCACTTCCAGAGCCGTCTCGTGGTCAGGTAGGAGTATTCGACGCAGCCGCAGCGCGGGCAGCCGGACCCTCGCCGACTGCGTTCGCCACGGCCGGCAGCGGGTGTGCGGCAGCCGCCGCACCTCGCTGATGGGCAACCACATCTCCGATGACGTCGTCCAGCACGCGAGTGGGGGTCCAGCCGATGAGCGCCTGCACCTTGGCGATGTCGGGCACGCGACGGTACATGTCCTCGAAGCCATCGCCGTAAGCCTCGCCGTAGGGAATCGTGGAGATGTCCGAGCCAGACCCCGTCAACTCGATGATCCGCCTGGCGAGATCGAGTATCGAGATCTCAGTGGTGGCGCCCACGTTGAACACGTTGCCGTAGGCCCGCTCCTCGGTCATCAGCGCGAAAAGGGCCTGGACGACGTCGGCCACGTGACAGAAGCAGCGCGTCTGGTGGCCGTCGCCGTAGACGGTGAGCGGCTCGCCGGCGAGCGCCTGGCCCACGAGCCTGGGCACCACCATGCCGTAGCTTCCCGTCTGGCGGGGTCCGACCGTGTTGAACAGGCGCACGACGATCGTCGGCAGACCACGCTCGC
The DNA here is from genome assembly GCA_003151895.1 of Solirubrobacterales bacterium. Classification (GTDB taxonomy): domain Bacteria; phylum Actinomycetota; class Thermoleophilia; order Solirubrobacterales; family Solirubrobacteraceae; genus Palsa-744. The sequence goes on from PLYX01000167.1 coordinate 5,216, forward strand.
GCCAGTAGGCCATCGCCAGGAACTCGTCGATCGCCTTCGAGCAGGCATACGCCCAGCGGCCCTTGTCGGTGGCGCCCATCTGCATGTCCCCGTCCTCCCTGAACGGAAGCGCGTGGCTCTTGCCGTACACCTCGCTGGTGGAGGCGATCAGGACGGGCTTCTTCTTCTTGTTGGCGTGCGTGAGCACGACCTCGGTGCCGTGCACGTTGGTCTCGATCGCACGCACCGGACTGTCGACGACGAGGGTGACGCCCACCGCGGCCGCCAGGTGCACGACGATGTCAGCCTCGTCGACCAGCTCCGCGACCACGGCGTGGTTCTCGACGGATCCGATCGTGTACTGGAATCCGGGACGGTGCTTGAGGTGGCGGATGTTCTCGATCCCCCCCGTCGAAAGGTCGTCCAGCACGTGCACCGCGTGTCCATGCTCGACCAGCAGATCGCTGAGATGCGACCCGATGAAGCCAGCGCCGCCGGTTATCAGGAATCGCATGGGGGCCTTTCTTGTGAGATCACCTTGTAGCCCGGTGGCTTCGCCGCAGAACCATCCCCCCGAATCCGCCGAGGACGAGGATCGCGACTCCACCTCCCAGAAGCGCGAGGATGGAACCATCCCCTCCAGAGGATGCCCGTCCGCTCGCTGAGCGCAGCACGACGGCGGGGATGATGACTCTCGCCTCGGACGCATTCGTCCTCGATGCATTCGCGGGAGACACGCCGCTCCCAGCGGATCCACGGTGAGACGGTCCGCCTCCCGACCCCCCGGGTGGGTGGATGCCCGCTCCGAACGGCGCCGCCGCGGAGGAGGAGCCCGCCGGGGATGAGGCGCCCGTCTGGCGCGCCTGATTCAGGGGCAGCGCGTACTCCTTGGCCGCGGGCGAGCCGGGGTCGATATGGACGCCGGGTTCCAGGCCCGAGGCGGCCTGCACGGAGGCCGCCGAGCAGCTGATGACGAGCACCGCGAGGGCACCGGCCATGGACACGCTTATGGAACGCACGGTTCTGAAGACTATCTCGACATCGATTACCGAAGCGTTGCAGTTGGATCGGCGGCCAGTTTCATCAATGTCGAATTCCGAGGGTTGAGCCGGTGGGCACGCGTGTAGTCGCGCTTGGCGACTCCCAGCCTCCGCTCTCGTACGGCCACGTCACCCAGCAGCGTCCACGTGACGAAGTTGTCCGGCTCCTGCACAAGCGCTGCCCGCAGCGCCGCCTCGGCGGCCGGCGCCTGGTCGAAGCGCGCGAGGGCGGCCGCCTTGGCGTAATAGGTTTGGACGGCATCCGAGTCGATGCCCAGGGAGCGGTTCGCGTCGGTTAGGGCCGCCGCGGGGTGCGCGTCGAGCTCGTGCTGGGCACGCGTGCGGTAGAAGTCGGCGAGGCCCTGGCGGCTGAGGCTCGCTCCCGCCACCACGAGCGTCACCAGAACGGCGGACCCCCCCAGCGCGAGCGCCGGCCTGCTCGCGAGCGCCCTGCCGAATCGGGAATGCCCAGAGGCGGCTCCTGCCGTCAAAGGACTTCGTGGCCTGACCACGACCGCGGTGGCGGCGATCGCGATCGCGGTCAAACCGGGGAGCAGGTGCATCCAGTCGACGCTCGTCTGGGCCAGCCACGCCCCGATGGCCCCGACCCCGCCCACCATCAGCGCGCGCGACAGAGGCGAGCGCGCCGCCGCGGGACGCATGCGCGAGATCCCCCAACCGATGCCGCCGATGAAGGCGGCCAGCAGCAGGGCGCCCACGACCCCCAGCTCGGAAAGGGCCTG
>PLYX01000147.1 GCA_003151895.1 Solirubrobacterales bacterium
GGCAGCGCCTCGATCACCTCGCCCTCGAATTCGACCTTGTCTTCCTTAGCCACGAGTCCCGTCCCGTCCGGGTCGCCGCACGCTCTCGGCGACGGCCCTGTGTTGAAGTGTGCACCGTCAAACTACCAGCGCTCGCCCATCAGTGTTTCGGCGGTTCTGCCCCACCGGTCCCGCCGGCGGGCGGCGTGGGGGCTTCCGCGGCGGGCGCGGGCGCCGGTTCGACCGGTTCGCGCACATGCGGCGCGGGCGCGCCCTGGCCACTTTCGCCGCTCCCTGAGTGTTTGCCGCTTTCACCGGTCCCGCCTCCCGAGGGCCGTTCGGTCGCTGGGGTGTGCTGTTCGCCCGGTTCGCTCTTCTTGTGGGCGTTGTTCTTCTTTTCGCTTTCGTTGCCTTCTGGGGATTCGATGCTCGAGGGCTGCCCCGTCGTGGCGAACTTTCCGAAGAACGGCTGGTAGGAGATCGGTTCGGTTGGCGAGGGGAACTGCGCGCACGGTTCGCCTTCGGTGACCGCCGCCATGTAGGCGTGCCAGATTTCCGCGGGCAGATACCCACCCTGCTGGGGCTCGCCGTGGACGTCGGTCATCGGAACGTCCTTCTTTGGATAGCCCATCCACACCGACGTGGAGTAGTTGGGCGTATAGCCGTCGAGCCACGCGTCTACGAGTTCGTTGGTCGTGCCGGTCTTGGCTGCCGTTGGACAGTTGATCGCCGAGCGCCCCGCGGTGCCACTGAGCACATTTTGGTGGAGGATTTCTGTCTCCTCGGCGGTCACCCCGTCGGAGAGCACCTTCACGCGATGGGGCTTGCCCCAGTTCAGGTCGACGCGTCCGCCCGGGAACACCACCTTCGTGATCGCGATCGGCGTGTTGCGCCAGCCGCCGTCGGCGAGCGTCGCATAGACGTCGGCCATTTCCAGTGGGCTCACGCCCACCGTCAAACCACCGAGGGCCTCGCCGGCGTTGCTGTTCAAGTGCTCGCGAACGCCGAGCTTGTAGGCCATCTGCGTGACCGTTTCCTCGCCGAGGTCGGCCGCCAACTGGGCGTACACGGTGTTGTCTGAGGCGAGCGTCGCCTGCACTAGGTTGATCGACTTGCCCGAGGAGGTGTTCTCGAACGTTTTCACTTCGTAGGTGGGGTACCCGGGGAGCCACCCGGGGGGGAGGGTTTTCGAGACGTAGTAGGTGCTGTTCGGGTCCACGCCGCGCGAGAGCGCATCGGCCAGCACGATCGCCTTGAACGTCGATCCGGGCTGGCGGTGGCCCTGGGAGGCGAGGTTGTACTGGGACTGGTCGTAGCTCTCTGACTCGGCCATCGCCTTGATGTAGCCGTTGTGCGGGTCGATCGTGACGATCGCCGACGCCGGGTCGCCCTGCTCGTTGAGCACCTGCTCGATCGCGTTGCGCGCCTGGCGTTGCATGTTCAAGTCGATCGTCGTGTACACCTTCAAACCGCCCTGCTGGACCCTGGTCAGGCCGTAGCGCGCCACGAGCTGTTTGCGCACATATTCGAAGAAGAAGTTCTCCTGGCGGCGCGTGTAGTAGTCGCCGTGCCTCACACCCAGTGGCGCGGCTCGCGCGGCGGCGGCCTGCGCGCGGGAGATGTAGTGCAGTTCGGCCATCTTTGAGAGCACCTCGTTGCGCCGGTCGTGAGCGGCCCCGGGGTACAGGAACGGGTTGTACTGCGAGGGCGCCTGCGGCAGTCCGGCGAGCAGCGCGGCCTGCTGCAGGTTCAGCTGGGAGGCGCTCTCGTTGAAGAAGATCCGCGCGGCGGCCTGAACTCCGAGCGCGGTCTGCCCGCCGACCGTGCCATAGGCGACGCTGTTGAGGTAGTCGGTCAGGATCGAGCGCTTGCTGTGGCGTTTGTTGTATTCGATCGCGAGCTTCGCCTCGTCGATCTTCTGCTTGAAGGAGTGCGTGTCGCTGCCGAGGTAGATGTTGCGCATGAGCTGCATCGTGATCGTGGAGGCGCCCTGCAGCGCCTGGCCGTGCAGGACGTCCTTGACCGCCGAGCGGAAGATGCCGGTCAAATCCACGCCGTTGTTCTGGTAGAAGCGCTGGTCCTCGATCGCCACCGTCGCGTTGCGCAGCACCGCCGGCATCTGTTCGGTGGTGATCGGCGAGCGCAGCACGTCGGACTGGATGAAGCCCAGGCGCGTGCCGTTGGCGGCGAACACCTGCGAGGAGGCGCCCGCGAGCTTCGGCGCAAGCGCGTCGAGGCTCGGCGCCGACTGGGCCACGGACAGGACGTATCCGATCGCCACGATCGCGCCCAGGACGATCGCGCCCGCGATCCCGCTGAGGCCGACGAACACGATGCGTGACGGTCCGGAGCGAGTGCGCCGTCTACGGCGCTGTCGTGCTTGTCTTGACATCTCTCTTGCGCCCCCGTCCGTGACTGTACCGTCTCTCGGTGTGATTTCCTGCCTGTAGCGCGGGTGGCAACACAACCTTCGCGTCACTCTTCAGATGAGCTCCGACACCGCCGAGCCGGCCATCGCACACCGCGCGAGCGACCTCGCCCCCCCGGCGGGGCAGGTCGCGCTGGATGTGCGCGCCGACGCCGAGCGCGTGGCGGCGGCGCGCGACGTGTGGCGGGCGCTGTGGACCTCTCGCCTGCTCGTGTGGATCGCCGGAGCCGGGGCCGTGGCGACGCTCGGCTTCGGGCCCGTGCGCCACGCGTTCAACCCGCCCGGCGTTACGCGCGGCTTCGGAGCGCTCGGCGACGTGCTCGCGGCGCCCGTGGCGCGCTGGGACGCCGCCTGGTACCTCGTGATCGCCCACTATGGCTACCGGCCCGACCTCGGCTCTCTCACCGCATCGCGCACGGCCTTCTTCCCGCTCTACCCACTCGGGGTACGTGTGCTCACGGATCTCGGGCCGGCGCCGGTGATCGCGGGTGTGCTGCTGTCGCTCGTGGCGCTTGCGGCCGGGCTGTACTGGTTGCACAGGTTGACGACGCTTGAAGTGGCGCGGCTGGCGCTGCTCGACGGCGGTGAGGTGGCGCGGCTGGCGCTGCTCGACGGCGGTGAGGTGGCGCGCCTGGTCGTGCTGCTGACGGCCTTCGCGCCGATGGCGTTCTACTTTTCGGCGGTATACAGCGAGTCGCTGTATCTGGCGCTGTCGGTTGGCCTGTTCCTGTGCGCACGCCGCGGTCGGTGGGCCGGCGCCGCGCTGCTCGGGGCGCTGGCGGCGGCGACGCGCAGCACCGGCATGGTGCTGGTTGTGCCACTTCTGCTGCTCTATCTATATGGACCCCGTGAGGACTGCGACCCCGACCGCGCGCAGCCGGACGCGCGGCGCGCAGCCGGGGAGCACCCGACCGCCGCCACGCTCCTGCGCGCGCTGCGCCCGCGCTACCGCGTGCGGCGCGACGCGCTGTGGGTCGCGCTCGTGCCGGTGGGCCTCGGCCTGTACATGGCCCACCTGGCGCTCGCCGGCGGGGACCCGCTCGCGCCGTTTCACGCCGAGGCGGTATGGAACCGGCACTTCGCGGGCCCCTACGGCGGCATCTGGGACGGGGCGAAGGCAGCGTTCGACGGGCTGCGCCAACTGCTCTCCTTCCAGCGTCATCACCTCTACTACCGGGTGGCCGGCGGCAGCCCGTTCGTCGACGCCGGACACAACCTGCTGCTGTTCGCCTTCCTGGTCGCGACGATCCCCGCGGTGATCGGCGTGTTGCGGCTGCTGCCGCCCGCTTACGGCGTTTATGCGCTCGCGGCGCTCGCGCTGCCGCTCTCCTACCCGGTGGCGCCCCAACCGTTGATGTCGCTGCCGCGCTTCCTGGTGGTGCTGTTCCCGTTGAACATGTGGTTTGCTGTCCGCCTGGCATCGCGCCCGCGCGCGCTCACGCGGGCAGTGCTGGTTGTGTCGGGCCTTGCAATGGCGTTCTTCGTGGGAGAGTTCTCGACCTGGCACTGGGTGGCCTAGAGACATGGCTGACCCGCACGACGACCCCTTTGGACGAGCCGAGCCCGACACGGACGGGTCGCAGCCCGTGGTGGCCTCCAAAGACTTTATGGTTGGCCCACCCGCGAACGACTGGCCGGTGTGGACGGGGTTCGCGGCGCTCCCCGTCGCGCTCGTGCTCGCCGCGGTGGGCGGGCTGATCGTCGACATCCCCGCGATTGTGCTCGGCGTAAGGATCACGTCTTCGCACACCCCGCCGGGGTTGGAGCTCGCCGGCACGGTGGTGCAGGATGTGGCGTTCGTGCTCACCGTCGTCCTGTTCGCTCAGCTGGGTGGACGGACCGTGCGCTCATGGCAATTCGGCCTGCGCCCGACGCCCGCACGCCGTGCGGCCGGGCTCGTCGTGCTCACGATCCTCGCATTCCTCCTCTTCAGCGTCATCTGGGCGGTGGCGGTCAACACCCCGAAGGAGAAACTGCTCGAACAGTTGGGCGCCAACGAGACGACGCTGCTGCTCGCGCTGAGCGCGCTGCTCACCACGGTGATCGCCCCCATCTCCGAGGAGATCCTGTTCCGCGGGTACATCTTCGCGGCGCTTTCCAAATGGAAGGGGTGGTTGCCGGCCGCGGCGATCACAGGCGTGCTGTTCGGCGGTGTGCACGCCGGCTCGGCGCCGGCCGCCGACCTCATTCCGCTCGCGGTGCTTGGCTTCGCGCTGTGCGCGCTCTACCGCCGCACCGGCTCGCTCTATCCGTGCATCGCCACCCACTCGCTGAACAACTCGCTCGCGTTTGGGGTGCTCGAGAAATGGGGGTGGCAGATCCCGGTGCTGATGGTTGTGGCACTCGCCACGATCTGGCTGCTCGCCATGATCTCGCGGCAGATCGGATTGATATCCGCCGTTCCTCCCAATGTCGCCGTCGCCCCGACGCCGTACGATCGTCCGTGATGGTTTGCAAGCGGGCGTTCTCGGGCGCGCTGGTAGCCGCGGCGCTGGGCGGCGCCCTGCCGAGCACAGGTGTGGCGTGGGCGGCGGAAACGCCCCCCGCCCGCCCGGCCTCGGCCGCGGAAGCGCCGCCGGCGGCCACTCCGACCACGCCCC
>PLYX01000197.1 GCA_003151895.1 Solirubrobacterales bacterium
CCGCTACCACTCCCACACCCGATCCTCGGGAGCGCCGCATCCCGCGGCCGCCGCCCAGACCGACCAGTGCCGCACGGCCCCCGACCGCCTGTCGACGCACCCGCGCCCGCCCGGAATCAACCCATCCACGGCGCCGATCTGAGCGTAGGTGTGANNTGCCTCGCTGCTCCGGAGGCTCTCTTGAACGGCAAGTTCTTCCGCAACGGCATCGTGATGCTGATCCTCGTGGTCGGCACCGTTGCCCTGCTCTACACGTGGCTTCTCCAGACCCCGACGCAGGACTCCAGGGGCTACTCGCAGTTCCTGAGCGATGTCCAGCAGAACAAGGTCACGAAAGTGGTCCAGCAGGACCAGTCGCTGACCGTCAACGAGACGGACGGCAAGGCGTACCAGGTCAGCGTCCCGACCGTCCTGACGGACGTCCTCGCCGACATGAAAACCGCGGCAACGTCGAGTGGGGTCTCCCTCGCCTCCGATGTCTACTCCAGCGAGAAGCCGCCGGACACGTCCTGGCTCGGCCTCGTGCTGACCGGACTCCTGCCGCTCCTCCTGATCGGCGGCTTCATCTTCTTCATGATGCGGCAGGCCCAGGGCACGAATAACCAGGCCCTCAGCTTCGGCAAGAGCCGAGCGCGGATGTTCCTCGGCAACAAGACCGTCGTGACCTTCAATGACGTCGCCGGGGTCGACGAGGCGAAGACCGAGCTCCAGGAAGTCGTGGAGTTCCTGAAATATCCGGAGAAGTTCAACTCGCTCGGTGCCCGCATTCCGCGTGGCGTGCTCCTGGTCGGCCCTCCGGGCACGGGCAAGACGCTGATGGCGCGGGCCGTGGCCGGTGAGGCCGGCGTCCCGTTCTTCTCGATCAGCGGCTCGGAATTCGTCGAGATGTTCGTGGGCGTGGGCGCGAGCCGCGTACGCGACCTGTTCGACCAGGCCAAGCGCAACTCGCCGTGCATCGTGTTCGTTGACGAGATCGACGCCGTTGGACGCCAGCGGGGTGCGGGCCTCGGCGGCTCGAATGACGAGCGCGAGCAGACCCTCGACCAGATCCTCACCGAGCTCGACGGCTTCGAGAGCTCCGAGGCGGTCGTCGTGCTGGCCGCCACCAACCGGCCCGACGTACTGGACTCGGCGCTCTTGCGACCGGGCCGCTTCGATCGCCGGGTCACGGTGCAGGCCCCCGACCGCAAGGGGCGCAAGGAAATCCTCGAGGTGCACACGCGCTCGATCCCACTTGCCGGCAGCGTCGACCTCGACGCATTGGCCGCGAGCACTCCCGGCATGGTCGGCGCCGACCTGGCGAACCTCGCCAACGAGGCCGCGCTGCTCGCCGCCCGGCGCGAGCACGAGAAGGTGCAAATGGCCGACTTCACCGACTCGCTCGAGAAGCTCATGCTCGGCTCCCCTCGCGGCATCCTGCTCTCCCCCGCCGACCGTGAGCGTACCGCCTACCACGAGTCCGGTCACGCGCTCGTGGGCATGCTCACGCCCGGCGCGGACCCGGTGCGCAAGGTATCGATCATCCCGCGCGGCATGGCGCTCGGCGTGACCCTCTCGACACCCGACGCCGACCGCGTGTCCTATTCCCTGGAGGATCTGCAGGCCAAGATCCGCGTGGCGCTCGGCGGGCGCGTCGCCGAGGAGATCGTCTACGGCACGATCACCACAGGCGCGGAGTCCGACATTCAACAGCTCACTCTGATCGCGCGCCAGATGGTCGGCCGTTGGGGCATGAGCGAGGCGATCGGCCCGATCGCGGTGCTCCCCGCCGATGGCGAGGGACCGTTCCTCCCCGGGGTGAGCGCGACCTCCGAGTCCACCCAGCGTCTCCTCGACGATGAGGTCAGGCGGATGGTCGACGCCGCCCATCGGGAGGTCACGCGGCTGCTCACCGACCACCGTGCCCAATTGGAGAGCCTCGCGCAAGCGCTGCTCGGCGCCGAGACACTCGACGCGCTCGATGCGTACGCGGCAGCCGGGGTGCCCGGGCACGACACCGAGCCAACCCCGGTCTCGCAGTCGCTCACGGCGAAGGCCACCGAGACCGCACCGTCGTGAATCGCGCCCGGGCCCCGTTCACCTGACCTCGGGGTCAGCCCGCGGCTGTGTGCGTGCTCCCGCTGGTCGCATGATCGGTGAGTCGGGAGGCACGCAATGCTCGCTGCACGTCGGTGATGGAGACCAGCCCGATGGGACTGCCGGGCTCGTCGACGACCACGGCCCGTCCGACCCTGGCGAACGCCGGGCGCTCGAGCAGCCGCGCCACGTCCTCTCCCCCACCGACGATCAACCCGGGATCGCGGTCCGCGATGTCGGCGACCCACCGCGCGCTGCGCTGCTGTCGAGTGAGCGCGTCGATCTGCGCGACGCTCACAAGCCCGATCGCGCGTCCCCGCTCGTCCACGACGGGGAACGAGGTGTAGCGGTAGGGCACGAAATACTCCGTGCCGGCCTGTAGGGCCGAGGTGCGCTCGGGGATGCTCACGACGGGCGTGGACATGAGCTCGGACGCGTGCACGCCCGAGAGGGCTGCCTGCACCTGGGCGCCCACCGCCTGCGAGCCGGCGGCCATCATCACGAAGAAGCCGATCAGCGCAAGCCACAGTCCCTCCGGCGCGCCGCCCAGGAACTCCAGGATGCCCAGGAAGATCATCACGTAGCCAAAGCCGCGGCCGACGCTCGCGGCCGTCGCGGTGGACCTGCCGACGTCGCCGCTGCGACGCCACAGCAGCGAGCGCAGCACCCGCCCACCGTCGAGCGGGAACGCGGGCAGCATGTTGAAGACGAGGATCAGCGCGTTGACGAGCACCTGGTATTCGACGAGCGCACGAACGACCGCGGGCGTGGAGGACGGCAGCAAGAGGGCCACCACTCCGAAGCACACGGCGATCACCGCCGTGACGGCGGGACCCGCGAGGGCGTAGCGCAACTCGTCGTCCGGGTCGTGGGCCTCCCCGCGCATGCGCGAGACGCCACCGAGCAACCACAGGTCGATCTCTTCCACTTCGATGCCCGCGCGCCGCGCGACGAGCGCATGGCCGAACTCGTGCGCGAGGATGCTCGCGAACAGCAGCAGCGCACTGCCCAGACCGAGCGCATAGGACACGCCGGGGCTGATGCCGTGGATCTCTTCAGGGAAGTAGGAGGCCCCGAGCGACCATGTGATCAGCGCGACGATCGCGAGCCACCACGGGCTCACCCCGACGGGGATCCCCGCGATGCGCGCTATGCGGAAACTTCGACCCGGCATTGCAATCACACCATAAGAACCGCAATGCCTCACGGTCATCGGTGGTTGCCACGGTAATCATCCGTAGAGACCACCTAACCTGACAGCGAGCCTACGCCGTGATCGATGACACCACCATGACGGATTCACCCGGTCCCCTGTCGCATGAGGAACTGTGTGCGCTGAACGCCTACTGGCGCGCGGCCAACTACCTCTCGGTCGGGCAGATCTACCTTCTGGAGAACCCGCTGCTGCGCGAGCCTCTGAAGGTCGAGCACGTCAAGCCGCGGCTGCTGGGCCATTGGGGCACGACCCCCGGGTTGAACTTCGTCTACGCGCACATGAACCGCGTGATACGCGAGCGCGACCTGAGCGCGATCTACGTGACCGGTCCGGGCCACGGTGGGCCCGGGCTCGTGGCCAACACCTATCTGGAGGGCACCTACAGCGATCTCTACCCGCACATCGGCCACGACGAGGAGGGTCTGCGCAGGCTGTTTCGCCAGTTCTCCTTCCCGGGCGGCATCCCCAGCCACGTCGCCCCCGAGACGCCCGGCTCGATCCACGAGGGCGGCGAGCTTGGGTACGCGCTCGTGCACGCTTATGGCGCGGTGTTCGACAATCCGGACCTGCTGGTCTGCTGCGTGGTGGGAGACGGGGAGGCGGAAACCGGCCCGCTCGCGGCCAGCTGGCACTCGAACAAGTTCCTGAACCCCGTCCGCGACGGGGCGGTGCTGCCGGTGCTGCACCTCAACGGCTACAAGATCGCGAGCCCGACGGTGCTCGCGCGGATTCCGCAGGACGAGCTGCGGTCGTTGCTCGAGGGCTACGGCTACGCGCCACGGTTCGTGCAGGGCTCGGACCCACCGGCGATGCACCAGCAGATGGCCGCCACGCTCGACGAGGTCGCCGAGGAGATCGCACAGATCCAGCTCAGGGCGCGATCGCAAGGCGAGATCGGACGGCCGCGCTGGCCGATGATCGTGCTGCGCACTCCGAAGGGCTGGACCGGCCCGAAGGTGGTCGACGGGCTGCCGGCGGAGGGATCGTTCCGCTCCCATCAGGTCCCCCTGGCGAACGTGCGCTCAAATCCAGAGCACCTCGCCCAGCTCGAGCAGTGGCTGCGGTCCTATCGGCCCGAGGAGTTGTTCGACGAACCCGGAGGACTGCACCCCGAGATCGCGGCACTGGCGCCGAAGGGAGCGCGGCGCATGGGCGCCAACCCGCATGCCAACGGCGGCCTGCTGCTACGGGATCTGGAGATGCCGGACTTTCGCGAGCACACCGTCGAGGTGCCCCGGCCGGGGCAGAGCACGAGCGAAGCCACGCGCGTGCTCGGGGGCTTCCTGCGCGAGGTGATCCGGCGCAACCCCGAGAACTTCCGGATCGTGGGTCCCGACGAGACGGCCTCCAACCGCCTCGGCGCGGTGTTCGAGGCCACCGATCGCGTGTGGGAGGCCAACACGTTGGGAACCGACGACCACCTCGCCCCCGACGGGCGGGTGATGGAGGTCCTCTCAGAGCACCTGTGCGAGGGTTGGCTCGAGGGCTACCTGCT
>PLYX01000033.1 GCA_003151895.1 Solirubrobacterales bacterium
CCCACACCGGCCGGCCGAGCGCGATCGGCACGAAATGGACCTTCTGCCGGTAACGCGGGACACTCGGCAGGTGCGCCCGGACCATCCGCGAGAACGCCTCATACCCAGGTGACGGTCCCTCGAGGATCGCCACCGAGCCGATATGCATGTGGCTCACCGCGTCCTCGAGATGCAGAAACGAGGTGTCCTGGGGGCTGAGGCGCTGCACAACTTCCTCCGCCGGTCGAGGTTGGAAGGACCGCAGTAACCGTACCACCGCCACCCGTGCCCGAGCCTCCGCGCAGGCGCTCGAGATAGGCGCGCATCCGGAGGAAGGTATCGTGCGTCGGCATGAACGCGATGGAGCCCAAGACGGTGACGCTCCACGGCCGCGCGGTGACCTACGCCGAGGCGGGCAGCGGCCCCGTGCTGCTCCTGATCCACGGGATAGCGGGCACCTACGAGAACTGGCAGGCGGTGGTCGAGCCGCTTGCGCGAGGCCACACCGTCGTTGCACCCGATCTTCCCGGGCACGGCACGTCGGCGCCCGGTGGCGGCGACTACTCCCTCGGGGCTCTCGCCGCCGGCCTGCGCGACCTGCTGATCGCGCTCGGCCATGAGCGCGCGACGCTCGTCGGGCACTCGCTCGGCGGCGGAATCGCGATGCAGTTCGCCTACCAGTTCCCCGAGATCACCGAGCGCCTGGTACTGGTCTCCAGCGGCGGGCTCGGTCCGGAGGTCAGCCCGGTCCTGCGCGCCGCGGCACTCCCGGGCGCGGACCTGTTCATCGCCGCGACAGCCGGGCCGGGACGCATCGTGGGATCGGCATTGGCGCGTGGCCTGGCGGCCGTCGGGTTGCGGCCGAACGCGGATGTCGCCGAGATCGCGCGCGGATACGCGTCGCTCGCCGACCCCAACCGTCGCGCCGCGTTCCTGGCCACGTTGCGCGCCGTCGTCGGCACCGGCGGCCAGCGCGTTCATGCCGGTGACCGGCTGTACCTCGCCGAGGGCATACCCGTTCTCATCATCTGGGGGAAGCGCGATTCGATGATCCCCGTCCACCACGGCGAACACGCTCACCAGGCCATCCCGGGCAGCCGCCTTGAGATCTTCGACGGGGTCGGCCATCTGCCACAGCTCGAGGCGCCCGGGCGCTTCGTCGCGGTGCTCGAGCGATTCCTCGCGGAGACCGAGCCGGCGCAGTGGGACACCAAGCAGTGGCGCGCCCGGTTGACCGCCGCCAGCGAGGGATAGGAGCGCCGCGAAGCAGCAGACGAAAGGGGGCGACGCGCTGCCCTCCGTCGGTCTTTGACCGACATTGGTTTGGTTGGCGGGTGCCGGACGCTCGTCTTCAGTTGCTCGCCGTCCTCGCCGACCTCCCCAGCGAACGACGCGACATACCGCTCGACCTCCACCTCAAGCGCCGCAGCGATCATCCTGCGAGCGCCGTTTCTACGCCGCCATTGCAGCGATCCGGCGGGCACAGGCCATGATCGTCACCATCGGATTGACCTTCAACGAGGTTGGAAAGAGGCTCGCGTCGATGACGTACAGTCCGGGCACGTCGTAGCTCTCGGCGCTGGGCGCAACCACACAGCTGTTCCGATCGGCGCCCATGCGTGCCGTACCCATCGGGTGGAATGCCTCGAGCCGCATGTCGCCGGCGCGAGCGCGGCCTCGCTCGACACGGCCCACCTCATTCGGTCCGATGCGAGCGATGCGACCCAGCTGCGGATAGACCTCGACCGCGCCTGCGGCGAAGTGGATTTCGGCCGCCCGCGCGATTCCGAATCGCAGGGTACTTGCGTCCTCGCTCCCCAGGCTGTATGTGATCCGCATGCGCCCTCCCTTCAGGCTCACACGCCCCTCCGAGCGCTCCGACAGATGCACACCGATCACGCCGATCCGGTCATAGGCAGCGATCGCGCGCTGCAGCTCCTCGCCCACTCCGGGCAACCCCTGCGAGCCGAACGGCAGCGGCGTCGCGGTCGCCTCGAAGAAGAGGCCCCGGTCGCTGAAGGCGTCCACCGCCCAGCTCTGCATCACACCCTCCCAGCCACGCACGGGTTGCTCGTAGAGTGCGCCGACCCAGCACGCCGGATGAATCCGCAGGTGGGCCCCGACCGCACCCGAGCTGTTGGCGAGCCCGTTCGCCAGCAGCAACTCGGGGGTCCCGAGCGCACCGGCCGCGAGCATCACCGTGGGTGCCCGCACCTCGTAGCCCGGCCCGACAACGCCCGCCGCGCGTCCGCGCCGCACCAACACACGCTCGATCTGCCTGCCCGCACGCACACGGGCGCCCGCTGCGACGGCACGCGGGAGCTCGGATACGTGCACGGCAAGCTTGGCGTCGAGCGCGCACCCGGTCGGGCACGATGAGCAACAGGTGACGCTCCTTGCGTTACGTGTCAAAGGGCCATTGGACAGGCCAAGCGCATCGGCTCCCTTGCGACAAAGCTCGGCGTTGCGTCCGGCCGTCCGTGGATCGACAGCCTCCACTCCGAGCGCCCGCTCAACCGCCTCGAACTCGTCGTCAAGCTGAGTGGCCCACTCGATACCGAACTCGTCCCGCCACCGCTGCAGCACCTCGGACGGAGCGCGCAGGCAGGTGCCCGAGTTGATCACCGTCGTCCCACCCACGGCGCGACCGACGGGCAGTGGTATCGCCGGGCGGCCCTCGCAGAAGGTGGTGCCTGCGTCGCGATAGAGCATCGGCAAGGCCACCAGCGGATCGCTCGAATAGTCATGCGCGGTGTGGTAGGCGCCCTGCTCGACGACGATCACGTCAACGCCCCGCTCAGCCAGCACCCGCGCCGCTGCCCCGCCGGCTGCTCCGGAGCCGACGATCACAACGTCGCAATGCTCGACCGGCGCACTCGCAAGCATCGACTCTGCTCGCAGCGGCTGCGGGGAACGAGTGCTCTGCTCTGCCGCGCTGCCCGGCCCGGCCGCGGAGGGATCGACCTTGCACCCGGAGTGCGCGCCTACCGCTTCCATGACGCGCACATCACGCGCATAGACGAGGGTCGCCAGCGCCTTCAACGCTGTCAGGAGCTCGCGCCGCAGCGGAATGCGGCTTGCCGCGAGCCCGCTCAGCGCGGACGTCGCCCGCTCCCGCGAGCGGCGTGACAGCCGTCGAGGCGGCGCGGCCCACTCAAGTGCCCGCAGCGCCCAACGTATGAGTGTGCGGGAGCGTGAGGAGCTCGCCGCCAGAAGCTGCTCGATTCCGGCTACGACCGGGACGCCGCCGTCAACCTCGGCGCCGGGAAGCGCGCCACTCGGCGGCAACAGTGCCCTGACAAACGCACGTAGCGTCTCTCTTTCCGGCGCCCGGAGGCCCGGTGCGTTCCCTCAACCGGGGGCGGCGGCATCGGCTCGCGGCGTAGCCTGGAGCGTGCGGCCGACAAGCACCCAGCAGGCGAGCGTCAGGGCGACCAGCGAGCCGTCCACGACAAAGTTCGCCAGATAGGCGAAGACGTTCTCGTTCAGGAAGTAGCCCAAACACGTCAACGACGAGACGGCCTTACCCGCAGCGAGCACAAGCAGCAGCGGCCGGTAGCGCACGACGTCACGGGCAACGACGATCGCGATGCCGGTGATCACGGTCATGTACGCGACCGCCAGCCCAAGCCAGAGCTTCTCCTGCGAATGCGGCGGATGCGAGAACGAACCGAGCTGATCGCCCAGCTGAGCCAGACGGTGGAGTACGCCGTCGGGCGTCGTCAAGAACAGGAGTCCGACCACGACGAACGCGCCCACCAGCGACCACATCGTCATCGCCACGAACCGCTGGGTCTGCCGAGGGCTCACGCTCGCGATCCTATCTGACCATCGACCTTCGGGCCGACGACCGCGTCTCGAAGCGCCGACGATATGGAAAGAACGCGTCGAGGAGTAGTTCGCCGTCGTTACTCATGGCTACGAGGCCACCGCGCCGGCCATGAGCGCCGCAGCGCAGCCGGTACCCTAGTATCCGTTTCGTAGGGGAGCGCTGCAAGACCGCCCAGTCATGACGGTTTCGTTTTAGTCCCCGTGCCCGCGCCGCAGGCCCGCACGGGCTGATGAAAATGCGCAATTTGCGGGAATCTGGGGCTATTTTCCTGTCAGCCAATCCACACATGCATAAGCGAATCGCAGTCATCGGAGGGGGAGCGGCCGGGCTCACCGCCGGGCACCTGCTGCAAGCAGACTTCGAGCTGACGCTGTTCGAGAAGCAGCCCCGTCTGGGCGGCAATGCTTACACCTACACAGCACGCGACGGACAGGCGCTCGACATTGCCGTGGCGGCGTTCAGTCGGGCGGGCTACAAGTACTTCTTTCGGCTGCTCGACGATCTGGGCATCGCCACCCGTGCCTCGCGCGGCAGGTTCATGAGCTTCCACGATCTCGATCGGCACGAAGGCATCTACATAACGCCGAACCTCCGAGGGCTCCGCGCGCAGCATTTCCGGATTCTGCAGCCCTCGCAGCTGCGATCCTTCTGGGAGCTGTGGCGCGCGTTGGCTTCAGCACGGAGAATCCAGCAAGCAGACGGGTTCGGTGATCTCACCGTACGTGATGGCCTGCGCCGGCTCCCGCGCATCAGCAGTGACGCGGAGACGATCCTCGTGTGCACGCTTTGCCTCCTGTCCTCGATGAGCGCCAAGGAGGTGCTGGAGGCTCCTGCGCGGTTCTTCTTCGGCAAGCTCGCGGTCTTCGACGATGTGATCTCGCCGAAGGCGATCTATTCGGTTCGCGCCCTGCCGGGAGGGACGAGGAGCTACGTGTCGGCCCTGGCGCGAGCCTTCGGAGACCGGATCGTGTGCAACGCGCAGATCCGGACGGTGCTGCGCGACGACGACCGCATCCGGATCGTTTTTTCCGACGGTGGCGAGGCCACCTTCGACAAGGTGATCTTCGCTTGTAACGCGGATCAGGTACTTAAGCTGCTCGAGGCGCCGACACCGCTCGAGCGGGAGCTGCTGTCCGTGTGGCGCTACAAGGAGGGCCGGCTGGTGGTGCACCGCGACTGCACCGCCTTCCCGAGGCGCGAGCTGATGCAGGCCTACACCTTTCTCTATCGACGGCAGGATGGCGTTTTCTCGACCTCCGTGAACGGGAGCCTGTGGCTTGAGCCATCGGCCCGGCGCACAACCGACCTGATCGCCTCCCAGCACCCCAACTTCCCGATTCGGGATGATCGAATCGAGTTCGACACGGTGCTGCGAACGCCGATCTTCGACTTCCAATCCTGCGCGACCACTTCCCGGCTGCCCACGTTGAACGGCGTGCAGAACACATATTTTTGCGGCAGTTATTTCGGCTACGGCCTGCACGAGGATGCGATCAGATCTGCGGTGGATGTGGCCCGGGGGCTGGGCGTCGAGCCCTGGCGGTAGCGGGCGGGACCGGCTACCGCCGGGTCACGCTCCGGTGCTGGTGCGGCGCGGGCTTTGGTCGACTCATGGTGACGAGGGCGGCGCTGCCCGGCGCGAGCTCGAGCGCCAGGATCCCCGAGCGCGCAGCGACGCTCTCCGTCTGTATGGGAGCGCGCCAGGAGCCGTTGGCCGCGACCGCGCGGCCGGCGAGCCGCACGCCGCCGGTGGCGCTCTGTGACGGCGCGGTGAGGCGCAGGATGGATGCTGTACTCATGCCGGCGCCCACTTCCAGATGCAGCGCGAGCGGACTTGTGCCATTCGGTTCATCGTCGGCGAGCACCACCTTCAGGGAGTGGTCGGGGCCCGAGAATGACGCTGCTACGAGATCAGGTGAGCCTTCGGAGGTGATCGTGGTGGGCAGCGGGCGGTAGCCGACAAGCGATTTCGTCAGCAGGAGCGCGTACCACTCGGGCTGGGCGCGCAGCGTCCCTTCTGCGAGGGCCGCCGGATTGGGTGCGCACAGGGGCGTATACCCGACGCAGTTCGCGGGGTTGCCCTCGAGGTTGATGCTCGCCGCCCCGGCCGCCATCGCCTGCGTGACGTAGCCCGTCGCCCACAGCGCCGAGGCGAACGTGTCGCTGATCCCGGCCACTCCTCCGCAGGAGACGGTGTTGGTCTCGTCGATCCCAAGCGGGATGCCGTTGGATCGCGCCACCGACGTGTAGGTCGCCAGCGAGCGCGCCTCGCTTCCGCGGGTCGCGGAGCTCAGCAGCGCTTCGATCGATGGCGCGGGCGTCTGGGCGCACCCGAGCGGATAGTGGTGTCCGGTCAGCAGGGCGGGCGTCTGCGCGAGCGCCTCCTCGTCACCCCATTCGCCGAAGGCGCCTGAACCGGACACGTCGGGACCGGCGATTGGCACGCCGGGAGTGAGGGCTCCGATCGCTTCGCGGTAGGCGCTGACCTCTTCCTCGTAGCCCTGGGCGATCCAGGGGAGTTCCCGGAAGCCGTGGCTGCCGTACGCATTCGGCTCGTTGCCGATCTCGACCGCGGCGAGGTAGGGCCCGAGCGCGCGGTGGGCAGCCGCCACCTCCCGTGCGGCGGCTGCCGGTTCGTAGTGGGCCAACCCGACCGTGAGCAGGATCCGCCATCCGCTGCGGCGGGCGAGCACGCCGATAGCGCGCAACTGCGCGGGCCCGATCACGCTCGACGCCCACGCCGGCCGTGGGGTGGTGGCGTCCGTCCAGGCGACGTTCTCATCCGCGGTGATACCGCCGAAGCGCAGCATCCCGGGTCCCAGCGAGCGCAGCAGCTCCACGAGGTCGCCGCGGTCCGCGTAGCGCGCGAGCTGGCCGAGCGCCGCCGCCTCGAAGGAGAGTCCGAGAAACCGCTGGGGCACCGGCCGGCCTGGATCGAACGGGTTGATCGCCACGGTAACCGGGAGCGCGGGCTGCCCAGCCGCGTCACCTGCGCGCGCGGCGGGGAGCAGGCGGGACTGTGAGGGGCTCGCCTCGGCGTCGGCTTCGATGGCTGGGATGCACAACGCGAGAATCAGCCCGGCCAGGGCGGGCACGGTCAGCACCACGAGCCTCGACCACGGGCGCGCATGCCGATGTGGCCCCGCCGCCGCGGAGCCGGTGGGGCGCATTGACCGCCGTTCTAGGGCCATGCCGCGAGTTAACAAGCCCTTCGCATAATCGTTGCGCAGCTCTGGGACTGCCGCCGGAGTATCAAGCCGTTCAGCTTTCGGGAGATCCTGTCGATTGGTTGCCAGGGTTGATCCGAATGAATGGGAGATCGTGACACGTCGGGCGGCGGTCAGGCCGGCGTGATCGAGTTCTGGCGAGCAATGGAGCTATTTGCGCGTGAACAGACTGGTCGGCCGGTCACGTCGGTTAGGCTAGCTGTCGAGCGATGACCGAACATGCCCCGCATCCGGTGTTCGCTCGTATTTACGCGAAGGTCGCTGAGATGAGCGAGCGTCGCGGTGGCTCTGAGCATCGCCGTAAGCTGCTTGCGGGCTTGAGCGGCAGGGTGGTCGAGGTGGGCGCCGGCAGCGGCGCGAACTTTCGCCACTACCCGGCCTCAGTCGGTGAGGTCATCGCCGTGGAGCCCGAGCGCTACCTGCGCGAGCGTGCGCAGCAAGCCGCCGCGAATGCGCCGGTCCCGGTCCACGTCGAGGATGGTGACGCTGACCATCTCCCCGGCGAGGCAGAGTCTTTCGATGCGGGCATCGTCGCGCTCATGCTCTGTACCGTGCCCCAACCAGCAGTCGGCGCTGGCCGAGCTATACCGCGTCATTCGCCCGGGAGGCGAGTTGCGCTTCTACGAGCACGTCGTCGCCCATTCCAAGTGGGAGGCACGCTTTCAGCGGCTCGCCGACGCGACCTTTTGGCCGCAGGAAGTTGCTGGTGAAATGATTTTAGGTTAGGGAGCGGGTAAAGCGTCGTGCGGTCTTGGCTTTGCTCGCGGTGCACCCGGTCACTTCGATCTTCGTGTTCTGGTGGATGACAGCGCCGTTCTGGGCGACGAGTTCGGTTCCCATCGGCAGGCTCGCGGGCGCGCGCTCGCGTACCTTGATCGTGCGGCGCACGGTACGCCCGTGCGCTCGCTGGGTGATGTTGCGCTTGACCGTGACGGTCTTCGTCAGCGAGCACAGGCTCGTGTTGGCGCTCAGTACCGAGTGTGGACCCTGCGGTAGGTATAGCTCCAAGCTGGCTATCGGCACGTCTGGGGTCGTGTTGAACGCGACGCTCGCTATCCCGGTCTTGTCGATGACGGTGGAGCCGAGGAGATTGAGCCTCACCCCGTCGCCCTGCAGGACGACGATCGGGGATGGGAACACGCTGCGTCCGTGCGAGACCAAGTACACCGGCCCGGCCAATTCCGCAGGCAGTACCGGGGTCCGCGCTCTCGCGATCCCGACGATCGACGCTTTCGGACACGCCGACGGGTCGGCGTCGAACGTGGTGTCCGAGCACGCGTTTTGCAGAGTGGTGAGCCGGGAGGGCAGCTGCCTGGGTAGCGCGATCTTGATCCGTGCGAGGTTCGCCTCGGCGCCCTGTTCTCCGTTGGGGAACGTCAGCCTCATGTCGAGGCTCGCGCCGTTCGTGTAGCTCGTGTGCGCGTTCGTGGAGGCTTTCAGGTTGGGTTTGAACGCAAGGCTCTTGCATCCGCCGGCCGCGAACGGGCTGGACACGTTGGCGGTCGCGTCTTGGGCGCCTGCGATCGTCGCGGTGACTTGTTGTGCGTTGCAGTTCGTCGGGTTGAACATGAAATCTGGCCGGTCGATGTTGAGCGTCACCCTCTGCAGGCGCAGCGGGACGCCGAGCACGATCTGCGGTAGGGGGTCGCTCGTGATCGTCAGCGCGGCGGTTTCCGGGTCGATGCTTATCCGCGCGCGGATCACTACCACCCCGAGGTTGAGCGGTCCCGCGACCGCGTCGGTGACGATGCTCAAGGCAAACGGAGCGCCCTCATACCCCGTGGTCAGGTACATGCGGCCCGGCATTTCAGACGGGTGCGACCCGGCGCCGGAGGCGACCAGGGTGCTGCCGATACGCGAGGCTTCGGGGCACTTCCCCGTGCTCGCGAGCGCCTCTTCGCACAGTGGCACGCTCGACAGCATCGCCGAGAGTCCCGGCGGGGTGTGGAGCTGTATCTGCGAGAGGTACTGTTCGCGATCGCCGCGAGTGACGCTGAACGTGAACGCGCTGAACGCGCCGGCCTGGGATGTGAGCGTTCCCGCGAGGACCCCGGGGTTCAGAGCGGGTGGGCCGGCGCAGCCCGTCACGTCGTAGAACGAGGCCGGGTCGGCGTCCGGCGTGCCGGGCACGAGCAGGCTTTCCGGTGCAGGTGTGGCGCCCGGCGCGCTCCACGGCCGCAAATCGGATGTCGTCCTCGCCGGCCCGCATGTCGCGGGGTTGTCAAGCAGTGCGCGCGGCCCGCCGCCCAGGTCGATGTTCAACTGGCTGAGCGGCAGCTGCGGGTTTTCCATGAGCTTGATTGTGAGCTGGCCCGTCGCGGGGTTCGCCTCGACCTTCCCTTCAACCTTGATGTTCACGCCTTCGTCGCGGGGCTCACCGTTTCCGCCAAGTTCCACGTACAGCCGGTAGAGGTTCCCGTCAACCGCGTCCTGTTCGGTGCACGACTGCTGGCCGGGAGCACCGCATCCGGGCACCGCGAGGTACACGCGGCCCTTGATCGGGCTCGGCAATAGCGGCGTGAGCGCTTCGGCGGCGCCGACGGTCGACGCTTCGGGGCAGTGTCCCGGCGCGAGCCGGCCTTCGCCGCTCGGGCCGACTTCTTCGCCTTCGCCGACTTCTTCCGGCTTCAGCGGTTCGCCGCTTGCGTTCAGGCCCGTCGGGATGTCGATCCCTTCCGGGCCGGTTTGCTTGCACGCCTGCACGCCGCCGGCGACGCCGGGGCTGATCGACACGCCTTGTGGCAGCGTGACGGTCGCGTCACGCAACTGCGGCGTCGCGACCGCTTGGGGGCTTTCCGTCTGGTGGACCCCGATGCTCACGCCCACGCCTACGGGCTCATCCGCCAGCAGCGTGTCTGGTTTCACTTCGATTTCAGGGTCAAACGGCAACACGTCGCAACCCGTCATTCCCGGCAGCGTCGATCGCGCTTGCACGTACCGTCCCGGTTCCTCCCACGAGTCGGCCCACACGGTCCCTGTCTGCGGCCCGGCCGAGCAGTCGCTCGGCATCGTCAAGAACGGCGCCGGCGCTTCGCCGCTCGGCACGCCACCGCCTTCACAGCTCCATTGCTGATTCACATCTCCCGCGGTGCAGGAGAGGCCGCGCTGCGGATCGTGGATGGCCGCCGCCGGCACTCCCCAAAGCGTTGTTTCCACACTCACGACACTGAGCGCTGGAAGCCCGTTGCCGACGATTGAGAGCCCGTACCCCTGTGCCGTGCGCACGACGCGCCCGGTCAGCGGGAACATGATTTTGAATGGGGTTTCAAGCCCCAGCTCGGCGGACTGACCGGCTTCCGGCGTCAAATCGACGATCGGGCCGAGTATCGCTTTGCCTGAGAAGGTGAGCACGAACACCCCCACCTGCGAATCCACGGGACACGATCCGCCGGCCATAGCCTGCGCCGACGGGCAGCGCGACACCGCCAGCGGATCGGCCGACAGTCCCGGCGGGAGGTCGATGATCATGTTTTTCGGGTCGCGGGTCGGCACTATCGAGTGATCTGCGCCGACTTCTTCGCTTGCGAATTCGAGCGTGCTCGTCAGCGCGTACGGATGACCACCGGCCTGAGTGAACGTGTACGGTTCGTTCAGGAAGCCGTAGCCGGGGATGCCGGGGCCATACGGCACTTGCCTCGTTTGGGTCGTTTGCATCGTGAACCTGGCGATCCCAAACGGTTTCGCTTCGACGCCGGTCGCGCCGGCCGGCGCAGCGCGCGCGCACACGAGCATGGCCGCGCCCACCAGCATCCATCGCGCAAAGCCCACCAGACTCCCGATCCCCATCACACTCGTCCCCGAAGGCCGCTTCGCCTTTCGCGAACGGGCGGAAGTCCGCTCACGTCGACTCTTGCGTCTGCGCTCTGTCATTCGACACTCAGCGCGGAGGGCAGGGGACGTGGTAGACGGCGGTGGTGTGCGTGCCATCCTGGAAGCTGAGTTGCGCCCCGAAGGGATAGCCGCCCGCCGGACAGGCTCGGGGAACTCGGACGCCGTGCGGGTAATAGGGGATCGTCTTACCGTTGACCTGGCGGTGGTAGGTCAGGTGCAACGGTCCGATGGTCGAAACGAATGTTTCCAACGCGAGGTCCGGGCCGTCGGGCCACGCCTGGATCAGGGGGATAGACGTGTCGAGCTGTTCACCGAAGGGTTGGGTGTCTGAGAGCACCACACTGGGGAGCACCAGTTGGGCGAAAACGGGTTCCAGCGCTTGGACATAGAAAAGAATTTCGAGGCGGTCTTCGACCGGGGGTCCCATGAGCGCATTGAGCGATGCTTTCTCATTGACGTTCCGAGAGCCGACCGGTACAACAGCGGTGGCGTCGCCGAACCCGATGCGAGCATTGGCAGAGCAGCCGCGCAGCCCTCCGTAGATTAGATCCACCGGGTCGCAGTTGGCTTGTCCCAGCGTGGTCGTTGCGATGCCCATGTTGGCGGGCAGGCGCAGGTCGAGGCTCGTCACCGGGGATGGGGGAGCGCCGCCTGGGCCGCTGATGCGCAGGGCGAGCTCGATCGTCGTGCGCACGCCGGCCCGGTCGGGCTGGAACGCGACTTTCAGCTTGACGGTCTGCGCCGCGCCGGCGGACCCCGCCATGCACGCGCAACCGGCGAGCGCGAGCGCGAGCGCGAGGGGTCGAGCGAGGCTCATCGTGCGTCCCTGCCCGCTTCCTGGCAGCTATAGGTTGACTGGACCGTGGGCTTTGACGGTCATGTCGAAGGTGTAGCGGTCGATGGCCCCGCTGATCCCGAGGGCTTTGCCCGAGACGTGCCTGAAGGTGCCGGTGCCGCGGGTGATCGCGAAGCTCCCGCCGTAGTAGCCGGTGGAGCTTTTCACGACGTAGTTCGCCTTTGCCGTGCCGGTGATCGAGCCGCCTCGGGGGAAGATCGTGACGACTGCCGTCACATACGTCGGGTGGATCGTCAAGATGGCTGTCACCGGCGCGTTGTACGTGCCTGTGGCATGGCCGTGCTCGACGAGGGCGGCCCCGTCTTCGCGTGCGAGCTTCAGTTGAGCGGTCTCGACGAGATGCACCGTCCTGGCCTCTTTCGCCGTTACGCGGGCAGCCGCGCCCGACGCCTGCGCGGTCGGTCCGACCGGCGCCGCGGCAAGCGCCATCGCGCAGATCGAGATCGTCAGTCGAACCGTGACCGACCCCAGGTTACGTCTCATCGGCCCTCCTTATCACGAGATCGCCATGTAGGCACGCGAATCTGGACCGGTTTGGCCCGAAGTGTTTCTGATTCGCGTTGCATCCGCTATATATACGAAGCCCGGTTTGAAGCGAGGGCCGTGCTCGTGCGACACCAAGCCTCATCGACGCGGCGTGGACGCTAGGAGACCGCTTCTCCGCAGGCGACTCTTACGGCTCGGCGATCATCGTGGCTGTCCCCGGAACCTTGCCGAGCGAGACGAGTCGCCGGGGCGCGCTCGGCCTGTGCTTGAGGTAGCCGTCGAGGAACGCGAGCGTGACACGCTCGACGATCGCGAGCTGTGGCTGCTGGTCTGAGTACGGTGGCAGGTGTTCGGCCCCGAGCAGGGTGAGCAGATACTTGGGCCGCTGCGCGACGTCGAAGAACGCGTTGGTGGCGCTCGGTGGGTTGACCGTGTCGGCGGTCCCCTGTGTGGCCAGGAGCGGCGGGCTGCCTCGTGGGAACGTGAATCCGCCGACCCCGGGCATCTCAGCGCCCGACAGGACGATCACGGCGCCGACCCTTGAGTCGCGGAAGCTCCGGTTGTAGGCCACGGCGAGTGCCGTGTCACCACCGTCGGAATGTCCCGCGACCGCGATCCGCGTCGAATCGACGAGTCCCGCGAGCGGACCCGAGCCCGCGCCGCCGGCTGCGACCATGCGCGAGATCACAAAGCGCATGTCAGCGGGCTGATTGGTCAGGTCTGACTCGTCCGGTCCACCGGGGGCCTCGGCGTTCTCCAATGGGAACGCAGGCGCGGCGACGACATACCCCGCCCGCGCCCAGCTCTGCAAGATGCGCGCGTATGAGGCCGGCGTGAGGGCGAAGCCGTGTCCGAATACGACGAGCGGGAACGGACCGTCAGAGCGCGCCGCCGGCGCGTTGGGCAGATCCGTTAGGCCAGCCGCTCCGAGCGCCGGGTAGCGGACATAGGTGATGAGCGTTCGTGGCTCGGTCTCCCCGTTCGGGAGCTGAATTGTGCGGCTCGGGTCAACGAGTCGCAGCATTCGAAGTCCGACCGCGAACGAAGAGGGCCGCGCGACACTCCGCGGACGCCTGGCAGCCGGACTGCTCGTCACGCTCGCGTGCGTGTGAGCCGGCCCGGTGCTCGCGAGCACGACGGTCAGTGCGACGGCGCCCACCAGGAGCGCGAGGAGCCCAAACGCCAACAGGCGCTGCTGCCGTATGACCCGCTTGTGCTTGGTCCGCTCGCGCTCAGTGGACCGTCGGGCGGCCGTCCTCTCGCTTGTCGAATCGGGCGGACGTTGGGGTGTTGGCGGCACGAAACCCTACGGTAGTCGTTAGAGAAGTCTCATGAGCCATTAAAGGGGCACATACAGACGGCCTGGAAGTTAAACGGTATCCGACCCTCCAGGAGATACGGAGCGCGTTTGCTTGCGCTAACGCTCTTTGCCCGCATCGGCGCATCTGTAGGTACCGCGATCGCGCCCGAGCACAGGCGCGGCGCCCGCCCGCGCTGGCTGCGCTCGAAGAATTGGGATGAGCATGTCGACGATCTCGAGGAGATGGCTGGCACTCCCGGGTTCCACGCGCTTCGGGATCGCATCCTCGCGCTCGCCCGGTTGAACGCGAGCGACCGGCTGCTGGACGTCGGCGCAGGCACCGGCCTGCTCGCGCTTGCAGCCGCCCCGCAAGTCGCTCACGTCAGCGCGCTCGACATGTCACCAGCGATGTGCCGTCACCTCGAACTCAAGTTCAACCGCCTCGGGATCGGGAATGTCGATGTTTTCGTCAACACAGCCACGGCCCTCCCGCTCGCCGACGGCTCGGTCGATGTCGTTCTCTCCAACTACTGCTTCCACCATCTCGGCGACTCCGAGAAGGGTCGCGCATTGGCGGAGGTCAGGCGCGTCCTGCGCCCAGGCGGTCGTTTCGTCTTCGGCGACATGATGTTTCGCATCAGCATTGCCAATCAACGTGACCGCGCCGTAATAGTGCTGCTCGCGAGACGGATGCTCCGTCATGGGCCGGCCGGTGTGCTGCGACTGCTCAAGAACGCCACACGCATCGTCACCGGTCGCTGGGAGCATCCGTCCAGCGTCGGGTGGTGGCACAACGCACTCGTACAAGCGGGATTCACCGAGGTTGCCGTGCAGGCACTCGACCACGAGGGCGGCATCGCCTTCGCCCGCCGGCCGGCGTAGCCACACCGCGCCCAGCTCGCACGGGCGCACCTCGAGCACGACCTCGTGGACGAGCCGCGCCCGATGGTCTTCCCGGTCGTCCCCGGGAACGGCAAGTCGCCGCTTGACCGTTTAGGAGAGAATGCCCGCAATGCACGTCACCGCCAAGGCCGACTACGCCGTCCGCGCCGTCGTGGAGCTGGCCGGCAGCAGCCAGGAATCGCCGCGCAAGGTCGACGAAGTCGCCCAGGCCCAGCACATCCCGCTGTCGTTCCTGGAGAACATCCTCACGCAGCTGCGCAGCGCCGGGGTCGTGCGCTCGCAGCGCGGGCCGGAGGGCGGCTACTGGCTCGCCCACCCTGCCGACGAGGTCAATCTCGCTCAGGTGATCCGCGCCGTTGAGGGACCGCTCGTAGGGGTGCGCGGACAGCGCCCGGAGGAGATCGAGTACGAGGGCTCGGCGGAGTGCCTGCAGCAGGTGTGGATCGCATTGCGGGCCAATCTGCGCAAGGTGCTCGAGCACGTGACCGTTGCTGACGTGGCCGCCGGCAAGCTGCCCAAGGAGATCGTCACGCTCACACGCGAAGAGGAAGCGTGGACAACCAGGTAGTGGGTCGTGTTCAGGCGAACAGGCGCGGGGTGGGCAGGCGTGCGGAGAGGATCTGGCCCTCCTCGAGCTCGAGCTCGGCGGTGGTCTCGCGCGTCACCTGTGCCCAGATGTCGCGGCCGTCGGGGAGGGTCAGCTCGACGCGCACCTCGAACCCGAGGTGCACAACGCGGCGCACGAGCGCCTCGACGGCGCCGGAAGCAAAGTCCCCGCCCGGGAGGATCTGGATGTCGTGCGGGCGCAACAGCGCGTCGCCGAGACGGTTGACCGGCCCTATGAACGACATCACGAACTCGTTGACCGGCTGCTCGTAGAGCTCGCGCGGGGTCCCCGTCTGCTCGATCCGCCCGCCGTTCATAACGACGATCTGGCCCGCCACGTCCATCGCCTCCTCCTGGTCGTGAGTGACGAAGATCGTGGTGACGTGGATCTCCTCGTGCAGGCGGCGCAGCCATTCGCGCAGCTCGCCGCGCACCTGCACGTCGAGCGCGCCGAACGGCTCGTCGAGCAGCAGCACCTTCGGCTGCGGGGCGAGCGCGCGAGCGAGCGCCATCCGCTGCAGCTGGCCGCCGGAGAGCTGGGAGGGGTAGCGCTTGGCCAGTCCGTCGAGCCGCACGAGGCTCAGCAGCTCTCCCACCCGCTCGTTCACCTCGTTCTTGGAGGCACGGCGCACCGTCAACCCGAAGGCGACGTTGTCATAGACGGTCATGTGCTTGAACGGGGCGTAGTGCTGGAAGACGAACCCCACTCCGCGGGTGCGTGCGGGCGCGGCTGTCAGGTCTTGCCCGGCGATCGACACATTGCCTGCATCGGGGGTCTCCAGGCCCGCGATGATGCGCAGCAGCGTCGACTTGCCGCTGCCGCTCGGTCCCAGCAGCGCCATCAGCGCGCCGTCCTTGACGGTCACGCTCACGTCGTCGAGCGCGGTGAACGAGCCGAAGCGCTTGGTGACGTTGTGGACCTCGATCGCCATCAGACCGCCGTGTCCCTGCGGGTGCGCCTGGCGAGCAGGTTCATCGTGAGCAGCGTGGCGAAGGCGAGCAGCGCAAGCACCACGGCGGCGGCGTATGCGCCCGTCGTGTCGAAGTTCTCGAAGCGGTCCTGAACATAGAGCGGCAATGTCTGTGTCTGGCCCTCCAACCGTCCGGACACGATGCTCACGGCGCCGAACTCGCCGAGCGCACGGGCGGTGGTGAGCACGACCCCATACACCACACCCCAACGGATCGCGGGCAGCGTGACCCTCCGGAACGTCTGCCAAGCGCTCGCGCCGAGCGTGGCGGCGGCCTGCTCGGCGTCGGTGCCGAGCTCGTGCAACACAGGCACCGTCTCGCGCGCCACGAACGGAAGCGACACGAAGGCGGTGGCGAGCACCATCCCGGGGATCGAGAAGATCACCTGGATGCCGTGGGCGGTGAGCCAGTTGCCGAACCAGCCGGTGCGCCCGTATACGAGCACGAGCGCCAGCCCCACCACGACGGGGGAGATCGCGAACGGGAGGTCCAGCAGGAGTCCGAGCAGCGCGCGACCGCGGAAGCGCCCACGCTCGATCAGCAGCGCAATGCCGATCCCGAACACCGTGTTGAGCGGTACCACGATCGCCACCAGCTCGACCGACAGCCAGAACGCATGGATCGCATTGGGCTGCGTCACCGCGTTCCAGACGGGCGCCAAGCCGTGTTCGAAGGTGCGATAGAAGATCATCGCCACAGGCGCTCCGAGCAACGCCAGCAGGTAGGTCAGCCCCACCGCCCTCGGCCCGAGACGACGGACGCTAACCGCCATGTGCCGACCCCCGACGCGAAAGCCAGGTCATCGCCCCGAGCACGACCAGCGCGCATGCCAGCAGCACCACAGAGACGGAGGCGGCGGCGGCGACGTTGTCGTTCTCGACCTGGTTGAAGATGTACACCGATCCCACCTCCGTCTTGAAGGGGAGGTTGCCGGAGATGAGCACCACTGAGCCGAACTCGCCGAGGGCCCGCGCGAAGGAGAGGGCCGCGCCGGAGAGGATCGCGGGGGTCAGGTTGGGCAGCACGATTCGCCGGAACACGGTCCAGCTGCCCGCACCCAGCGAGCCGGCGGCTTCCTCCATCGAGCGGTCGAGCTCGATCAACACGGGCTGGACCGAGCGCACGACGAACGGAAGCGTGACGAACAGCAGCGCGAGGCCGACGGCGGCGCGCGTGAACGTGATGTCGATCCCCGCCGGGCCGCCCTTCCCGTAGAGCGCGAGCAGCACGACGCCGGCGACGACCGTGGGCAGTGCGAAGGGGAGGTCGATCAGCGCGTTCACGACCCGCTTGCCGGGGAACTCGTCGCGCACGAGCACCCAGGCGATGAGCGTGCCGAACAGGGCGTTGACGACCACCACGATCGCCGACGCCACAAGCGTGAGCTTCAGCGCCGCGACGGCCTCCGGGCCCGACACCGACTGCCAGAAGGCAGCGCTCCCTCCGCTTGCCGCACTGGCCAGCAGCGCGGACACGGGGAGCAGCACGAGCACCGACAGGTAGCCGGCGAGCAGCCCGTTGCCGAGCGCCGTGGCGGAGCGTCCGCCCGCCGGCAGCCCTCGCCGGCGAGGGGAGTGGCGTTCCAGCGCCTGCGATACGGGACCAGGGCTCATTTGGCGGTGGAGACTCCCAACGACTGCTCGATCTTCGTGACGCTCCCGGTGGAGGTTTCGAAGAACTGCTTGTCCACCTGCGTCCACCCGCCCAGCGAGGCGATCGTGAACAGGCCCGTGGGGGTGGGGAACTCCCCAGGGGCTGCCACCCCTTCGACAACTGGGCGATAGCCCTTCTCAGCCCAGATCTTCTGGCCGGCGGGGGAGAGCAGGTAGTTGACGAACTTCTGTGCAGCAGCGGTGTTGCCGCCGGTAACGATCGCGATCGGGTTCTGGATCAGGATCGTGTCCTTGGGGATCACGTATTCGATCGGCGAGCCCTTCTTCTGGTCGGCGATCGCCTCGTCCTCGTAGTCGATCAGCGCGTCGCCGCGTCCCGCGAGGAACGTCTGCAGCGCGTTGCGCGCCGAGCTGTCCTGGCTGACCACGTTGTGGAAGAGCGCCTGCAGGTAGGCCTGCGCTTCGGCGGGCGTCTTGCCTTCCTTGATCTGGGCGCCGTAGGCGGCCATGATGTTCCAGCGGGCGCTCCCGGAGGTGAACGGGTTCGGCGTGACCACCTGCACGCCGGGCTTGACGAGGTCGCTCCAGCCGGTGATGTGCTTGGGGTTGCCCTTGCGCACGATGATCACCGCGACCGACTCGGTGACGAAGCCGTGGGTGGCGTTCTGGTTCCAGCTGGAGGAGACGAGGCCGGCCTTCACGAGCCGCGTGACGTCCGGTTCGAGTGAGAAGTTGACCACGTCGGCTTTCAAGCCGGCCGCCACCGCGCGGCTCTGGTCGCCGGATGGCCCATAGGACTGGCCGAACGCGATGCCCTTGCCGTCGCTTGTCGCTTCGAAGGCGGGTATCAGCGATGCATACGCCCCCTCGGGGGTTGAGTAGGCGACGAGCGTGAGCTGCTTGCTGGAGCTCGAGGAGCCGCAGGCGGCTACTCCGAGAACGGCGCCGAGCAGGGCGAGGATGGACACGACAGCTGGAATTGTGCGGTTGCGCATAGCCACTTTCTACATCGAAGACATGAGGATAGGGACCGCATACTAATACCACAAACTAGATCGAGATTAGCGACTAAGTTGCGATTGTTGCGGCTCAGCCGTCTCGAGTAGCGCCGCTGAGCTGCTGTCCAGCCGGGGAGCGTTTAGCCGTCGCGGCGAGCGCCGACCGAGGCGAGCACCGCGTCGATGCAGGCACGCTGGACGCGCACCGGCTCGATCGGGAACGGCTCGGGGATGCCACCTGCGGAGGTGCGCACCCCCACGCCGATGCGCGCGAGGTGCATCGTGCCCAGCGTCTGGGTGTAGAGCTGGTTGGCGGTGAAGTCGGGGTCCTCGACGGTGAAGACGCCCTGCTCGGCCCCCTCGGCGAGGATCTGCGAGAGCTTGCCCAGGCAGGCCGCCATGTTCTGGCCGAGGCGGATCCAGACGGCGTCTGAGATCGTCTCGCGAAGCTCCTCGGAGGAGCGGCGCATCAGCGACAGCCCGCAGTCGAGGAACGCGGGGTGCTCGAGGCAGAAGCCCGTGTAGCGAAGCCAGCCCTCCTCCAGGCGCGCGACGGGGTCGAGCTCGGCCGGCAACTCCTCCAGGAGTTCCGCGAGGTCGGCGAGGTAGCTTGAGAGGGTGAGCACGTAGAGCTCCTCCTTGGAGGAGAAGTGGCGGTAGATCAGCGCCTTGTTGATGCCCACCGCGCGCGCGATGCTCTCGATCGGAGCGTCCTGGAGCCCGCGTTCGTCGAACAGCAGGCGAGTGGCGGCGATGATCTCGCGCTCGCGCTCGCGCCGGCGCGACACGCGACGGGCCGCGGGGAGTTCTGTGGAGCTGGGCGCGGTAGCCATCCGGCGTGACTATACCGAGAATGTAAACGTTGTTCAATCTCGCATTTGACAACTATTTACCCTTTGCTAGGATTCGCTGATCGACCTACGGGCCCGTCCGCCCGCACGTCGGCCCCGACCGCAATGTCGGGTGACAGCTAGTTCCGTCGTACCCGAAGACGTCACCGAGCCAGCAAAGGAGCTTTCGTCCCATGTCAGCAACCGAGGTAAGCGGCGCCGAGGCGACCGAGGCGGCCGAGGCGGCCGTCGAGGCGATCACCAACGCGGCCAACAAAGACGTGAGCTTCTCGATGGCCCTGACGCAGGACCAGAAGGACATCCGCGACTGGGTGCACGGCTTCGCCGCCGATGTGATGCGTCCCGCCGCGCACGAATGGGACGAGAAGGAGCAGACCCCGTGGCCGATCATCCAGGAGGCCGCCAAGATCGGCCTGTATGGCTTCGAGGGGCTGGCGCAGTTCTTCGCCGACCCGACCGGGCTGGGACTTCCGATCGTCAACGAGGAGCTGTTCTGGGGAGACGCGGGGATCGGCATGGCGATCATGGGCACCACGCTGGCGGTGGCCGCGATCTTCGGACAGGGCACGGGCGAGCAGATCGGCGAATGGATCCCGCGCTGCTTCGGCACGCCCGATGACCTGAAGGTCGCCGCGTTCTGCGCCTCGGAGCCCAACGCGGGCTCGGACGTGAGCGCTGTGAGGACGACCGCGAAGTTCGACGAGGCGACCAAAGAATGGGTGCTCAACGGCCAGAAGGCGTGGGCGACCAACGGTGGGATCTCCGACGTGCACATCGTGATCGCGACCGTCGACCGCGAGCTGAAGTCGCGCGGTCACGCCGCGTTCGTGGTGCCGATGAGCGAAGCGAAGGGCATCTCCGAAGGCACGAAGGTGTCCAAGCACGGTCTGCGCGCCTCGCACACCGCCGACGTGTTTCTCGACGACTGCCGTATCCCCGCCGAGTACGTGCTGGGTGGCAAGGAGAAGCTCGACGAGCGCATCGCTCGCGTACGGGAGGGCAAGCGAGCCAAGTCACAGGCCGCCATGCAGACATTCGAGGCGTCTCGCCCGACGGTCGGCGCCCAGGCGCTCGGCATCGCCCGTGCCGCCTACGAGTACGCCCTGGACTACTCCAAGGAGCGCGAGCAGTTCGGCAAGAAGATCATCGAGAACCAGTCGATCGCTTTCACGCTGGCCCGGATGAAGATGGAGATAGACGCGGCGCGGTTGCTCGTATGGCGCGCGTCGTGGATGGGGCGCAACAGCCACAAGTTCGAGAACGCCGAGGGCTCGATGAGCAAGCTCAAGGCCGGCGAGGTCGCCGTGTGGGNNGCGCGCGATCAGCGGGATGCACATCGAGTAATCAGCGGGATGCACATCGAGTAGCTACCAGGCTTGTCTCGCGCCGCAGTGTGGGCAACTCACACTCGTGGAGACTGGCGCGATAAAGAAATGCCCGCATGCGCACGGGTAGCAAGCCTCGTCGGCCGGGCCGCCGGCGTCGCGCATGCGTTGCACCGCGATGTCAGGGGCCTCAGGCGGAATCTCGTGATGGCGCCAAGCGGTAAGCGGGTGAAGCAAGCTCGTTCGCATCGGTCTCTACCTCCTAAGACGCCTGGGATGCCCAAAGGTTTCGCTGTCCGGCGGATATCTCCTGGCCGGCGGGTGGGCGCGCCGCCCTGCCGGGGCGTTGGCGTGGGCGCTTCTGGGATAATCAGCGCCGATGAACCCCGCGCGCAAGCGA
>PLYX01000225.1 GCA_003151895.1 Solirubrobacterales bacterium
GACGAGTGCATCCAGATCCACGGCGGCGCGGGCTACATGAAGGAGTACGGCGTCGAGCGGGCATGGCGCGACTCGCGGTTGAACCGGATCGGCGCGGGCACGGACGAGATCATGCTCGAGGTCATCGGCCGCTCATACGGCCTTTGATCCAGCCACCGTTTACAGAGGAGCACGAAGAGCTGCGGGCCTCCGTCCGCGGCTTTCTCGACCGCGAACTGGCCCCCCACGCTCAGGAGTGGGAGCAGGAGCGTTGGTTCCCCGACGAGGTGTTTGGAAAGCTCGCGGGGCAGGGCCTGCTCGGGCTGAAGTACCCCACCGAGCTCGGCGGCCAGGGCGGCGACTACCTGCACGAGGCGGTGCTCGTGGAGGAGCTCTCGCGCGTCGGCTCGGGNNCGATCTGGAAGTTCGGCACCGAGGAGCAGAAGCAGCGCTACCTGGTCCCGGCGATCCGCGGCGAGAAGATCGGCGCGCTCGCGATAACCGAGCCCGGCGCCGGCTCGGACGTGGCGGCGCTGCGCACGAAGGCCGAGCGCGTCGACGGTGGCTGGGTGGTCAACGGCGAGAAGACCTACATCACCAACGGCGTGCGCGCCCACTTCATGGTCACCGCGGT
The DNA here is from genome assembly GCA_003151895.1 of Solirubrobacterales bacterium. GTDB lineage: Bacteria > Actinomycetota > Thermoleophilia > Solirubrobacterales > Solirubrobacteraceae > Palsa-744. Next base: position 614 of record PLYX01000225.1, read on the forward strand.
GAAGACCAGGGAAACGATCCCGCCCGCCCGCCACCACGACATCTCGTTTCTGATCGTCGATCGCGGCGAGGGCGTGACGAGCGCGAAGCTCGAGAAGCTCGGCTGGCACGCGTCGGACACCGCCATTATTTCTTTTGAGGATGTGTTCGTTCCCGCGAATAACCTGCTCGGCGAGCTGCACGGGGGCTTCAAGCTGATCATGGCCAACTTCCAGTGGGAGCGCCTCGCGATGGCGCTTGGAACGGTGGGCGCGATGCAACTGGCCTACGAACGCACGGCAGAGTACGCGCGCGAGCGCACCGCGTTCGGCCGCCCCATCTCAAAGCACCAGGTGATCCGCCACAAGCTCGCCGACCTCGCCACGAGCGCCTACACCGCGCGCTGCGTCACCTACGACGCCCTGCGCCGCTTCGTCGCGGGGGAGGAACCGCTGAAGGAGGTCACGATGGCCAAGCTGCTCACCCAGCGCGCCGCCTTCGAGCTGATGGACGAGTGCCTGCAAATCCACGGCGGCATGGGCTACATGGGCGAGCACTGGGCCCAGCGAGCCGCCCGCGACGCGCGGCTCGGGCCGATCGGCGGGGGCAGCGACGAGATCATGCGGGAGATCTTGGGGCGGCTGCTGGGGTTGTAACGCTGAGCGGGGTGCTGAGCTCAGCCAGCTGGGTGTGTGTCAGGAGGAGCTGGTCTGGGCGCTGATCGCGCCGTGGACTTCGCGGCCCTTCGCCGTCAACGCCCACGCGTTCGGGCCTCCACGGGCCGGCCCGCGTCGCGTCTGCTCGATCAGACAGAGACCGTTCAGCCGCGCGAGCAGCTTGGAGATCTGACCCTGATCCCCGATCCCGGCGCCGTCCGCGACCGTGCGGTTCGAGGAGCCCGGATTGGCCGCGACCGCCATCAGCACCCTGATCGTCCTGTAGGTGAGCCGCATCTGAAGCTCGCGCAGCGGATCGCCGCTGGCCGGATGTGTGCGCGCGGGAGCCTTGGGAATGGGGCGCTCCAGCTCTCTGCGTGCCGCGACCGGTCCGAGGTACGGCAGCACGATCATCCCCATCAGCGGGTTCGCCAGCTCAACCAGCGGTCCAGGGTCACCTTCCAGCAGCCGCCCATGCAGGACCGCAAGGACGGCGCCCACCACACCCTCCGCCGTCAACGGCGTCGGCTCAGACCCCGACTTGACCTCTCCCAGGCCCTCGTCGACCGCCGCGATCAGCCCCGCAAGCACGCGCGAGCGTCGCTCCAACGCCTTGGGGCCCGCGCCAAGCGACTCGACGATCAAAAGACGAGCCAGCCGCAGGTCGCTGTCAAGCACGCACAATCCCGCGATCAACCCCGCGCGGACCCGCTCACGCCAGCGCCCGCCACCCCCATACGCCGCAACGACCTCACGACCAAGGCGCCCGATCGCGTCATCGAACGCTGCGAGAAAACAATCTTCGCGGTTGCCGAACAGTTCGTAGAACGTGCGGCGTGAGACGCCCGAACGGGCAACCACGTCCGCAACGGTGACATTGGAAGCCCCGCGCTCGGCGACCTCCTCGACCATCGCCGCGAGCATCCGTGCCCTTTGGATCTCGGCGACCTGCCTGTCCCCGAACGGGGGCTCGCGCCCACCTGTCCCCGGATGGGGGAGCCCGTCGCGGCCGGGGCGCGCCAGGCCCGACGGCTCTACTTCATCGGGGGACCCTCGTCGTCCGCCAGCCATCTCATTTCTTCTTTTTCGTCTTGCTCTTCGCCTTCGCCTTGTGCTTCTTGGGGCAGCCCGTCACGCCGATCGGCGTGGACTGCTTGATGACGGCGCCGTTCTGCGCGACGAACGAGGTCGGCATCGCGAGCTTTGACTTGCACAGGTTCCCGTTCGCGGCCAGGGCGGAGTACTTGCCCTCCGGCAGCGTCAGTTCGAAGCTGCCGACGGGCGCGTCGGGGATCGTGCGGAACGTGCTGCTCGTGATCCCGGCTTTGTTGATGAACGTTTCCGAGTGCAAATCGACGGTCACGCCGTAACCGGAGATCACGACGACCAGTTCGGGGAACTTCGCGCCACCATGGGATACGAAGTACACGGGACCTTCGAGCGGCACCGGGACGAGCGGCGTCGTCGCCTTCGCCGTCCCGATCCGCGAAGCCACCGGGCACGCCGCCGGGTTCGCGTTGAACACGCTGTCAACACACGCCTTCTGCAACGTCGTCAAGCGGGACGGCAACTGCTTCGGCAGGTCCACCTTGACCGACTTGATGTTCGCCTGGCTGCCGAACGGCGTTTTCGGATAGACGAGCTTGACGTGCAAGCTCGCGCCATTCGCCCTGGACGTCTTGCCAGACGTGGAGACGCTGAACTGCGGTTTGAAGCCCAACGTCGCGCAGTTGGTGGCCTGAAACGGCTCCGATAGAGCCGCGGAGCCCCCTTCGGCGCTGCTGAGACTGCCCGTGATCGCCATCGGGTTGCAATTGGTCGGATTGAAGGTGAACCCGGGACGGTTGATCGTCACGTTCACGTGCTGGATCTCGAGCGGAATACCGTCGATCACCGTAGGTATCCCGTGGGAACCCTCATCGTCGCTTGTGACCGTGAGCGCAGCCGTCACGGGGTCAACTTCGATCTTGGCGCGCACAACTACGCAGTCACATGGTGTGTTCTTCTCCAGGTCGAACGGCCCTGCCTTAGCCGGATTGACGATCGACAGCCCGAACGGCGCGCCCTTGTAGGGCCCAGTCAGATAAACCCGTCCGCCCTTCACGCTGAACGGGTCGCCGCCCAGACCAACACTGACAATCGTTTCGCCGATCAGGCTGCGCGAGCCGCACAGGCCCTCGTCCGCCTGGGGTTCCTGGCAGAGTTCGACGCCGGTCAACAGCCCCGACAGACCGGGCGGCATGTGCAGGCTGATCGCCTGCAAACTCTGCTCGCCGTCTTCGCGACTCATCGTCATCGTAAACGGCGACAAACCGCCCGCCTGAATGCTCGTGGTGCCTGCCGTCAAGGACGGGCTGAATGGCAAGGCGGCGCCGGGACAGGGGGCGCCGTTCGGCCCGGTCTTGACTTCAAAGCTCGACGTGCTGGCCACCGCTTCGTTACCCGACCACGGCGCGAACGACGCCTGCGTCGTGTACACGCCGCAATGAGCCGGCGTCCCCAGCGGGGCGCGTTCACCACCGAAGAAATGCAGTTCCGCATCTTCGAAGGGCAACTCCGGGTTATCGTTGAACGTCGTTGTGATCTGGCCCGTCTGCTGGTTCAGCGACACCTCGCCGGGGAGCTTCACGAGCACTCCGTCGATCGGGTCTTCGGCGACTATGTACATTGCTATGAGCGAGCCGAAGGGGTTTTCTTCCTGGGTCGCCAGATACACAGAGCCTTCCAGCGGGTTGGGTAGCAGCGGCGTCTTGATCTTCGCGGTTCCGATCTTCGACGCGTCAGGGCAGAACGGTTGAACCAGACTCGGCGTGAAGTGCAGTTCTTCGGGAGGGTTGCTTTCGCCCGGGAGGTAGCCCACCTGCGAATTGGAGCATGCTTCGAGCCCTCCGCCGCCGGCCGGGTTGAGCGCCACACCTTCGGGCAGCGTCACCGTGATGTCCTTCACGCTCGAGCTCGCCAGGCCCAGAGGATTTTCGCTGACTTCCTGGGGCACATGCACGTCAACCTTCAAACCGCTCGGGCTACTACCCTCCTGCACGTCGGGTGAGGCTTCGATCGACGAGCGGAACGGCAGCTGATTGCAGCCCTCGATCCCCACCGCACGACCGGAGCTGTCGGCCAAGGAGTAGGAGGTACTGGGGATCGGCAGGCCGCCCGGGTCTGCTTTCGTCGGCCATGAATCGCCTTCCAGGGTCGCCAACCACGGCTTTGCGCACGAGGTCGGCAGCGTCAGGAACGGCGGCGGATTGGGCACTTCGGAGTGGGAGCACGACCCGAGGCTTGCTTGGTCATACCTGGCGTAGAAGCAACCCCAGCCGCGTGCGGAGTCGTGACTGGCCGCTTCCGGCACGCCCCAGAAGGTCACGGTCTCCGACTGGAAATTGGCGAGCTGGGTGATGTTGCTCACGCTCGCCGTCACACCGTAGTCAGAGCCGGTGCGCACAGAGGTTTTGATCTCGACGGGAACGCCGACATACTCGAAGCCGAAGCGCGCCGGTTCGCCGCGCGCCGGGACGAGGTTGAACAACGGAACGGAGGCGGTCTGCTCACCGCCGAATTTCGGTTCGTCGAATGAGAACGTCGCCACCCCGATCGCCGTATCCGTCGGACACAGGTCCGCGAGACCCCCGCGGAGCGTCACGAAGTCCTTTTCCGAGCACTGCGGCAGCGGAGTCGGGTTGCCCACGAACCCCGTCGGCAGGTTGAAGCGCAGATCCTTGGTCAACGCCGGCGGCGTCAGCGGATCGGCGTTCTGGTTGGTCGCAAGCGAGACGGTTAGCTGAAACGGATGCGAGCCAGCCTGCGCGTCGACCGCGCCGCCTTCTGCTTCAGGGATCATCGAGAAGGCTTCTATGCCGAACGCTGGGGACGCCGCGGCTGTGGGCAGCGGCTGTTTGAGACTGGCCACCGGGGCTGAGCCGCCGCTCACTTGCGCGCTGCTTTCGCCGCTCGGAGCAGAGCCGGCGTCGATCTTCACCGCAATACCGAGTTCGAGGTCCTCGTAAGGTTCAAGATCGGCGTGAAGGCCTTGATAATATTCTTCATAGGTGCACTTGATTTCGCGCGGCGCCGGTTCGCTGCACGCGTGAAAGGAGCCCAGCGCTTCCTGGGGACCTAGACCGGACCCGAAAAAGCGTCCTTCTTCTTCGGCTCCCATGTTGCTGGCGTTCAGCTTGAAGCTAACCTTCGGTTCCGGTTCTCCGGGTTTGACTTCGACCCGCTGAACGGTGACCTCCGCCGGCAGCCTGTCGGTAACAGTAATCGGTCCAGACGTCGTCCCATCGCCTACGTTCAACACCTGCAGCAGGATTGTTCCTTCTCCTCCGCGCGGCAGTGTCGAGGGCCTGCTGTTCGAGCTCAGGTGCCACCACGGTGACTGTGCAAACGCGCCAGGCGCTCCAATCGCGAGCACACCGAGCAGCGCAGCGAAGCCCGCAGCAAACGGGATCATTACTCGTCGCATCTACTTCCCCCTCCTGTTGCGGCTCGCCCTCGTGGCGGTCCTCGACTTGCTTCTGTGTGTTCTCTTCTGCTTTTTCTTCTTGCCCTTCCTGACGCACCCCCCGTGGCTCAGCTGCTTGCCCCTGGCGCATTTGACCGCTCGCTTGACGACTGCGGAATGAAGGGGCGCGGCCGGCAGATTCCCCGCCCCGCTGAACGTCTCGCTCGAGGGAGCGCCGTAGATCGCCGGCTGGGGCGGGGAAGCGGCCCTGCACGACTCCGCCGTGGTGCATGCGGGCGCCACCGGCCCCGCTGCCGGTGGGCAGGGCGACGCGGAGGAACAGGTGTGCGCGTCATAGACGTCCATCGCGCCGTCCACGTCCGCGCCAGAGAGCTTCGCCGCGGTCATGAAGAACACGTCTTGGCCTTCTTCGCCGCCCTGACCCTTGCCGCTCGCGTCCAGGAAAGCCGATTCTTCGCTCGAGGTGCCGGAAGAGATCAGGCCGATGCAGCCTTCCACCGGGCTGCCCGCCACTTCGTTCACGTAGATCTGAGTGCCGGTAGCGGTCGAATTCGTGCAGCTGCCGACGCCGGCGGGCTCGAACTCGTACACGTCCTCCTTACCGTTGGCGTCCTGAGGCACGAGGCCGACAGGGCTGTTAAAGAACAGGCGGCCGTTGTCGTCCAGATAGCGCGGCTGATAGAGAACCTGGCTGCCCGCCGAGACGTAGCCGAGAATCGAGCCCGCCAACCAGTGTCCCTGCCACAGTTTTGGGTTGTCGACGAGCGGACTGGTGAAGACTTCCTGTTCGCCTTTCGCGTTGTGTTCAACCTCTTCGTGGTCGAGCATTCCTGACGGGCGCGCGTCCGTCGGATCGCAGGACACGCATGCCAGTCGCCCGGAGGCCGCGTCGTACTCGTAGACCTCCTCGTCGCGAGCACCGCTCAGAGCATCGCGATTGTCGTACCCCGTGAGGCTTCGCTCCGACATGAACGCGAGATAGCGCCCACTCGCAGAGACCCTCGCGGCCAGCCGGTCGAGCTCATCGTGGAAGCTGCCGGCTTCCCACGCAAGAGCGTCGAGCTCGGAGAGCGTCGCGATCAGCTTCGTTTCGCCGGTCACCGTGTCGGTCACATAGAGATTGCACGTGACCGTGGGCGACTGTTCCACCGCGGCTTCGCACCCTCCGGTTTTCGCGCCGGGAGCCAGGACGCCGTCGGCGACGAAGTAGACATGGCGGCCGTCTTCGCCGGCGCCAACCACCGTCCCCTGGACGTTCGCCGATTCGCCGGCGTTGTGATCGACGGTCAGATCCTTCAACCGGCAGGTCGGCTGGCCCGCTTCTTCGCCGATTTCGCACATGTAGAGGTCGGCTGCTTCCGGATAGATGCTGCGGCTCGTGGCGTCGACGGTCAGCCGTGCGGTATCGGTGAAGAACACCTTTGAGCCGTCGCTGCTCGCGTCCTGAAAGTCAGCTTCGCCTGAGCCCCCCTGGGCGCCTGCTTCGGGTGTGTCCAGCTGCAGCGTCTTGCCCCTTTCGATGTCACGCATATACAGATGGCGTTCTGAGCCGCTCGGTGTCGTCGAGAAGAAGACACGTTGACCATCGGCCGAGAGGGCGTGCCTGACGGCGGGCGTGTTCCCGCTCTTGACGAATCCAACCTGGGCGCCTCCTTCGGAGGCTGCCGATTCCCCGCCGGGCAGCACGCTGACCGGCTGCAGCGGCGCGCCCTGACGCCACTCATAGATCGCAGTGTTCCCGCCGGTTGGAAAGCCCGCCACCAGTGATTGCGTGGAAGTCAGCAGCACGCGGCTGAAGTCGGCGGTCGCGCTCACGAACTTCACACCACCCGTAGACGACTGGCCTCCTCCATAGGCGCCCTGCGGCCCGAACTTTGTGCCCGGCGGCACGTCTGCGTGTTCGGCGACGCCCGGCGCGCATGGTTCGCCCACCGGCGGACAGCCGCTGATCAGCGGGAGGTATTCGCCATTGGGCTGGCGCACATATGGCGACCATTCCGAGGTCGCGCTCGATAGCGGGGTGTCGCCTTCCGGTTCGACCAGGGCGCGCGAGAGGTCCGGCGAGAAGAAGCTGTACTCGGAGAGGACGTCGACGCCCGCCACGGATTCGTTGGGGGTCGAGATGTCCTCGGTGCTCCAGCCGCCCGGCGTGTGCGTGGCGAGCAGCTGCTGGTAGGAGAGCGACCTGTTGCCGGGGGGGTTGGCCTCGATCGGCGCCTTGGCGATGTAGGTGAGCCCGTTGCCGTCTTCGGCCGCCTGGACCAGACCGCCTTCGGTGCCAAGGCCGATGCCGAACGCTTCGAGTCGCACGCCTTCCTTCTGCGGCGGGGAGACCATCTCCCAGGAACGATCGTCGGGCTGCCTGACTTCGGTGGCGGCGCCTTGGGTGGTGAAGGTCTCGTCCTGCCCTTCGGAGGTTCCCGCCGCATTGCGCGCAACCACGCGATAGTGATAGGTGGTGTCCGGCGCAAGGCCCTCCACCAGCGCGCTCACGGGGACCACGCCGCCGCCCGCCCCGGCGGAACCGTCGGGGACGGGGATGCTCGTTTCGTATTTACTCGTCCGGCCATATTCGAAGCGATATTCGGTGAAGCGGCTGTGGCCGTTCAATTCGGCTTCGAGCGTCGCAGCCGTCGAGCTGACCTGCGAGACCGACTCCGCTTCGATCGACACCGCCGGCAGGGTCGTAAACGTCTCGTCTCCCCCGTCTGCCGTGCAGATACGACCAGGGTGTTCGATCGGTTCGCATTCACTGGTGGCGACCACCCTGAAGTGGTAGGTGGTGCGCGGCTTGAGTTTGCTCAACGGGGCGCTTGCCGTCTGGTCTTCGAAAGACCCGCCGCTCAGCGCCTGCGGGGAGGTGCCTTCACTATATGCTTCGGTTTCGCCATATTCGAAATGGATAGTGGTTTCCGCGCCCTCCGGATCGACCCGCGCGTTCAGCGTCACGTCGGTCGGCAGAATTTCGCTGGCCGACTCGCCCCCGGCCCGGACCTCCGGGCCCGGGGCCGGCAGCCCTGTCGCTCGCACCGACGCTCGGTAGAGCAGGTACAAGGCTTTGGCGTTCGCGCTGAAACCCAGACCTTCTACGCTTTCTTCGCCGGCGCCTTCGACGGCAAAGTTCGAGACCTGTGCGCCCGCCGACGTGTACTCAGACACGTGACCTTCGTTCGCGTACGTATTCGTGACGAACAGTTCTCCGGAAGCGCCGAGCGCAATTGTCGTGTAGTAGCCTGACGACGCCGAGGGATCGCGCGGTCCGCCGAGTTCGGTGCCCGCGCTGTCGTACTTGCGTACGCCTGTGGCCGGTTCGCTATCGACGTAGATGTCTTCCGCGGCGTCGACAGCCAGCCCCTCGATGTAATAATCGCCGGGAAGCGGCGTCGTGGCCGCGTAGACGCCGCCTTCGCTGAACCTCTGCACACGTTCGATGTCGCCCACGTACACACTGCCGGTCGGACCCACCGTTACAGCTCTTGGGGAGAGCCGCTCGAAGGCGCCCGGAACGGGTTTGCCTTCTTCGACTTCCACGCCCGCCTGGCATTCTTCACCGGCGAGGCACACGTCGCCTTTCGTCGCCTTGTTCACTTCGCCGCCGAACGTCAGCACGAATTCGCCATTCGGCTTGAACTTCTCGATGCGATGGTTGCGCAGGTCCTCGACATACACGTCCCCTTGCGAGAGGCCCAGTGAGTTGTCAACCGCCACACCGTCGGCCGAGTAAAATGCGAACTGGCCCGCACCCGCGCCTTCGAGACCCGCCCGGCAGGTCGTTGTCGGCGGGGCGGCTTCGGGTCCGCACGTCTGAGCTTCGGAGGCGCCGGTGGCCACACCCCAGCCCCAGGCGAGCAGGAATTCGCCGTGTGAACCGAACTTGTCCACGCGATTGTTTATCGCGTCGGCAACATAGACATCGCCGCTGCCCTGGTCGATCGCGGTCCCGTTGGGCCCAGCGAACTGGCCGGCGCCTTCGCCTTCGCTGCCGAACTGTGCGAGCAGCGCTGCCCCCGCGGGAGCCGCGCCCAGACCCAGAGAGGCGATACACGCGAGCAGCAGACAGACCGAGGCAACCGCGAGCAAGCCACACACCCGGACCACACTCCTCAACACAGACCGATGAGCACCCACGTTCACATCCCCTCCTCAAAGAGACCCGGACAACAAGACCTGCCCGAGCCCGGGCAGCACCCGCACGATGTGCGGGCAGGCAAAGCCGCCGCGGGCACACAGCCCGCGACAGCAGAAGAACAAGAAGTTGGACGCGCCCATATGGGCGCGCGAGTGACCAAGCCGGGGAGGGCGGGCCCTAAATCCGGCGAGCCGCGAGGCGCTTCCGCGGCGGTGGGGCCTAGCGCTTAGGCGCCGGCAATCCCAGAGAGAGAGAGAGAGAGAGAGAGAGACGTGTCAGCGACGCTGACACGTCTTGTTACGGACGCTCCAGCGGCACACGGACTCTCCAACACGTTGATCCCCAAAGAACTCACGCGAACTACAACTCCCTCTCGTTGCGACCCGGTCCCTCTCCCAAGGTCCCTGTCTAAACGTTTGATGCCGGCCACAGGGCCAACCCAAACCCGACCTTATTTCGCCCCGCATCCCGGGTGGGATGCCAAGACATGGCTCCTTTATACCCGACTCTCCAGCTGTTGTCAAGCCCCTGAGCGAGATATTCTCGGCCCAGCTCGGCCTGCCGTGGGGACGGGCCCCGACAACATCCGTACCAATCACCGGCGCGGGGCTCACACTCGGCGGCGTTCCTGCCGATGTAGGAAGCGTGAGCCGCTGCCTTCCCCTCCTCATCGCGCTTGCCGCGGCGCTGCTGCTGGCGCTGCCCGCCACGGCAGGCGCCACGACCCGTGGAACGGTCCACGTTCGTCATCAGACGATCCATCGCCGCGCGCACAAGAAGGCCAAGCACCCGCGCTCACGCAACAAGCACCGGGCCCGCAAGCACAAGCGCCCTGTGTGCAACAAGCACAAGCACAAGCGCCCCGTGTGCAATAAGCACAAGCACAAACGCACCGTGAGCCATGCGCGCAAGCGCCCTGTGCGCCACTCCCGTCCCGCCACCGCCTCCCGCGACTGCCCGGACGCCAACCTCACGCCCAAGCCGGACAACATCGAAAGCGCCGCCGCCGCCACGCTGTGCCTCGTCAACGACGAACGCGCCCGCTTCGGCGAGCCGGCTCTGATCGAAGACGCGCGCCTGTCGAGCGCCGCCGCCGTCCACTCCCGCGACATGGATGCCCTCAACTACTTCGAACACGTCAGCCCCGGCGGCCAGACGCTGCTCATGCGCATCCAGGCGAGCGGCTTCATCCCGAACGGCAACGTCGGCTACACGCTCGGCGAGAACATCGCCTGGGGCACACTCTGGCTCGGCACGCCCAACGCCATCGTGAAGGCGTGGATGGCCTCCCCCGGCCACCGCGCCAACATCCTCAACCGCTCCTACCGCTACACCGGCATCGGGATCGGCTCCGACCTGCCACGCTCGATGTCGAGCGGTCAGGCCGGCGGGATGTACACGCAGGACTTCGGCACGATCGTCGCCGGCTGAAGCCGCACCGCTCCGCGGCGGCCGAGCACGCTCCTCCTCGGGACGGATAACCTCCGGCGACCGACCACTACAAGGAGAAGCGAACGCTATGGGAGTACTCGACGGCAAGTCCGCGATCGTGACGGGCTCGGCGCGCGGCATCGGCCGCGCCACGGCTGAGCTGCTCGCCTCACAGGGAGCGCAGGTCCTCATCAACGACCTCGACGGCGACGTCGCCGAGCAGGCATCAAAGGAGATCTCGGGCGAAACCGCCGTGTTCTCGGGCGACCTGACGAAGGGCGACGCCCCCGAGCAGCTCGTGCAGAAGGCGATCGACTCGTTCGGGAAGATCGACATCATCGTCAACAACGCCGGCTACACGATCGACGCGCCGATCCACAAGATGTCCGACGAGCACTTCCAGGCGATGCTCGACATCCACCTGATCGTCCCCTTCAAGGTGATCCGCGCGGCCGCCCCGCACCTGCGCGAGCCCGCCAAGAAGGAGCGCGAGGAGGGCAAGGAGGTGTTCCGCAAGGTCGTCAACGTCTCCTCGATCTCCGGCACGATGGGCAACGCCGGGCAGGCCAACTACTCGTCGGCCAAGGCCGGAGTCACCGGTCTGACCAAGACCCTGGCGAAGGAGTGGGGTCAGTTCAAGGTCAACGTCAACGCGGTCGCCTTCGGCTTCATCGAGACGCGCCTCACGGCCGCCAAGGTCGAGGAGAACACGATGGAGATCGGCGGCGAGAAGGTGCAGCTCGGCATCCCCGAGCAGCTGCGCCAGATGGCCTCGATGCTGATCCCGCTCGGTCGCCCCGGCACGCCAGAGGAGGCCGCGGGCGGCGTGTTCTTCCTGTGCTCGCCGTGGTCCAACTACGTGCACGGCCAGATCCTCAACATCACCGGGGGGCAGTTCGTCGGGATGACCTCCTAAACGTCAGGCTGTCGCCGCGCCCTTGGCCTTCGGCCGGGCGCGGCGCTCGGCCCGGCGCTGCTCACGCGCCCTGCGCAGCATCCCCTTGCGGCCGTGCTGCTCCAGGCCACCGTACAGGCCCTTGATCTCCGTGAGCACCTCTTCGGCAACCGCCTGCTGCTGCTCGCGCGTGGCGTTCTCGATCGGCTCCCAGCGGATCGGATCCCCGTACTGGATCGTCACCTTCGGGAACTGCAGGCGCTTCCAGTTGCGGATGCGACTCGAACCGTGGATCGCGATCGGCACGATCGGCGCGCCGCTTTCCAGGGCCAGACGCCCGATGCCAGCCTTGGCGTGATCGGCGAGTTTGCCGTCGCGCGAGCGCCCGCCCTCGCAGTACATCGTGATCGCGCCGCCGCGGGCGAGGATCGCTTTGGCCGTCACAAACATCTCTTCGTCGCGTGCCCCGCGGCGCACCGGGAACACCCCGCCGTGGGTGTAGATGAACTGCATCGGCCCGCTGAACAACTGCGACTTGGCCATGAACCTCACCTTGCGGCGGATGTAGCAGCCCA
>PLYX01000096.1:0-7341 GCA_003151895.1 Solirubrobacterales bacterium
CAGGGCCGCGAGCGGCGCCCTCTGCCACGGCGGACGCCGGCGCGGACGCCGGCCCTCGGGGGTGGCGGGACCGGGACCGTCCGGGTGCGAGCGCTCACCCGCGGAGCCGCCAAGCAGCGCCCGCAGCTTGTGCGGCTGGGAGCCATTCTCGACCGCGGCCGGCCGTGGCGAGGCGCTCGTGGCGAGGCCGTGCGCCGACGCCACCCTGCGTGGGGCGGACCGTTGCAAGCCAACATTTGTGACTCCACGCACGAAAAGCACTCCGTTCTTCCGCTCTTCGTCTATTCGGCCGCAATCGCCGTTCGCTTGAGCGCCCGGAGCCGGGCTAGGCGAATCGACGCGGATCTTGGGGCTATACCGCCAGCGCTACGTACTTCGTCTCGAGGTACTCCCCGATGCCCTCGAATCCGCCCTCGCGCCCGAACCCGGACTGCTTGACGCCCCCGAAGGGGGCGGCGGGGTTGGAGACGATGCCCTGGTTGACGCCCACCATCCCGGCGTCGATGGCCTCGGCTACACGAAATGTGCGAGCGAGGTCGCGCGTGTAGAGGTACGCGACGAGCCCGTATTCGGTGGCGTTGGCCGCGCTCACCGCCTGCTCCTCGGTCGAGAACGCGGTTACGGGAGCCACCGGGCCGAAGATCTCCTCGCGCAGGGCACGCGCATCGGCGGGCACGTCGGCGAGCACGGTGGGGGCGAAGAAGTAGCCGGGGTGGGCGGGCCCCGACAATGGCTCGCCGCCGGTGAGCAGCTTGGCTCCTCGAGCAACGGCGTCCTCCACGAGCTCGCCCACGATGGCGCGCTGACGATCGTCGATCAGCGGCCCGACGTCGACGTCCGGCTCGGTGCCGCGACCCACCTTCAGCGTGGCCATCCGCGCGGCCATCCGCCGAGCGAACTCATCGGCGATCGACTCGTGCACGTGGAAGCGGTTGGCGGCGGTGCATGCCTCGCCTACGTTGCGCAACTTCGCGGTCAGGGCGCCCTCCACGGCGGCGTCGAGGTCGGCGTCCTCGAACACGATGAACGGGGCGTTGCCGCCCAGCTCCATCGACACGCGCAGGATCTGCTCGGCGGACTGCGCGATCAGCGTGCGGCCAACCTCGGTGGAGCCGGTGAACGAGAGCTTGCGCGTGCGCGGGTCCTTCAGGAGCGGCTCGATCACGGCGCCGGAGTGCTTGGCGGTGATCACGTTGAGCACGCCCCCCGGCAGGCCCGCCTCCTCCAGCACGCCGGCGAGCGCGAGCATCGACAGCGGAGTTTGCTGGGCGGGCTTGACGACCATCGTGCAGCCGGCGGCGATGGCGGGGGCGATCTTGCGCGTGCCCATCGCGGTGGGGAAGTTCCACGGTGTCACAAACACGCACGGCCCAACGGGCTGGCGCATCGTGAGGATGCGTCCCGCCCCGGTGGTGTTGGTCATGTAGCGGCCGTGAATGCGCACGGCCTCCTCGGAGAACCAGCGCAGGAAGTCGGCGGCGTAGGAGATCTCGGCGCGCGATTCGCCGAGCGCCTTGCCCATCTCGAGCGTCATCACCAGCGCGAGCTCGTCGGCGCGTGCGAGCAGCAGGTCGTAGGCGCGGCGCAGGATCTCCCCGCGCTCGCGCGGCGCGGTGGCCGCCCACGCGGCCTGCGCGTTGGCCGCGGCGCCGAGCGCGGCGAGCGCGTCCTCAGGCGTCGCGTCGGCGACTTCGGTGAGGGACTCCCCGGTGGCTGGATCCTCGACGGCAAGCGTGCCGGAGGAGGAGGCCGGTCGCCACTCCCCGCCGATGTAGAGCCCCGTCGGGACCCGGTCGAGAGCCGCCTGCTCGCCTGCTTGCCGTGTGCCCTTTGGGTATGCCCCGTCATGGGGGGCGCCCTTCAGGGTGTGGGGTGATGGGGCCATCTTCACGCGCCGGTCATCGTGCGTCGCTCAAGCACCAGCAGCATTCGTCCGAACCAAGACTCACGGCAGTAACACACCGCGAGACCGTGACCGGCCGAACGGTTTCGACGCTCTGAGCACGGATGCTCCTCACAAGATCAACCTATCACCGCCTCCGCGTCCCTCTCACACGCGCATCGATCGTCGCGGGGATGGCGGCCGTGCTGCTGAGCACACCCGCATGGGCACAAGCACCCATACGGGCACCCTCCATGGCGGAGGGCAGGCAGGCGGGCGTGGCGCGAGCCTCTGAGCTCGTGATCGACGGGGCGGGCGACGGGCACGGCGTCGGCATGAGCCAGGACGGGGCGCTCGGGTACGCAGAACACGGTTGGTCGTACACGGCGATCCTGAGCCACTACTACACGGGCACGGCGATCGGGCAGGCGCCGCCGAACACGGTGGTGAGGGTGCTGTTGCGGGGCGGGGTGAAGCGCATCGCGCTCGAAACTTACGTGCGCGGTGTGGTGGCCGCCGAGGTGTCCGCGAGCTGGGCGATGGCGGCGCTGCAGGCGCAGGCGGTGGCGAGCCGCACCTACGCGATCACAGCGCATGCGGGCGGCTCGAAGTTCGACGTGTACCCCGACGACCGCTCGCAGGTGTATCTCGGCAAAGCTGCTGAAACTTCACGCACGAATGCGGCTGTCGCCGCGACCGCCGGCCAGATCGTCACGTATGGCGGCCAGCCGGCGATCACCTACTTCTTCGCCGGCTCGGGCGGGCGCACGGAGAGCGTCCAGAACTCGTTCCTCGGCTCGACTCCCGAGCCATGGCTCGTGGGGGTGGCAGACCCGTACGACATGGGACCGTTGCACCGCTGGACGGTGACGATGACCTTCGGCTCCGCGGCGTCCCGTTTGAGCGGGCTCGTGAACGGGTTGTTCAAGGGCATCGAAGTGCTCGAGCGAGGCAGCTCGCCGCGGATCGTGTCGGCGTATGTGCTCGGGTCGAAGGGGCGCACGCTCGTGAGCGGACCGGAACTGGCGGCGCGACTCGGGCTGTATGACACGTGGGCGTACTTCAGCGTGAAGGACTCGCACGGACTGCGCCCCGAGCCGGACACGAGCGGCCCGGCGACCGCCACGCCGGCGCTGGCGGCCCAGCCGGCCGAGGTGAGCGGGTCGGGCGGGTCTGCGGCCACGCCGGCGGCTCAGCCGGCGAACGTGAGCGGCGAAGACGGCTCCACAGCCGCGCTGGCGCCTGCGCAACCGGCCCAACCGGCCGGCGTGAACGGCCAGGGCGGCGTGTCGGCCGGGTAGCGGTCTGAGCTCCCTCGGATGGACGGAGTGGGTGGGGCGTTTACTCTGCGGCGGATGCCTGCGCCGCTGCTGATCGCCGACGTGCCGTGGCTGCTCTATCGCGCCTTCTTCGCGCTGCCGAAATCGATCACGGGCAGCGACGGACGGCCGGTGAACGCGCTGCTCGGCACGGTGAACGCGCTGCTGGCGGCGGTCGAGGCGAAGGCGCCGCGCGCGGTGGTCGCGTGCTTCGGGGCGGAGGAGGCGCGCTACCGCGTCGAGCTGTATCCGCCCTACCACGCCCACCGCGACCCGATGCCGGCGGAGCTGGCCGAGCAGTGGACGCGCGCTCCCGGGTTGCTCGCGAGCTTCGGCTGGACGGTGGCCAACGCCGAGGAGCTGGAGGCCGACGACGCGATGGGCTCGTACGCCCGCGTCGAGTCGCAAGCGGGCGGGCGGGGGTTGCTGCTCACCGCGGACCGTGACCTCTACCAGGCGGTCGATGAGAGGGTGGCGGTTTTGAATCTGGAGCCCGCCCGGGTTTTCGCCGAGGTCGGACCGGAGCAGGTGATCGGGCGCTATGCGGTAGCGCCCGAAAGGGTGCCCGATTTCATCGCCCTGCGGGGGGACCCCTCCGACGGGATCCCCGGGGCGCCTGGGATCGGAGCGAAGACGGCGGCGGAGCTGCTGCGGCGGTATGGCGCCCTGGAGGCTCTGTTGGAGCAGGCGGAGCGACAGGGCGCAGATGCGAACGCCGGCGAGAACGCTGGAACCGACGACGCGCTACGGCCGCGCATCGCGGCCACCCTGCGCGAGAACGCCGAGTTGCTGCGCACGTTCAAGCGGGTGGCGACGCTCGTGGAGATCGACGTGCAGCGCCCGCCCGACCGACCCACCGACTTCGCGGGGGGCGCGACGGCGGCAAGGGAGATCGGTATGAGACGCTTGGCGGCGCGATTGGAGCGAGTCGAGCCCCACGCTGCATAGTTCCCGTTCTGAGTGCCTACCATACCTGACTAACAACTTAGTCAACTCGTGTATGGGGCGTGAAATGAACATAAGATGCCCCGCCCAGCATCTGGAGCGACCGGCGTAGCGACCCGCCCACGCCCATGCCGGCATGGCGCCTACGGCGTGAACTTGACGGTGATGACGTCGCCGTCGCGCATGACGTAGTCGCGACCCTCCAGGCGCAGGGTGCCGCGCTCGCGCGCCCCGGAGTAGCCGCCGGCGTCGACGAGCTCGCGCCAGCCGACGACCTCGGCGCGCACGAACCCCTTCTGGATGTCGCTGTGGATCTGCCCGGCGGCGTGCCAGGCGGTGAGACCGTCGCGCAGGTGCCACGATTGCGCGGGCTTGGCCTCGCCGGCGGTGAAGAACGCGATCAGGCGCAGCAGCGAGAAGGCGCCGTTGACGATCCGCTGAAGACTCGATTCGCTGGGTGGGTGGGTCCAGATCAACTCGCGCATCGCGGCGGCTTCCTCGTCCTCCAGCTCGGCGAGCTCAGACTCGATCCGCGAGGAGACGGCCACCGCGCCCGCGCCCTGGGCGGCGGCGTGCGCGGCGATGGCTTCCGGCACCTCCTCGGAGCCCTCGTCCACGTTCGCTACGAACAGCACCGGCTTGGCGGTGAGCGAGCCTAGGTCGCGCAGCGCGTTGGGGGCGTCCTCGGGCGCGGGCACGCCACGCGCGGGCCGGCCGGACTGCAGTTCGCCGATCACCTCGCGCAGCCATGCCTCCTCGGCGATCGCGACACGATCTCCGCTCTTGGCCTGCTTGGCGACGCGATCGACGCGGCGCTCGGCCTGCTCGAGATCGGCGAGCACCAGCTCGGTCTCGATCGTTTCGATGTCGGCAAGCGGGTCGACGCGGCCCTCGGGGTGCACGACGCTCTCGTCGGTGTGGGCTCTCACGACGTGCACGATCGCGTGGGTCTCGCGGATGTTGGCGAGGAAGCGGTTGCCGAGCCCTTCGCCTTTGTGGGCGCCGGCGACGAGGCCGGCGATGTCGTGGAAGTCGATCGTGTCCCACACGATCTCCGAGGCGCCAACCGTGCGCGCCACCTCGACGAGCCGCTCGTCGAGGACGGGCACCACCGCCACGTTGGGCTCGATCGTGGTGAATGGGTAGTTGGCGGCCTCGACGCCCGCCTTGGTGAGCGCGTTGAACAGCGAGGACTTGCCCGCGTTGGGCAGGCCGACGATGCCGATGCGCGTGCTCATAGGGCGGTTGCGAGGGTCGACCCGACGGATTGCGACCCGACGACTTCGGCGTCCGCGCGCGGGCCGAACGCGACCGCGATGGCGTGTCCGAGCAGCGCGCCCGCCAGCACGTCGGAGGGATAGTGCACCCCGAGGTACAGCCGCGACAGCGCCAGGCCGCCCGCCAGCGCATACAGCGGCGCCGCGGGCAGACCCGCACGCCGGAATGCAAGCGCGGCCGCAAACGAGGTCGAGGAGTGGGCGCTCGGAAAGCTCAGGCGCGTCGGCGTGCCTGTGAGCGGCGGCAATCCGGGGAGTTCGGGGCGCACGCGCCGGACGACCAGCTTGAGCGCGGTGTTGGCCGCATACGTGCCCGCCACCACCGCCGTCGAACGCCGCCAACGCGCACGCCGCTCACCGTTCGAGAGCAGCGACTCAGCCATCCCGAGCGCGAGCCAAAAACCCGCGTGCTCCCCAAGCATCGAGAAGCGCGCCACCGCACGCTCAGCCACCGGCGTGTGCCCGCGCGTGCGCGCCAGACGCAGCAGACCCTCGTCCAACGACATCGGCCGGCTACGTGCCGAAGCCGACGCCGCGATCGTTGACCTCGCTGCGAACGTAGACGACCTGGGCCAGGTCGAGCCGCACGGGCCCTTCCTCGGTTTCGAGCTCGTGCCAGCCGCCGTCCCCGAGCGCCCTGTAGAGCGTTTCGAGCTGCTCCTCGGTGACGCGCAGGGCAAGCACCTGGCCGCCCTGGAAGCCGACGCTCACGCGTCTGTGGTGCAAGGGCATTAGCGGTCCTCCCGTTCGGTGGTCGCGGCAAGCATCAGTGACCAGCCAGCCCGGCAGCCGGCTCGACGATCTCGGTGAGCACGCCGTCGGTGCCCTTCGGGTGCATGAACGCCACGCGCGAGCCTCGTATCCCGACGCGCGCCTGCTCGTCGATCAGCGGCAGGCCCGCCGCCTTCAAGGAGGCGAGCGTGGCGTCGATGTCCGACACCTGGTAGGCGACGTGGTGCAGTCCCGGGCCCTTCTTGGCGAGGAACTTGCCGACGGGCGTGTCGGCGGCGAGCGGCGCGAGCAGCTCGACGTGGTTCTCGCCGACGTCGAGCAGTACGGCCTCGACGCCCTGCTCCTCGACGATCTCGCGGTGGGCAACCTCCATCTGGAAGGCGTCCCGGTAGAGCGCGAGCGCGGACTCGACGTCCTCGACGGCCACGCCGATGTGGTCGATGCGGTTGAACACTCCCGGGAGTCTACGAATCCTCGGGCACGGCGGCTGCCACGACGCGCAGTCCGACGCCCGGGCGGCGTTCAAGGCGCGGCACGCCCGTCATGATCCGTTCGATCGCGTCGCGGTCGAGCACCTCGTTCTCGAGCAGCTCGCTCGCGAGCGCGTCGAGATACGCGCGATGGCTCACGATCATCCGGCGCGCCGCCCTGCGCGCCTCCTCGATCAAATCTCTGCGCTCCTCGTCGCGCAGGCGCAGCGTGGTCTCCGACAGCCGCACGTCGCCGTCGGGGGTGCGTCCCACGCCGGCGCTGCCCATCGCGTAGTCGTGGACCATCGAGTGCGCGATGTCCGCCACGCGCTTGAGGTCGTCGGAGGCGCCGGTGGTGATCGCGCCGAACACGATCTGCTCCGCCACGCGCCCGCCGAGCAGCACCGTCATGTAGTCGAGCAGCTCCTCGCGCGTCTTCAGGTAGCGGTCCTCGGCGGGCAGGTTGAGCGTGTAGCCGAGCGCCCGCCCGCGCGGCACGATCGAGATGCGGTGCACGCGATCGACCGACGGCAGCAGCTCGCCGCAGAGCGCGTGGCCGGCCTCGTGGTGGGCCACCACTCGCTTCTCGTGGTCGTTGAGAACCCGGTGGGACTGCACCCCGGCGATCACCCGCTCGAGCGCATGGTCGAAGTCGGCGTCGGTGATGCTCTTCCCGCCGCGCCGCGCGGCGAAGATCGCCGCCTCGTTGCAGATGT
>PLYX01000096.1:7462-15824 GCA_003151895.1 Solirubrobacterales bacterium
CGTCGATGAAGATGATCGCCGGCTCCTGCTTGCGCGCGATCGCGAACAGCCGCCTGATGCGGGCCGCCCCCAACCCCGCGAACATCTCCACGAAGGCGGCGGCCGATTGGGCGAAGAACTGCGCGCCGGACTCGTGCGCGACCGCCTTGGCGAGCAGCGTCTTGCCCGTCCCGGGCGGGCCGTGCAGCAGGATGCCCTTCGGCACCTTCGCGCCGAGCGCCTCGAACTGCTTCGGGTCGCGCAGGAACTCGACGATCTCCTGCAGCTCGGCCTTCGCCTCGTCGACGCCGGCGATGTCCTTCCAGGCCACCGACTGGCTGGAGGACGGCTTGATCTGCTGCGGCTTGACCCGCGGCATCACCTTCAGCATGCGCAACATCACGTAGATGATCACTACGAAGAACAGGATCATCACGACGCTGGACCACTGGTAGGACCAGTCTTGGATGTCCTGCACGAAGGACGTCGCGAGCGTCACCATCCTTGGCTCCACCTCACCATTATGCACGACGGGCGCATCCCCGTCGCGCGCCGTCGCGCGGCGCGGTGTCGGGTCAGGGCGCATCCCCGTCGCGCGCCGTCGCGCGGCGCGGTGTCGGGTCAGGGCGCATCCCCGTCGCGCGCCGTGGCGCGGCGCGGTGTCAGGTCAGGGCGCGAGTAGGCGAACCGCGAGGTCGCGATAGAACTCGCTCGCGAAGGCAAGGTCGCGCACATCGATGCGCTCGTCGGGCGCGTGGATCAGCGCCTGGGTCTGAAGCAGCGACTGGTGGCGCTGCGGAAAGAAGCCGTAGGCGACGCACTCTCCGAAGGCCGCGCGGAAGTGGCGCGAGTCGGTGAACCCGGGCAGGATCGTGGGTACCGTCTTGGCGCCCGGGTCGCGCTCTGAGACCCACTCGCCGAGCGCGTCCATCAGCGGCGAGTCGATCGGCGAGCGATTGCCGGTCACCCGCTCGGTGAACTCGATGCGAAGGCCGTCCGTCACCCGCTCGGCGAACTCCATGGGAAGGCCGTCCGTCACCCGCTCGGTGACCTCCATCCGCAGGCCGTCGAGCCCGCCGAGCACCTGCTCGATCGCGCGCCTGGCCTCCTGCTCTCCGAGGCCGGGTGGCACGCGGCAGTCAACCCGCAGCTCCGCTTTGGAGGGGATCACGTTGAGCTTCTCCGACGCCGAGATCTTGGTCGGCGCGAACGTCACCCCAAACATCGGCTCGAGCATCTGGAGCAGTCGTGGATCGGCTTCGCCCAGGCGCCTCAGCGCGGCGGCCGGATCGTGCTCGTCCTCGCCGATGCCGCGCAGAAACGCGAGCGGCTCGGCGGTCGGCGCAAGCGTCGGCTGCCGGCCGGCGAACCGTTCCAGCACGGGCGCCATCTTCAAGAGCGCGTTCTCGCCCAGCTTCGGCATCGAAGCGTGCGCGGCGGCCCCATCTGTCGTGACGGTGAAGCGGAACACGCCCTTCTCCGCGCAGCAAACTCCGTAGAAGCGCCGGCCGTCGAGCTCGAACGAGGGGCCGCCGCCCTCGTTGAGGAGCATGTCGCAGCGCACCTTCTCGGGGTGGGTCTCGCACAGCCACTTCGCCCCCAGCTCTCCACCTGTCTCCTCGTCGACGACGGCAACCACGAGTAGCTCGCCGCGTGCCGGACGCCATCCTTCGCGCGCCAGCCCCGCCGCGGCGGCGACCTCGGCCGCCACCTGCGACTTCATGTCGAGCGAGCCCCGTCCCCACACGCAGCCGTCGGCGATGTCGCCCGACCAGGGGTCGCGTGTCCACTCGCTCGCGTCCGCGAGCACGGTGTCGACGTGGCCGAGGTAGCAGAGCGTCGGGCCGTCCCGATCCGGGTGGGTGGGATCGGGGTGGGTGGAATCTCCAGTCAAGCGCGCCACGAGGTTCGGGCGCTCCGGCGCCGCGCCGAGCAGCTCGCACTGGAAGCCCGCGCCCGCGAGAATCGCCCGCAGGTGCTCGATCGCCGCGCGCTCGTTCCCTGGCGGGTTGACCGTATCGAAGCGGATCAGGCGCTGAAGGAGCCTCGTGGCATCTCCGGCGAGGTCTCCCTCCGCGGCGAGTCGTCCTTCTCCCGCGAGGTCTCCTTGTCCGCCCACGTGTCCGATCGTACGCCACCGGGCAAGCGAGGGCAGGCGGCGAGCAGCTCCCGCGTGTAGGGGTGCGCGGGCCGCTCGAGCACGTCGCGCGCCTCGCCCAGCTCGACGAGCTTGCCCCCGTGCATCACGGCGATCCGGTCGGCCACCGCTTCGACGGTGGTGAAGTCGTGCGATACGAGCACATAGCCGCAGCCGAGCTGCTCCTGAAGCTCGGCCAGCAGTTCGATCACTCCTCGCCGGATCGAGGCATCCAGCGAGGACACCGGCTCGTCGAGCAGCACCAGCCGCGGCTCGCCCGCCAGCGCGCGCGCGATCCCGATGCGCTGACGCTCCCCGCCGGAGAGCTCGTGCGGGAAGCGCGTGGCGTACGCCGGCTTCAGGCCGACCCGCTCCAGCAGCCGCGCAGCCCCGAGTTGCGCCTCGGCACGCCCGAGCCCGCTTGCCGTGTGCCCTATGGGTATGCCCTTCAGGGTGCGGGCGCGCAGCGCCCTCTCCAGCGTCCCGCCGACCCGCCTGCGCGGGTTCAGCGATGCCTGAGGGTCCTGGAACACCATGCCGAGCTCCCTGCGCAACGACGCCAGCTTGCGCCGGGGGGCGCGCGCGAGGTCTTGCCCCTGCAGGCGGATGGCGCCGCCGGTCGGCTCGATCAAGCGTGCGATCGAGCGCAACAGCGTCGTCTTGCCGCAGCCCGACTCCCCGACGACGGCAAGCGTTTCCCCCGCGCCGACCGTCAGCGACACGCCGTCGAGCGCGTCGATCGGCGCTGCGCGACGACCGCGCCCCGCATAGCTGACCCTGAGTTCCTCTACGACGAGCAGGGGCTCGTCGTAGAGGGGCCGGGGGGCAGTGGGTGGCAGAGGCTCGTCGTCGGGGGGACGGGGGACGGTGGGAAGCAACGGCTCGTTCTGCGTGCGCGCCGGACGGCGCGCCGCGGGGGGCACGAGCGCCTGCAGCAGACCGCGTGTGTAGGGGTGCTTCGGCTCGTGGAAGATCTCCCGCGCCGTCCCCTGCTCGACGATCCGCCCGGCCTGCATCACCGCGATCCGGTCGGCGATGTCGGCGACGACGCCGAAGTCGTGGGTGATGAGCACGATGCTCAGCCGCTCCTGCTCGCGCAGCTGCTTCAGCTGCGCGAGGATCTGCGCCTGCACGGTCACGTCGAGCGCGGTGGTGGGCTCGTCGGCGAGCAGCACCTTCGCGCCCAGCGAAAGCGCCATCGCGATCATCACGCGCTGGCGCATCCCACCCGACAGCTCGTGCGGGTAGGAGCGCACCAGCTCACGATGATTAATGCCCACCCGCCCCATGCCGACACGCTCCATCAGCTCACCCGCGCGCTCGAGCGCCTGCGCCTTCGACACGAACGGTTCGTGCGCGCGAATCTGCTCGGCGATCTGGTCGCCCACGCGGTGCACCGGGTTCAGCGAGGACTGCGGATTCTGGAAGACCATCGCCATCTGCGCGCCCCTGATTCGCCGCAATTCCGTCTCGGACGCCCCGATCAGCTCACGGCCCTCAAGGCGGGCGCTGCCGGCGATCGTCGTGTTCGGCCCGCGCGTGAGCCCCATCAGCGTCATCGCGCACACAGACTTGCCCGAGCCCGACTCGCCCACGATCGCGAGCACCTCACCGCGCCGCAGCGCGAACGAGACGCCGTCCACCGCCCGCACGACGCCGCCGGCCGTCGCGAACGACACGCTCAGGTCACGCACGTCCAGCAGCGGGGTCAAGACAGCCTCACCCGCGGGTCGAGCACGGCGTACACGACGTCCACGATCGCGCTGAGCACGACCACCGCGCACGCCACCAGCATCGTGATGACCATCACCGGCGGCACGTCCAGGCGACCGATCGACTGCGCCGCGTACTGACCGACACCGCCGAGGTTGAACACCGACTCCACGAGGATCGCGCCGCCGCCGATCACCCATGCGAAGTCAAGGCCCCACAACGTGACGATCCCCATCAGCGAGTTGCGCAGCACGTGGTGGATGAGCACGCGTCGCTCCGACAGCCCCTTCGCCCGCGCTGTGCGCACGTAGTCCTCGCCCATCACGTCGAGCACGTTGGCGCGCAGCACGCGCGAGTACACGCCGATCGACACGATCGACAGCGCGACCCACGGCATCAGCATGTGCGTGAACCAGCCCCACGGGTCGCTCGTGAGCGGCACGTACCCGCCGAGCGGCAGCACGCCCCACCTGTAGCCGAGCCAGTAGAGCATGATCGCTCCGAGGAAGAACACGGGCATCGAGATGCCCGTGAGCGCAACCACCGTCAGCACCCGATCGAGCAGGCGTCCGGCGTGCACCGCGCTGAGCAGCCCGAACAGCACCCCGAGCACGAGCCAGATGATCCCGGCTCCGATCGCCAGCGAGATCGTCGGCGGCAGATCCCTCACGATTTCCTGCTCGACGTTGATCTGCTGGCTGTAGGAGATCACGCTCCCGTCGAGCACCTTCTCCATCGTCGTCGCGTATTGCACGTAGATCGGCTTGTCAAAACCCCATTGCACGCGCACGTCCCGCACCTGCTGAGGGGTGGCGAGGCGNNCCGGATCGCCGTTGGGGATCGCCTGAAAGATCAGGAACGTGAGCACCGTGATCGCGAACAGCACCGCCACCAGCGACGCCAGCCGCCGTGCGAGAAACCACGCCATCTACAAGTGCCCCCATGGCGATGCCACGAGCGATGCCACGAGCGATGCCAGGCGGCGCGCCCGCAAGACGGCCATCACAGCCGTCCCCTCACGATCGCCTTGGGGTCGAGCGCGTCGCGCACGCCATCGGCGAACACGTTCACCGAAAGCACCGTCAACATGAGCATGATCCCGGGCACGAGCACGAGGTGGATCGCCCCGGGGATCAGGCGGATGCCGTCCGCGATCATCGTGCCCCACGACGGGTTCGGGGCCTGCACGCCCGCGCCGAGATAGGAGAGCCCCGCCTCGAGCAGGATCGCGTTGGCGACGATCAACGGCACGAACACGACGATGCTCGATGTCAGGTTGGGCAGGATCTCGCTCACCATGATCCGCACCGATCCGAGGGGGGGTGGGTACCCCATTATCCGTGCGGCGTCGACGAACTCGCGCTCGCGCAGCGACAGCGCGTGGCCACGCAACGGCTTGGCGACGTACGGGAAGAACACGATCCCGATCACGAACGCCGGCAGCAGCAGCGAGCCGCTGTGCAGCGTGAACACGCCGAGGTCGAGCCCGCCGACCGCGAGCGCCACCCCGAGCGCCACCCCGAGCAGCACGGCCGGGTAGGCCCACACGAGGTCGAACACACGCGAGAGCACCCCGTCGGTGATGCCGCGCATGTAGCCGGCGAGCGTGCCCAGCACGATCGCGAGCACCATCGTGATCAACGTGGCGATCGCCGCGATCTCCAGGGAGTTGCGTCCTCCGTAGAGCAGCCTCACCGCCACGTCGCGGCCGTTGGAGTCGGCGCCGAGCAGGAAGCGCTCTTTCCAGGTCGGCCCGATCGGGACGCCTATCGGCGAGACGACGTCCACCCGCTTGCCGCCGACGTTCACCGTCTCGGTTATGTGGTTGTCGTTCGGGCCGGTGTGGGCGATGTCGCGGGCGTACACCGGCGCGAGCAGGCACAACACGACGATCGCCACGAACAGCGCCCCGAACGCGAGCGCCACCTTGTTGTGCGCGACGGCTCTCACAACCTCATCATCACCGCCGGGTCGGTCGTCACTTCAACTGCAACGAGCTCCAGTCGTTGCCATACACCGGGTGGAAGATCGCCGCGCTGAAGTTGATCCGGTTGGAGAAGAACTTCGGAACCTCGTCGTAGCCGAACACCACCATGTAAGCCTTCTGCGCGGTGTACTGGTCGAGCGCCTGCCAGCGGCTGACCACCGAGCTGAGCTGTGAGGAGGGCACCGGCCCGAGCGAGGCGATTTCGCTTTGGATATGCGGGTCGTTCACCTGGCTGGGGTTGTGGTTTTCCGTCGGCAGGATCGATTTTGCGTCGAGCAGCTGGTAGAAGTCGATCGGGTTGGGGAAGTCCTGGCTGAACGACAGCCAACCGGTCTGCGGGTTGGTGGAGAGGTTGCCGATCGTCGCGTAATACTGCGCGTCGGCGACGATCTTCTCGGTCGCTTTGAGGCCGATTTCGTTGAGCACGCTCGCGTAGTAATCGACGAATTCCTTGTGCGGGCTGCGCGACTGGCCCCACACGGTGACGGCGGTGCCGGCCAAACCGGACCGCCGCACCAGTTCCTTGGCCTTGGTCGCGTTGGCCGCCGTGGTTTCAGAGTTGGGTTCGCCGTAGGGGCAGGATGAGGTCGGGTGGCCGGGCATGCCCACCGGCAGGAAGTAGCACCCGGGGTCGAGCATCCCGCTGTCCAGGCGCTGCAGCGCGCGCCGGTCGATTGCGTAGTTGACGGCCTCGCGAACCAGGGGGTTGTTGAACGGCTTGGATTTCGTGTTCAGGAAGAAGTACTCGCCCGAGACGGTCGGCTCCTTCGCGAAACGGCCCGAAGCCTGGCTTTCGACCTGGGAGAGCAGCGTCGGCGGGATCGTGTCGTTGTGGTCGAACACGTCGGCCGTGTTGCCGAGCACCTGCTCGGCCTCGCTCTGGTTGTTGGAGGCGATCTTCACGTTCACGTCCACGTGCCCTGCCGGAACGCCCGGGATCGTGCTGCTCGAGAAGTGCGGGTTGCGCACGAGCGAGAACGACTTGTTCGGGACGACGCTCGCGATCTCATACGGCCCGACACCCGGCGGCGGGCTGTTCGTGAGGCTCTTCATCGACGTGCCGCTCGGCACGAGGCCGGCCGCCGGGAAGGCGAGCACGTTCAGAAACGGGCCATACGGCGCCACGAGCTTGATCGTGATCGAGCCGGTCGCGTCGTCTGTCTGGATGCCGGAGATCGAGGATGCCTTGCCCTTGTCGAATTCTTCGCCGCCCACGATGTTTTCGGTGAGAAAGCTCTTGTTGCCCCAGCCCAGCTTGATCGCGCGCTGGATCGTGTAGGCGAAGTCCGATGCCTTCACGGACGCGCCGTTTGAGTAGTGCAGGCCCTTGCGCAGCGTGAACGTGTAGGTCTTGCCGTTTGCGGAGACGGTCGGCAGGCGCTCAGCCAGGCCCGGGATCAGCTTCGTCCCGGCTTCGCCCGAGGTGTGCGCATAGGTGAGGAGACCGGTGTAGGTGATCCACGTGGCCTCATAGGACTGCGTGGTCGCCCCCAGCCCGGGGTCGAGCGAGTCCGGCGCGGTGCCCATCAGCACCGTGACCGTGCCGCCGCTCTTCGACGACGTGGACGAGCTTCCGCACGCGTTCAGGCCCACGGTCAGGGCGAGCGCGAGCGACATCCCCATCACTGCCCGAAGCGTCCTATGCACTTGCCTGCCCTCCTTCATGGGGGTGTCCCTCCTCCTCGCAACCCGGCGAGTCTCGTAATGTGTGCCACCAAGCACATGATTCGACAACCCTCCTCGGCACCCTCTCGCAAAACTTGAAGTATTCAAATGAGCCTGGACGCCATCGAAACCAACGCCGCCGATCCGCCGGCGGCGCCGCACACGGCCGCCGCGCTCGACCCGGCAACCGGCGAGGTGCTTGGCAGCGTCATCACGACGGCCCCATCCGACGTTGCTGACGTCGTCGCCCAGGTCGCCAAGGTCCAGCCGCTGTGGGCGCTTCTGCGCCTGGAGGACCGGGCGCGCTACATGCGCCGCATGGCTCAGGCGATCGTCGACGAGCTCGACGAGCTGCGCGAGACGATCGCCCGCGAGCAGGGCCGCCCACGCACGGAGGTCGCCACGCTGGAGCTGCTCGTCGCGATCGATGCGCTGAAGTGGGTCGCGCAGGACGGGGCGAGCGTGCTCGGCCCCCAACGCGTCGGAGTGCACCGCTCGCTGTCCTTGACCAAGCGCGCCCGCATCGCATATGAGCCCTACGGCGTGGTCGGCGTGGTCGGCGCCGGCAGCGCCCCGTTCGCGCAACCGCTCGGCCAGATCGCGGGAGCCCTGCTGGCGGGCAACGGGGTCGTGTTCAAGCCGGCGCTGCGCGCCTGCCTCGCGGGCGAGCGGATCGCGCGTGTGCTCGCGCGCGCCGGCCTGCCCGAGGGACTTGTGCGTGTCATCCATGGCGGCGCCGACGTGGGCCTGGAGCTAGCCAGAGCTCCCGTGGACAAGCTCCTGTTCACCGGCTCGCCCGCCACCGGGCGGGCGGTGGCGCGGGAGTGCGTGTCACAGGAGAAGGAGGTGACCGTCGAGCTCGGCGGCAAGGACGCGATGCT
>PLYX01000174.1 GCA_003151895.1 Solirubrobacterales bacterium
AAACCTCTATTTCCAGACACCTTCTCAGTCCCACCGGACCGGTCCCTTCGCCGCGCTCCGTGCATCTCTCCCCGGCCGACCGAGGTGCTCAGGCAGATGACTCCCAGGCGACAAGGCTCCGCTGACGATCCCGCGCTGGAGGGGCAGGCAGACGGGTTTGGGCGCCGGCACGTCGCTGAGATCCAGCGCGCACGGATACTCGCGGCGATGGCGGAGGAGGTCGCGGAGGACGGCGCCTCGAAGGTGACGGTCGCCCGCGTCGTAGCCCGCTCGGGTGTCTCCCGCCGCACGTTCTACGAGCTGTTCAGCGACCGCGAGGAGTGCTTCCTGGCCGCGTTTGACGATGGGATCGCGCGCGCCTCGCGGTACGCGCTCGACGGGTATGACCCCTCCGCGTCTTGGGCTGAACGGATCAGGAGCGCTCTCACCGGTTTGCTCTCGTTCCTTGACGTGGAGCGTGGTGCGGGCCGGCTCTTGATCGTCGGGTCGCTCGGGGCGGGCGCCTGTGCGATCGAACGCCGGGAGCGCGTGCTCGCCCAAATGATCGCCGCTGTAGAGGAAGGGGGTGCCCTTAAGGGCATACCCAAAGGGCACACGGCAGGCAAGGAGACGAAGTCCGGCTCACAACCGCCACCCCTCACGGCCGAGGGCATCGTCGGTGGGGTTCTGTCGGTCCTTCACTCGCGGCTCCTTCAGGAGGATCCCGGGCGGCTCGTCGTGCTCACGGGACCGCTGATGGCGATGGTCGTGCTTCCCTACCTCGGGCCGGCGGCGGCACGCAAGGAGCTTGCGCGACCAGTCCCCGAGGCCCCGGCCCGCGCCCATCGCGCCGATCCCAACCCGCTCGGGGGGCTGGAGATGCGGCTCACCTACCGCACCGTCCGCGTCCTTGAGGCGATCGCCGAGAAGGATGGGCGGAGACCCCATCCAACCAACCGCCAGGTGGCAGACGGGGCGGGGATCACCGACCAGGGGCAGATATCGAAGCTGTTGGGGCGGCTGCAGGGGCTCGGGCTGATCGAGAACGTCGCCGATGGCCATGTCAAGGGAGGGCCGAACGGCTGGCGATTGACGCAGCGGGGGAGGGAGGTCCACGGCGCGATCAGCGAGCGGACCTCGTCGTGAGCGCCGTCGCAATCCCTCCCCCGGCGGCGCTCACGAGGGGGGCTGTTCAACGCTCCACGGCCGCCACCGCCGCGTCGTCGATCGGGATCTGCGCGTCGATCCCGGTGCGTTCGAGGAGGTCTTGCAGTTGCTGCAGATGGTCGTACAGGCACCTTCGTCTTGCGTGCATCACGGGGATCGCGTCGTGCTGGGGCGGCTGGGCGTGTGGTATGAGGTGGAGGCAGTGAGACGGGCGGGTCGCAGTCCCTTTTGGGTTGAACCCCGCATCCGTCTGGCGCCGTGAGCGATGAGCGATATTGCGCCAACTTTGGCTCGCAAGGCCCGCACATACGGGGTGAGACTCCTGTTCTGGGCATCGCGGGGACGAACGTCACCTACACTCGATCGCGGTCAGGTCGCCCGATCGGAGGTCATGCAGTGAGCAGCTTGCGAGATACGTCGAGGTCGAGCCGATGAGCACGCAGCGCAGGGAAAAGCGCGCCTATGGCTCCGGCTCGATCGTCGAGGAACGCGGGTCGTGGTATGGGAAGTGGCGCATCGGCGACCGGCAGGTCAAGCGCAAGCTCGGGCCGGTCAGACCGGTCGGTTCGAGTGACGGCTTCACGCGCAAGCAGGCCGAGGCGGCGCTGCGCCGGATGATGAGCGACGTCAAGATCCTCGCGCCCGAGGAACGGATCACGTTCGGAGAGGCCGCCGAGCGCTACGTCCACCACGTCGAGCACGTGATGAGGCGCAAGGCATTGCGCCACACCTTCGGCACGCGGATGGCCGCCGTCGGCGTGCCGATGCGCACGCTCCAGGAGTGGATGGGGCATCGGGACTTCACGACCACGCTCGTCTACGCCGACTTCGCGCCGGACCCGGCGGGAGGGGCGGCGGTATGGATCGCCGACCTGGAGAAGACGCTCTTGGACTCGCTCGACGCGCCTCACTTGGCGGGACCGATGCCGGTCGTGATCGCGGCGCTCGACCAAGCCGCGCGCCAGGGCACGCTTGACCCACAACGGCTGGTGGCTTACGCCATCAAGATGGGCGGCCCCGTACTCAACCGCCGGCTGGGATACGTCATGGAGAAGCTGGAGATTCCGGGCGCCAGCGAGCTGGAGCCGCACCTCGGCCGCAAGTCTGCGGTGGCGCTGCAGCCCGGACGAGCGCCCCGGCGGGGAGCCAAGGTCGATCCTCGCTGGCGGGTCTACAGTGACGAGGCTCTCGTCAGCTCCGCCAAGGAACTGAAGTGATCCTGGCGTCCGCTCCTACGTGTGTCGATATCCATCGATGCCGACTCGATCGCCGAGGCGGGCGCAATCGAGATGTCCTTCGGTCAACTTGCGCTGAACGACGGTTGGCGTCGCACCGGGCGCGAGTTCTAAATACTAGCGGAGAAACCTCCAATAGCAAAAACATATTATTGATGCTATAAATAAGGCATGCTTGATCTGCTACCCGTCTCCGCCGCTGCGGATGAGTTGAGCGTGCATCCGTCGCGGGTACGGGCGCTGATTGCGTCCGGCGCCCTCGCTGCTGAGAAGGTCGGCGGCGTCTGGCTGGTCGATCGCGCCAGCATCGCAGGCCGCAATCGTCAGCAGACCTCGGCAGGGCGCCCGCTCTCGCCGGCCAACGCGTGGGCGTTGTTGCTTGCGGCATCCGGCGAGGAGCTGCCGTCGGGGCTGAAGTCATCGGCACGCTGGCGGGTTCGCCGGGCGCTCGAGTTCTACGGTCTGGGCGCTCTGCGCCCGCGCCTCACTCGACGCGCCGAGCCCTCTTCGTATTGGGCGCTGGCCGGCGAGTTGCGAGCCCTGCGCGATCGATCCGATCTGGTGCTCAGCGGTCCGTCGGCTGCCGCCGCGTACGACCTCGGTCTCGTGGGCCCCGACGCCATCGACGCCTACGTACCCGCGAGTCATATCGCGTCGCTGCGACGCGAACACGCACTGCAGCTCATGTCCGGACCCGAATCGAACGTCGTTCTGCGCGCGGTCCCCGATGGCGCGTGGCTCTTGCGCGGTCGACGATTCGCTCCCCTCGCGGCAGTCGCCGTCGATCTCTGCTCGTACGCCGACCCGCGGGCAGCACGCGTCGGCGCTGAGCTCGTCGCCCGCATTGACCGTGACATGAAGGCCGCGTGACGGTGTCCCGCACCGACGACCGTGCGCCTGTCGCGTTGATCCGCATCGAACTGATCGACCCGGACGCGATGGAGCTGTGGCGCACAGTGGCGAAGGTCGCCGCGGTCTTCGGCAGTGATCGTCGCTGGTGTCTTGTGGGAGGACTCATGGTCGCCCTGTTTGCCATCGAGGCGCAGCAGACCCAGCGGGCGACGACCGACATCGACGTTCTCACGGACGCCCGAGCGCGTCCGAGCGGGACGGCGTGGGCCACCGGACGCCTCAAGGACCTCGGCGCAACCCTCCGTGAGCGTCAAGCATCCGATCGAGAGCGCGGCTTTCGCTTCGACTTCGACGGCCAGATCGTCGACGTGCTCGCGCCCGACGGCCTCGGTCCCTCCGGCGCGACCACGACGAGCAAGCTCAAGACGATCCAGATACCCGGGGGGACGCAGGCGCTGCACCGCATCGAAGTCGTCGAGATCGTGGTCGACGAGGCCGCCGTGACGCTCCGGCGGCCCACGCTCATAGCGGCGATCCTCCTCAAGGCGCGCGCGCTGCGCGTGCACTCGCGGCCCCAGGACCAGCGCCACGACCTCGTGACGCTCCTGAGCCTTCTCGATGATCCGCGCACGGCGCGCGCCGAGATCACCACCAAGGAGATCGGATGGATACGGTCGATCTCCGATCGACTCTCGATCGACGATCCCGCGCTCGGGGAGAGCTTCGAGGCCAATCGCCTGCGCGTGGCTCGTGCGGCCTATCGCGTTCTGGTTGGCTGAGTCGCTCTCGGCCATCGCGATCGACGCCGCGTCCCTATTCCTCACCAATCTGGCCGCGTACCAATTTGCGTACCAATTTGAGCAAAACTGAGGATTGGGGGTTTCCATCTAACCGGAGTAGAATGGTCGGATCGTCAGTCCCCAAGCCGGAAAGCACTATCCAAGCTCGCTGGGCGAGTTCCAGGCGTGGTTCCGGACCGATGCGGACTGCCTGGACTATCT
>PLYX01000267.1 GCA_003151895.1 Solirubrobacterales bacterium
CCCAGGTCGCGGGTCAGCGTGAACCGCAGGGTGTCCGCGAGCCTGACGGTCTCCGCGACCGCCTCTGGGTACTCGGAGAAGCGGGCGGCCATCGCCTCGGGCTTGGCGAGGATGTGCGCGTGGTTGGGGCGCAGCTCCAGTTCGCTCGCGTCGAGCGTCTGCCCGTGCCTTGCGGCGACGAGCGCGTCCTGCAGCCGAGCCCGCATCCGGGTGTGCGCGTGCACGCCGCCGCTCGCGACAGTCGCCACGCCGAGCCGCCGGGCGAGCCGGTCGAGCATCCGGTTACGTGCCCGATCGCCACGCGCATAGCGGCGCTGGAGCTCGACCCGCAACCGGTCGGGGCCGAACGCGTCGAGCAGCCGCCGGCAGGTGCGCTCGTCATGGACGCCGTGCTCGGCGCAGCCGGTCAGGCACACGAGGCCCTGAGCGTGTGCCAGCACATCCTCCAAGGAGACGATCGGATCGCTCGCCCGCCGGTCGTTGCGCTCACGGGTCCGGGCGTGCGCGAGCGTGAGCAGCCGGCACAGGTTGCGCCACCCGCCACGATCACGCACCAGCAGAGTCACATGCCGCCAACTATCAGGGTGCTCGATGGTCACCTCCGCGCCGAAGATCCCGCGCACCGGCGAGTCCAGGGCGCACATCGCGAGCTCCATCGCGCCGCTCACCGAGTCATGGTCGGTCAGCGCGAGGGCGGTGTAGCCAAGGTCGGCGGCTCGCTGGATCAGCTCCTCCGGCAAGCTCGCGCCGTCACCGAACGAGTAGGCGGAGTGGCAGTGAAGCTCAACGTACGGTGGGGTGCCGCCCATCCCTATGCCGCCTGTGTGTACCAGCCGCCGGTTTCGATGTCGCAGAACACGACCACACGACGCCCGCGGATGGTCACGAGCTCCCAGTAGCGGCGGTTGACCGGCCGCTCGGTCCACCAGCCGCTCTGCACCACCCAGAACTCCAACACCTCCTCGACCCGCTCGCCCGCCACGATCACCGGCCGCCTGTCGCGCTCGAGCACCTCCACGCGCCTTGGCTCGCTCGGCACCGCTGGACGCGCGACGCTCACGGCAAAAACGGGGTGTAGGTGTAGCGGCGCTCGGGCACCCGCGCCGCTGGGCTGACCGCCATGACCCGCAGCACGGCGTGCGGGCCCGCGATCGTGCGGACCTGGGCCACGGCGTCGCGCAGACGCTCCAGCCGCGCGGTGCGCTCACCGTCGAGCAACGTCGTCTGATCCCCGCTGGCCGGGCCCATCGCGGTGACCGCGAGGGTCAGTGCCTGCGCCGGCGCCGGCAGCCCCCCGAGCTTTGGGGCGAGCGCGAGGCGTATCCGCAGCGGGTTCGCGAGCGCTTCACGAAACACCACACGCTCACACCACGTCCCCCCGTGCTCGACCAGCAGAGCGGAGAGGACCACGGCCCTGATCGTGCGGTCCCGCCGCTCGAGCCGCGCGAGCAGCCGGTCGATGAGCACGCCGAGCGCGCGCGAGAGCGCCTCCGCTGAGTTCGAGTCGCCGAGTGCCATCGACTCCTCCAGCCGGTCCTCGACCCGGCGGGTCCGCAACGGCTCGTCGTATCCGAGCGCGAGACGCCGGGCGAGCGTCCCCGCATTACCGAAACGGTCCGTGACCGCGCTGGCGCCGAGGGCGGCCAGCTCCCCGAGCGTTGAGATCCCGAGCCGTCCCAGCGCGGGCACGAGCGGCGCGGTCTGATCCCGGTAGCCCAAGAGGCTCACGGGCTGTGCCGCGAGGTACCGGCGGACATCCCGGTCGTCGATTATGCAGGCGCGACGCGACCGAGCTTGCAACGACGCCGCGAGCGCACAGAAGCGTGTCGCCGCGACACCGATCCGCGACGGCCGCGCGACCGCACGGCGGGTCGCGGCGATCACCCCCTCGCGGTCGCGGTGGATTGAGCGCAGACCGTCAGCGTCGAAGTAAGCGACACCAGGCCTCGGTGTCTCGATCGCCGCGCCGATCCCTTCAAGCGCACGCGCGATCGCCTCCCACGCTCGCAGGACCCCCACGGGATCCTCGGGAACCAGCACCAGCTGCGGGCAGCGGGCCAGCGCCTCGCCCAACCCCATGCCCGCCGTCACGCCCTTCGCCTGCGCCGTGCCGGAGACATCCCCGACCAGCTGCGCGTCGCCGGAAGGTGCGATCGCCAGCGCACGGCCGGCGAGCGCCTCGGTGCCACCGGCGGCGACAGTCAACTGGAAGCGTGGGAGGTGGACGCACACGATCACGGATCTACGCCTCGCGCCGTGCATAGGGACACAAGCTGACTCGCGGAGCGTTCAGGCGCGACCGGGAAACGATGGAACGCCTCCCAGATCCGCAGGTAGTCGTCCAGCTCCTGCCGCGGGGCCTCGCGAGCAAACCGGCGTACCCACCGCACCGGCAGGTCTCCCAGTTGGCCGGGATTCTGTTCGGTGCTGAGCCGGCACACTTCAGCTTCGTCGGGCAGGGTCAGCGAGTCCAGATGTGCGAGCAGGAACGAGAGCTGCCCGGCTTTGATGGCGGCGTCGATACGCGAGTAAGGGATATGCGGAGCAGAGACCTCCATACGAACACATGTTCGCATCGGTGTCAAGCAACTCCACGGACACGACACTCGCGCTGCACGCGAGCGGCGCCTACCCTTGGGCTGTGTGCGGCAGATATACCAATACGCTGGGCCCCGAAGAGATCAGCAAACAGTTGGGCGAGCCGCTCGGCGTAAAGGTTCGTGAGAGCGCCGGTACCCGCCGCTACAACATCGCTCCCACACAGGAGGTGCTCGCGATCGTCGCGCCCGACGGGCAGCCGCAGGCTCGGATGCTCAGGTGGGGGCTCATCCCGCCGTGGGCGAAGGACCTGAAGGTCGGCTACAAGATGATCAACGCGCGCATGGAGAGCGTCGCCTCCAAGCCCGCCTACCGCGCGCTGATCCCGCAGGC
>PLYX01000072.1 GCA_003151895.1 Solirubrobacterales bacterium
CGCAGCGCGTTCGAGGACGCTCCAAAGTCATAGCCCCACACGCGCTCATAGATATGGCTGTGAGACATCACCTGCCCAGGGTTCAACATGAACAGCTCGAGCAGCTGGTACTCGGTGCGCGTCAACTCCGTGAATCGATCCCCAACGAGCGCGCCGTACCTTGCGGAGTCCAGCTGGATCTCAGCAAACGAAAGTAGCTTCGGCGGCGCATCGTCAGGCATCTCGCGACTACGGCGCAGCAACGCTCGCAGACGCGCCTTCAGCTCCTCCACATCAAAGGGCTTCACCATGTAGTCATCGGCGCCGACGTCCAGACCCTCGACGCGGTCGCTGATCGCGCTACGCGCGGTGAGCATCAAGATCGGCACTCGCTCCCCGACCCGTCGCACACCCCGGCACACCTCCAAGCCGTCTATATCGGGCATACCCACGTCCAGCAGCACCACGTCGGGAACATCGCACGTGATCAAATCGAATGCCTCAGCGCCACCGTCAGCGGTCTGCACCTCATAGCCATCCAGGGTCAACACGCGGCGCAGCATTTCGCGCACACCACGCTCATCATCGACCACGAGAGCTCTCACCCAAGGATTGTGACCTGCCTCCGCCGTCCTCTGGAGGATTCCTACGCTTTCCTTACACCTGTTGTCGGCTGAGATCGACGCTCTGTTCGCGCCACAGCCGCTACTGCCGAGGCTGCTCAGCCAGCCAGTCGTCGAGCATAGGGCGCGTGAAGCGGATGTGTCGTCCTACTCGATGGCAAGGCAGGCGGCCAGTCCGCACGGCCTCATAGACCCAACTCGTCTTGACGTCCAGATACCAGGCGGCCTTCTCTGGGCGCCAGAGCCGATCCTCGGCCGACGTCATCGATGGGTTTGCTGTTGATGGTGCTTGCATACCCCTTACAGACCGCCAAGGGCCCGGAGCGGCCAACGGATTTGGCGCGAGCTCGTGTTGGCTTGCGGCGAGCCGGTGTGCTCCCGCCGCAGCGCCGACCTCGGTAGCGTGCGTGGCATGAGTTCGCAGGCCCCTCCGCTGCTCGTTCTCCAGCCAGCCGGCAGGACTCACTCACGGCTGATCCGCCGCGCAAGGATGCTCTCGATGCTGAGCATCGGATGGATGACGGTCGAGGCGGTGGTGGCGATCGTCGCTGCCTTGATCGCGGGTTCGGTCGTGCTGCTCGGTTTCGGTCTGGACTCACTGATCGAGCTAGCGTCCGCGAGCACGATCCTGTGGCTCTACACGGGCAGCCGCCGTAGCTCTGATGCGGCCGAGCGCCGCGCGCAGCAGCTGATCGCGATTTGCTTCGCGGCGCTTGCGCTCTACGTCGCCTTCGACGCGATCGGCACACTCGCGGGCGGGAGGCATCCGGACACGAGTTGGCTCGGGGTCGCGGTGGCGGCCGCGGCGATCGTCATCATGCCGCTGCTCGCCCGTGCCAAGGGCCGCGTCGCCATCCAGCTTGGGTCCGCGGCGACAGCGGGAGACGCGGCGCAGTCGTGGCTGTGCGTGATCGGCGCCGCCGCGGTGCTCCTCAGCGTCCTGGTCAACGCGGCGTGGGGCTGGTGGTGGCTTGACCCGATCGCTGGCCTGGGGATCGCGGGTCTTGCAGTGCGTGAGGGACGCAAGGCGTGGGCCGGCGAGGTCTGCGGCGACTGTGCGCTGATCGGATTCGAGTCGCCCGAGAACGGGTGGCGGGGGCCACCGCTGGAGCGGCTCGACGCACAGCAGCTTCCCGGCAATCCGAGCGAATGAGAAGCCCGCGACGTAGAGGGCGCACAGTCCAGGGCGCGTATGTGGCGGCGCCGGCCCGCCCTGCGCGCAGACCGCTGACGACGCACGCTGGGGGCGGCTCAGAGCCGGTCAGGAGCCCTCCGCGCCCCCAGCGCGGCCCTCTAGAGAAATCGGTGGAGAAATCGTTGACACCATCCGCACCGGTTGCTATGCTCCAAAGCGCTGTGTTTGCAGGGCTTTTCGCGATGCCGGAGGAGGGACTCGAACNNATTATGATTCCGCTGCTCTAACCAACTGAGCTACTCCGGCGGGAGCGGGGAGTTTAGCCTTTCGCGAAGGATCGCCTGGTCGTCCCGCCGACGGTCGCGCACCCATCCGATCATGCCCAAGCTGCCCCTGCTAGCCGTCCCAAACGTGTCCGAGGGTCGCGAGCGGGCGACGATCGAGGCCATCGCAGACGCGTTCACCGCGCACGGGACGGCACGCCTGCTGGACGTCCACTCCGATGCGGACCACCACCGCTCGGTGTTCACGCTCGCGGGCGTCCAGGGCGAGCTGTCTGCCGCCCTCCTCGCGGGCGCGCGGGTGGCGGTGGAGCGCATCGACGTGGGGGAGGGTCGCGAGCCGGCGGACATCGGTGAGCATCCGCACGTGGGCGCGGTGGATGTGATGCCGGTGGTGTACCTCGAGGCGGCCCAGCGGGGCGCGGCGTGCGCGGAGGCGCTGGTGGTGGCCGCCGAGCTCGGCGACGAGCTTGGCGTGCCTGTGTTCCTGTATGGCGAGCTCGCGCAGGGGCGCACGCGCGCGGAGTTGCGGCGTGGAGGGGTGAGCGGCTTGGCGGAGCGGCTGAGCGCAGGGGAGCTGCGCCCCGACTTCGGCCCGCCCCGCCTGCACCCGACGGCGGGCGCGACGCTGGTGGCGGCAAGGGAGCCGCTGGTGGCGTTCAACCTCGAGCTGGCGGCGCCCGCGAGCGTGGACGACGCGAGCCGCATCGCCCGCCTGATCAGAGAGGGCGGTGAGGAGGGCCTACCGGGGGTGCGCGCGATTGGTGTGTCGCTGCTGAGGGGGGCGCCGACCGGCGGCGGCACGGCCGCGAGGGCTGCCGGCGGGCGGGCGGTGGCGCAGGTGTCGATGAACGTGGAGCGCCCCCTGGAGGTGCCGTTGCGGGTGGTTGTGGAGGCGGTGCGCAGGCACGCGGAGGTGGGATGCGCGGAGCTGGTGGGCCTCGCCCCGCGGGCCGCTCTCGCGGGCTTCCCCGCGGACGTTCCGCTTGTTGACTTCGATCCCGGGGTGCACGTGATCGAGAACGCACTAGGGTTCTAGGTGTCCCGCGGCACGACGGGATGCAGGTATCCCGTGTAGAGACCACGAACAAGGCGCGACATGGCTCAGACGAAGCGCAGGCGGCAGACCAAGCACCGCGGCAACGCGGCGGGCGTCGTGGAGTCGCGCGGGCGCACCGGGCGCAAGCCGACCACGGCTGAGAAGACCGGCAAGGGCGGCGCGTCAGGCTCCGCGAAGGAGAAGCGCCTGGACCGCTTGGAACGCGCGCCGACGTGGCGCGGGGCGTTCTACAGGGCGATGGCGGCGGCGGTGCTGATGCTGCTGATAAGCATCGTGCTCTTGAAAAAGCCCAACGAGGCGATCGCGCTGTTCCCGATCGTGCTGATCGCGTATGTGCCGATCAGCTTCTACACCGACACGTGGCTGTACAAGCGAAAGGTGGCGAGCAAGGCCAAGCAGACGGGTGGGGCGGGCGCGAAGTGATGGACGTGCGCGCGTTCACCGTGGGTCCCGTCCAGGAGAACGCCTACCTCGTGCGTTCGGGCGCGGGGGCGACACACGCGCTCATGATCGACCCCGGCGAGGAGTCGCAGCGTCTGCTCGACGCGGCGGGTGCGCTCGGCGTGGAGATCGAGGCGATTTTGATCACCCACTGCCACTTCGACCACATCGGCGCGGTGGCGCCCGTCGCGAGAGCCGCGGGGGCGCCCGTGTACTGCCCGGAGATCGAGGTGGGAGTGCTCGCGGACATCACGAAATGGACGATGCCCGGGTTCGGCCCGTTCGAGAGCTGGCAGGCGGAGCACACGGTCAAGGGTGGTGAGCGCTTGCGGCTCGCGGGTATGGAGATCGAGGTGGTCTTCACTCCCGGCCATAGTCCGGGCCACGTCACCTACGCGATCTCGGCGGCGGGCGAGGACGCGGCGGACTCGGCCACGACCGGCGGCGATCGGGCTCCCGTTGACACCTCGACGACCGTCCCCGGCCGCAAGCCCGCCTCCTCCGGCGCCGCCCCCGTGTTGTTCTCCGGCGACGTGCTGTTCCAGGGCTCGGTCGGCCGTGCGGACCTGCCGGGCAGCGATTGGGCGACGCTGGAGCGTTCGATCGGGGGGCTGATGGAGCGCTTCGAGCGTGACACGGCGGTTTATCCGGGACACATGGGCGTGACGACCCTGGGACGCGAGTGGGACGCGAACCCGTTCCTGAGTGAGCTGCGCGCCTCCGCGGCGAGCCCCGCGCCGTCGCACCCGGAGGGCACACAGCACCCAGAGGGCACACAGCACCCGGAGGGCACACGGCGGGCGCAGGGAAGTTGAGCGGCGAGCGGATCAAGGCGCCGCGGGGCACGTTCGACGTGCTCGGCGAGCAGGCGGGGATGCGCATGGCGTTGGAGGATCGCGCGCGCGCGATCCTCGAGGGGGCGGGGTACGAGCGGATCGAGACGCCCGCATTCGAGGCCACCGAGCTGTTCGCGCGCGGGGTGGGCTCCTCGACGGACATCGTGCGGAAGGAGATGTACACGCTCACCGACGGCAGCGGACGCTCGCTGACGTTGCGCCCGGAGGGCACGGCGCCGGTGTGCAGGGCGTATGTGGAGCACGGGATGCACAAGCAGCCACAGCCGGTGAAGCTGTGGTACCTGTCGAGCTTCTTCCGCTACGAGCGCGCCCAGAAGGGACGCTTCCGCCAGTTCTGGCAGGTGGGCGCGGAGGCGCTCGGCTCGGACGATCCGGCGGTGGACGCCGAGTCGATCGTGTTGCTCGGCGCGCTGCTCGATGAGATGGGGGTGAGGGAGGCGCGCCTGCGCCTGTCGAGCCTCGGCAGCGGCGAGAGCCGCCGGCGCTACCGCGAACGGTTGCAGGGGCACCTGCGCGCGAACGAGCAGAACCTGTCGGCGGAGGTGAGGGAGCGCATCGAGC
This sequence comes from Solirubrobacterales bacterium, assembly GCA_003151895.1. Taxonomy (GTDB): domain Bacteria; phylum Actinomycetota; class Thermoleophilia; order Solirubrobacterales; family Solirubrobacteraceae; genus Palsa-744. The sequence continues at coordinate 4,938 of PLYX01000072.1, forward strand.
TGAACCCGCTGCGCGCGTTCGACTCGGCTCACGAAGGCACGATGGCGGTGATGCGCGACGCCCCGCGGCTGCTGGACGAGCTCGACCCCGACGACGTCGAGCACTTCGCTGCTGTGCGCGAACTGCTCGACCGGGCGGGCGTGGCCTATGAGGTCGATGCGACGCTCGTGCGCGGCTTGGACTACTACACGCGCACCGTGTTCGAGTTCACGAGCGACGCTCTCGGCGCGCAGAGCGGCGTCGGTGGCGGTGGGCGCTATGACGGGCTCGTCGAGCAGCTCGGCGGTCCGGCGACGCCCGGGATGGGCTGGGCCGCTGGGATCGAGCGGGTTCTCCTCGCCGGCAGCCCGCCGCCGGCGGGCGGCCAAGCCGTGGACCTGTATGTCGGGCTTGCTGATTTGGGGGAGGCTGGGTCGTTCTCAGGGGTGAAGGCGGCTGCGTTTGAGATCTTGAGCGAGGCGCGCTCCGCGGGCTTGACGGCCCAGATGGAGATGGCGGGGCGTTCGTTGAAAGGCCAGCTCGGGCATGCCGACCGCATAGGCGCGCGCTTCGTGGCGATCGTGGGGGAGCGGGAGACGCTCTTGAAGGACCTGCAGAATGGCCGGCAGGAGACGCTCGCCACCGACAAGGTCGTGCACGCGGCGTTGCGAGGATTGCGCGAGCTGGCGTAGCGCCGCGCGAGGACGCGCGTGCTTGAAACGGCTGCGGGAAAGTGCGTAACCCACGTGAAATAGCGCTTGCGGAACGTCCATGGCCCATCTCACCGTTTAACTCTTGGCGTGAAGATGCCGAAGTGAGGGGCGATGGCTCAACTTTCCCGCCCCTTCCAGATCGCGCTCGGCGCGGTGGTGGTGCTCGGACTCGTGTGGGCGATGGCGCTGCGCGGTCATACGTCAAACCCGAGCGAACCGGTGCCCAGGAGCCCTTCGACGAGCACGCCGTCGACGAGCGCGGCGGCCGAGGCGAAGGCTGCGGCGGCGCCGACGCCCATCTACCACGGGGCGGCCCCGGGCGTGGAAGGGCTCACACGCGCGATCGCCAAAGCACACGGGGCGGTGGCGACCTCACAGCAGAACGCCCAGCAGCTCCAGAGCAAGTCGGGCGAAGCCTCGGGCGAATCGCAAACGTTGACGAGCGCGCCCGCCGGCGTCTCCGTGAAGGGCGCGACGGGCGCCGCGACCGATCGGAGATCGGAGGGATCTGCGATCGGCCGGCAGAAGTCGATTGAAGCCGCCGCGCTCTCACGCGGGGCAGCGGCTCGCGCGCACAGCCGGTCTCACTCGTCTTCCAGGGCGCACAGCGGACGCTCCGCACAACAGGTCGCGGTCGAACGCGAGCTCGCCCACGGCAAGACGGCGATGCTCGTCTTCTGGAACCCGAAGTCGACGGTCGATCAGGAGGTGCGGGCGCAGGCCGGCACGCTTGCGGGTGGCTCGAAAGGCGCCGTGACGCTGCATGTTGCGCTCGCCCGTCAGGTGGGTGTGTTTGGCACGATCACCGAAGTCGTCCACGTCTACCAGACCCCGACGATCCTGATCGTCAACCGGCGTGGCGTGGTGAGCACGCTCACCGGGCTCACCGACGTGTTCGCGCTCGAACAGGCCGTGCGCGAAGCTCGCAGCGCCGCGCGCTAGACGAATCGGGCCCCGCACGACCGCGCCGTGCCGTTCACCGGCTGGGAGCGCTCGTGAGCTGTGGGCGCGACCCGGCCGCATGGAAGGGTGGGCGGGCGCCTAAACTCGGACGGACGATGGGCGTCGAAACGCTTGCCAACCACATGGAACGACCCCTCGGGCGTGGTCACGTGCCCGCGGATGCGTGCACCGGCGCGGCGGGAGGGGCCGCGTGCGGTGACTTGATCCGCGTGTCGGTGGCGGTCGATCGACACAGCCCCGACGGACGGATCGTGGACGCCGGCTTCGACGCCGGCGGCTGCGGAGCGGCGATCGCGGCGGGCAGCGCCACGGTGGAGCTCGTGCGCGGCGGGAGCCTGCTGGCGGCGGCGCGAGTCGGCGCGCCGGAGATCGCCGAGGAGCTCGGTGGTTTGAGCCCCGCCAAGTATCACGCCGCCGATCTCGCCGCCGACGCGCTGCACAGGGCGCTCGGGTGGGCTGCACGCGAACGTGCGACGCTCGCGCCCTCGCGCTCGCGAGCGCTCGTGGCGATGAGCGGCGGGGTCGACAGCGCCGTGGCTGCGCTGCTCGTCGCCGAGGGCGGGCGGGAGACGGTGGCGGTGACGCTCGAGCTGTGGTCTGACCCGGAGAACGACGGCGAGCGCAGCTGCTGCTCGGCGCAGGCGGTGCGCTCGGCGCGCGAGATAGCCCACGGGATGGGGATGGCGCACTTCTCGATCGACCTGCGCGAGGAGTTTCGAGCCGGCGTGGTGGACGGCTGGGTCGCAGATCACGCGGCGGGCCTCACGCCCAACCCGTGTGTGCGCTGCAA
>PLYX01000278.1 GCA_003151895.1 Solirubrobacterales bacterium
CGTTCGACATGGTCATGCTCAACGATCTCGACCGCTTCCACCTCGTGATGGACGTCATCGACCATGTACCGGGCCTGATCGAGCGCGCTGCGCATTTGCGCCAGCACATGATCGACGAGCGACTGCGCCACCGCGCGTACACACGCGAGCACGGAGACGACCCACCGGAGCTGCGCGACTGGACGTGGCCGGGGCAGTGAACGTGCTCGTGGTCAACGCCGGCTCCAGCAGCCTCAAGCTGACGCTGCTCGCCTGTGCCCGAAAGGGTGACGGCGATGACGCCACGATCGAGGCGGTGGAGCTGGCGGCCCCTCGCGCCCAGGTGGACCCCGACCGGCTGCGCGAGGCGTTGCGCTCGAATCTCGGCGAGGCCGACGCGGTCGGACACCGCATCGTGCATGGAGGCGAACGGTTTCGGGCAGCTGTCAGGATCACTCCGAACGTCGAGGCGGCCCTACGGGAGCTCGTCGACCTCGCTCCGCTGCACCAGCCAAAGTCGCTGGCCGCCCTCGACGCCGTCACGGAGATCCTGCCGGAGCTGCCCGCGGTCGCCTGCTTCGACACCGCCTTTCACGCCACCCTCCCCCCCGCCGCCGCGACCTACGCCCTGCCGGCTGAGTGGCGGGAGCGCTGGGGCCTGCGCCGCTATGGCTTTCACGGCCTCTCCCACGCTTGGGTCGCCCGGCGGGCGCCCGAGCTGCTCGGGCGATCCGCACGGGATCTGCGGATCGTGAGCTGCCACCTGGGGGCCGGCGCGTCGCTGTGCGCGATCAAGGACGGCGTCTCGCTCGACACGACGATGGGCTTCACTCCGCTGGAGGGCCTGGTCATGGCAACCCGCTCCGGCAGCGTTGACCCGGGGATGCTGCTATGGCTGCTGGAGCACGAGGGACTGTCCACCGGTGAGATGGCAGACGCGCTCGAGCACCGTTCCGGCCTGTTCGGTCTCGCCGGCAGCGCCGACATGCGCGAGATCGTCATTCGCGCCACCGACGGTGAACCGACGGCGCGACTCGCCTTGGGTGTCTACGTCCATCGCCTGCGAGCTGGTATCGCCGCGATGGCCGCGGCGCTCGGCGGCCTGGACGTGCTCGCGTTCACCGGCGGAGTCGGTGAGCACTCCGCCGAGGTGCGAGCGCAGGCCGCGGCCGGGCTCGCATTCCTCGGCGTCTCACTTGACGATGCCCGTAACCGAGAGGCGCACGCCGACGGGGAGATCGGCGCGGATGGCGTGGGCGTATGCACGGTGGTCCTCACCGCGCGGGAGGACGTCGAGATCGCCCGGCAGGTCAGGGCGCTCAGATGACCTCGGGGATCATTTCGATCGCTCCGCAGGGGCACTCCTGCACGCAGATGCCACAGCCCTTGCAGTAGTCGAGGTCGAACGCGTACCCGTCGGCCTCGTCAACCTTCAGGACGGCGTTGTCGGGACACACGCCATAGCAGTTGTCACAACCGAAGCAGTTGCCGCAGCTCAGGCAGCGACGGGCCTCGAACAGCGCGTTGGCCTCATCCAGGCCGAGCGTGACCTCCTCGAACGTGGACTGCCGGCGGATGGCGTCGAGCCGCGGCGCGACGGTCTTGGGGGCGTCGGCGTAGTACCACACGTTGAGCGTCTCGAAGCTCGCGAGCTCGGGCTGTGGCGGGTGCGCGTACTCGGCGCCTCCCAGCCACGCGTCGATGTTGCGCGCGGCCTGCTTGCCGTGGCCTATCCCGACGGTGACGCTGCGCTCGTCGGGCACCATGTCGCCGCCGGCGAAGATGCCCGCGTGACCGGTCATCATGCGCGCGTCGACCCTCACCACGCCGTCCTCTATCTCCAGGCCCGGCACGCCGTCGAGCAGCGAGAGATCGGCTTCCTGGCCGAGCGCCAGCACGAGCGAGTCCGCCGCGAGCTCCTCCGTCTCGCCCGTCGGCTGCGGGAAGCCGCTCTCGTCGAGCTCCATGCGCTCCAGCAGCAGCCCGCCCTCCTCCGCCCGCTTGATCGTTGAGAGCCAGCGCATGCTCACGCCCTCCTCGAGCGCCTCCTGCACCTCGAAGTCGTGCGCGGGCATGCGCTCGCGCGTGCGCCGGTACACGACGATCGCATCGTTCGCGCCGAGGCGCTTGGCGGTGCGCGCCGCGTCGAGCGCAGTGTTACCGCCGCCGTAGACGACGACGCGCCGGCCGAGTAGCGGGCGCTGCTCGCCCTCCATGCCGCGCAACATCGAGACCGCGTCGAGAATATGGGCCGCCTCCCCCGCGGGGATGTACGCGCGCCTGCCGATGTGCGCGCCGACGGCGAGGAAGGCGGCGTCGAAGCCCCCGTCGCGCATCGCCCGCAGGATGTCGGTGACCTTCGCGTTGCACTCCAATGTCACGCCGAGATCAAGGATGCGCCACACCTCGGCGTCGAGGATGTCACGCGGCAGGCGGTACCGAGGGATGCCGAAACGCATCATCCCGCCCGCCAGCGGCCCGGCCTCGCGGATCGTGACCGCATGCCCGGCGCGCGCGAGGTGGTAGGCAGCGGACAGGCCGGAGGGGCCCGCGCCGACGATGAGCACGCGCTTGCCGGTCGGCGGCTCCGCCGCCGGGAGCTGCCAGCCTTGGCGGATCGCCTCGTCGCCGAGGAAGCGCTCGACGCCGTGGATGCCCACGCTGTCGTCGAGCCGGCCGCGGTTGCAGGCGGTCTCGCAGGGGTGGTAGCAGACGCGTCCCACGACGGCGGGCAGCGGGTTGTCCTCTATGAGCTCGCGCCAAGCGGCCTCGTAGTCGCCCGACTCGGCGTGGTAGAGCCACCGCTGGATGTTCTCGCCGGCCGGGCAGCCGTGGTCGCACGGCGGCAGGCGGTGCACGTACAGCGGGCGCTCGTCGCGCCAGGAGCCCGTCTTGTTCGCCCGGCTCGAGCCGGCATCGAGGGTGATGGCGAATGGCCTGTCCATCACAGCAACCCGCAGCGGCGGATGTTGCGGTCGGCGCCCGCCTGGATGCGGGCGATCGTCTCGGCGCGCGGCTTGGGCTCGAACAGGTGCGCGAAGCGCCGCTGCGGGCGCAGGTACTCCTCGACGGGCAGCTGCCGGCGGATCTTGGAGACCTCGGTCAGCTCGCCGTCACGTGCCTCGAACACCGGGAAGATGCCCGTCTCCTTCGCCAGGCGGGCGATCCGGATCGTGTCCTTGGAGGCGCTCCCCCAGCCAAGCGGGCAGGGCACGAAGATGTGCAGGTAGCGTGCCCCACGGATCTCCATCGCGGTCTGCACCTTCGCCTCCAGATCGCGCAGCTCCGCGACGGTGGCGGTGGCGACGTAGGGGATCTCGTGCGCCATCGCGATCAGCGGCGCGCTCTTGCCCTGGCCGAACACGTTCCCGGGTTCGGGACCGACGGCCTGCGTGGTGGTGGTTCGCGCGGCGGGCGGGGTGGCCCCGGAGCGCTGCACCCCGGTGTTCATATAGGCCTCGTTGTCGTAACAGATGT
>PLYX01000226.1 GCA_003151895.1 Solirubrobacterales bacterium
CCGGCCGCCAGGCGCTGATGGACGACGGTCCGGTGCATGACTGGCTGCGCGCCGCCGACGAGCGCAGCACGTGGACGACCTCCGTCTGCACGGGCTCGCTGATCCTCGCCGCGGCGGGCCTGCTCGAGGGCAAGCGGGCGACGAGCCACTGGCTGGCGCTCGAGAAGCTCGGCGAAATGGGCGCGGAGGCGGTTTCAGAGCGGGTGGTGTTCGACGGGAAGATCGTCACCGCGGCCGGCGTCTCGGCCGGCATCGATATGGCGCTGGCGCTCGCCGCGCGGATCGCCGGCGAGCAGGTCGCACAGGCGATACAGCTCTCCATCGAGTACGACCCCCAGCCGCCGTTTGACTCAGGCTCACCGCGGACGGCCTCGCCAGAGACGGTGGAGCTCATACGAGCGCACTCGCGCTCGGTCTGACGCCCACATGTTGGGGAACCTCGGCGAGCAGTACCGCAATCCGCGCTCGCGGTTGGACGATAGCGCTCGCTCGGCTGCGGAGGCTATAATCGGCTCGGGATGCGGGGGAGCCACATCACGGGGCGCATTGGACTCGCCGTTTTGGCGATGACAGCGCTGCTGGCACTCAGCGGCATGGCCGGCTCGGCCAGCGGAGCCACGTCCTGTTCTGAGATACCGACCGTTTACGGGATTCCCCCCTGGGGCTTTCATACGGGCCCGTACACGGGGGCGAGCAGCTTCGCCAAGGGCCATGGCGAAATCAACCTCGAAGCTAACACCGTCTCGGGGATCATCTGCCAGCAGGATCGGGCCGGCACGATCATCATGTCGGTTCAGCACCACCTCGTGTATCACTCGCACTACGCGACGATGTGGGGCTACCCGGGAAACATCATGAAGATCAAGGTCCGGGTCACGAGCAGCAGCGACCCGAACTGCGAAGTTGGCACCGTTGGTCGCGCGACCCTGTTCGCAAGCTACAACGGCGTGCGCAGCGACAGCGTTCAGTTCTTCTTCCCGGCCGCGTGCAGGGATCAAGACCACCTGTACCACGGAACGCAGGTCAACAACCAGGTCCCGCCGCTTTAGCCCGGCCTTCTCGCGGGCGCTTGTTCGGTGGCCGAGAACCAATCTCCTCGTCACTGGCTGCCTGTAGACCGTAGTCGCGAACGTGCGCGGCGTCGTGCCCGGCGGCTTTGAGCCGATCGGCTAGGCCGGCAGTCCTCCAATGATCAAAGCGGGCGTATCCGTCGCCGCTCGTAGCACGCCCGCCTTGGACGATCAGCGGGCGTATCCGCCGATGCTCGGCTCGCTCTCGCAATGCACGAGAACAACGCGCCAAGGGACGGCGTCCGCAAGGCAGCGACATCGTGTCCGCTGCTCAGGCGGGGAGCCGTGCGTGGCGGATCGCCTCCGCCGAAGTCGGCTCGCCCTACCGCTTCGGGCAGGGCACCGTCGGGTTGACCGTCACCGTTTCCCCGCTGAGGAACGTGATTTCGACCTTCCCTTTGAAGCCGCCCTTCGGGCACGTCTTCGGCACGGTGCCGTAGGAGATCAGCTTTTTGCCCCGCTTGAACGCGGCGCCCACCTTGCCCTTTATCGAGAGCACCGACGCATAGGGGGCTCCGGGAACCGTTTCCACGAGCGGCACCGGCACCGTGAGCTTCGGGCCGAACGGATTGGCGGCCGTGGAGAAGCTGCCCGTCGCGAGCACTTCGATCGACGCGGGTGATCTGCCTTCTGTGAAGAACGCCAGCTTGTTCCCGGGCGCAAAGAATGCCTGGACGGTCGCTTTCTCGTCAACGCGCGTGCCGCCGAAGCTGACCACGCCGAGCACTTCGCCCGCGGGGCCGGCCACCGAGCGCTTCGGGCACTTCTGCACTTCGTGGCTTTCGAGGGTCGCGGTCGGGCACGTGGCGAAGCCCTGCGGGTGCAACTTCACGCCCGCGGGCAACTCCACCACGACCCCCGTCACGGGCGATGGGTAGCCGCCGTATTCGGTGCCACTGATGTTGAGCGTCGCTTCCAGCGCCGCCCCGGCCCCAAGGATGCTGCCTGTATTCGGGTATGTCGGGCTGTGAGGCGAGTTCGGGTTGATCGGGATCGACACGATCTTTGCTTTGACGGTGACCGTCGGCGTGGCCGACGTCACGGCCGGCAGGCACAGGGCGGCGAGCGCCAGACAAGAAATCATCAATACGTTTCGGTTTACGACCCCGGTTCGCGTCATTGTCGTCCCTCCTCGCTCATATATTCCCCAAGAACAAGCATAACCCGCGAGCCTCGCCCAGCCAATACCGTTAGCGCGTGTCCGCCGGCCTCGACGCCCATTTCATCGACGTTCGCGGTCTGCGTGCCCGCTACATGGTCCGCGGCTCGGGTCCGCCGGTGCTCGTGCTGCACGGTTGGGGGGCGTCGATCGAGGCGGTCTACCCGATTGTGGGCGGCCTCGCGCCCGTGGCCACCGTGTACGCGCTCGACCTGCCGGGCTTCGGTCAGAGCGATCTGCCGCCGCAGCCTTGGGGGGTGGAGGACTACCAGGCGTTCGTGGCCGCGTTCATGGATGCGCTCCAGATCGAGCGCCCTGCGATCGTGGGGCACTCCAACGGCGGGCGCATCGCAATCCGGATGGCGGCAACCGAACCGGCTCGCGCGTCGCGGCTCGTGCTGGTGGACTCCGCCGGCATCCGTGCGAAACGCACGCTGCGCTGGTACCGCCGGGTGGGGATGGCGAAGGTGGGCAAGTACGCCGCGCGCTTCCTCGGCGCGCCCGGGGAGCGTCTGCGCGCGGCCCTCGTGGGTCGCGCCGCGTCGGCCGACTATGCGGCGGCCGGCGCGCTGCGCCCGACGCTCGTGCGGCTGGTGAACGCCGACCTGCGCCCCTTCATGCCTCAGATCAAAGTCCCCACGCTGCTGGTGTGGGGCTCAGAGGACTCCGATACGCCGCTGTCGGCGGGGCGGGAGATGGAGCGCTTGATCCCCGACGCCGGTCTCGTGGTGCTGGACGGCGCCGGCCACTACAGCTACCTCGACCAGCCCGCCCGCTTCGCGCGGATCGTGTCGCACTTCATCGCGCCGCCCGGCGCGAGTGGGGCGGGCCAAGTGCGCGGCGGAGCGCCGCCCGCCGACAAGGCCGAGTCCGATGCTGGGTCGCCGTGAACACGTTCGAGGGTGTCGCGGCCGTGCTGGCGCTGCTCGCGCTCACGGTGCGTCTGGCGGGCCGCCAGCACCGGCTGCTGCACCTCTTCCAGCTCGAGCACTACGAGGGGGCTCGTTTGACTCTGTGGCTGCGCAGGCGCGGCGAATTGTTGGCGTGGCGCGAGCTCGGGGTCGTGGCGCTGCTGTTCGCCGCGGCTGTGGCGGCCTCTTCGTCGGGCTCCGGGTGGCTGTGTGGGGCCCTCCTGCTGCTGGTCACCCCGCTCGGCGCGCTCGGGGTGGGCGATTGGCGCCGGCCCGCTGTCAAGCCGCTCGTGTTCACCGGCCGTGCCAAGCGTCTCTTCGCCGCCGCGCTCGCGCCGCCTGTGCTGCTCGCGATCGCGGCGATCGCGCTCGCGATTGCCGGCCTCACTACGACCACCCTCGCGGTGCTGCTTGCGCTCGGTGTGCTGCTGCTCGCCGGCACGCCGTGGACGCTGCTGATTGCCAACTTCGCGCTGGGACCCGTGCAGAGCGCGATCAACCGGCGTTACGTGCAGCGCGCACGGCGCTCGCTGCACGAGTGGGGGCCGCTGGTGGTGGGCATCACCGGCAGCTACGGCAAGACCACCACCAAGTTCTGCGTCGGCGCGGTGCTGGCGGCGGACCGTGCCACGCTCCTGACCCCGGAGAGCTACAACAGCTTCCTCGGGGTGATCCGCACGATCAACGAGCACCTCCAGGCGCGCCATCGCGCGTTCGTGGTCGAGATGGGGATGTTCCGCCGCGGGGACGTCGCAGAGCTGTGCGAGCTGGTGCATCCCACCGTCGGGGTCATCACCGCGATCGGCCCGATGCACCTGGAGCGGCTCGGATCGATCGAGCAGATCGCGGCGGCCAAGGGGGAGCTGCTCGACGCCCTTCCCCCCGACGGGCACTTCGTCACGAACGCCGACGACCCCCGCTGCCTGGAGTTGGCCGCCCGCGCGACCGTCCCCGTCACGCTGTTTGGCATAGACACCCCGGAACGCCGCCCGGCTGGTGCCCACGCCGGCGGTGCGGATGGCAGTGCGGGCGCGGTCGCCGCGGCGTCACACACCGCACGCACACCGCCAAGCAAGCCCAACCAATCCCCCCAAAAAACAGCCCATGTACAGGTCCTCGCGCGTGACATCCGGCTCGCCGACGGTCGAACCCATTTCGACCTCCACCTCGACGGCCCCGACAGCCCGCCGATAGCGGTGTCCGCGGGGCTGCTCGGACGTCACAACGTCTCCAACCTGCTCGCCGCCGCCGCGGTGGGGCGCGTGCTCGACATCGATCCGGCGCGGATCGCCGAGGGGCTCTCGCGGGTGGACGCCCCGGCTCACCGGCTGCAGCCGATCCACAACCGCCGTGCGGGCATCGTGGTGATCGACGATGCTTACAACTCCAACCCCGACGGCGCCGCATCCGCCCTGGAGGTGCTGCGCGAGCACCCCGCCACCCGCCGCCTGCTGGTGACGCCCGGCATGGTGGAGCTCGGCGAGCTGGAGGCGCAGCTCAACCGCCGCTTCGGCGAGCACGCGGGCGACGTGTGCGACCTGGTGATCCTCGTGGGCCCCGCCCGCACCGCCCCGATCCGAGAGGGGCTCGCGGCTTCCGGCATCGACCCGGCGAACGTTCGCGTCGTGCGGGACATCACCGAGGCGACCGCCCTGCTCGGCCGCCTCACGCGCGCGGGCGACGTGGTGCTGTTCGAGAACGACCTGCCCGACACCTACGCCGAACCGGAGGGCTCCGCGCTCCCGGTCTCTTGACGATTTTTTTGGGGAGGGGGACCCCTCCGGGGTCCGGTGGTTCCTTCTCGCGATGCTCGCCGGCCCCGGCACATAAGCTAACGCCCTATGCCACCAAGCGGATTGAGGGTGGGCGTCGCCTTCGGCGGGCGCTCCGTGGAGCACGACGTATCCATCGTCACGGGGCTGCAGGCCCTGGGCGTGCTCGAGGAGCGCCACTCGCCCGTGCCGATCTACATCGCGCGCAGCGGGCGCTGGTACACAGGCGAGACGTTGCGCGAGCTCTCCGTCTATCAACAGGACAGCGGCGACCCGGACGCCGAGGAGATCCACTTCGACCTGCACAACGGCCGTCTGCTGCGGGCGGCGACCGGCGGATCGCTGTTGCGCTCGCGCCGGTCTCCGGAGCCGATGGAGCTCGACGTGTTGGTGCTGGCAACGCACGGCACCCAGGGGGAGGACGGTTGCCTGCAGGGCGCCTTGGAGTTGGCCCGGCTGCCTTATGTCGGCCCGGCCGTGGGGGCCGCCGCCGCCGCAATGGACAAGGTCACCACGAAGGCGATCCTCGCGCAGGCCGGGCTGCCCGCGCTCGACCATCTCGCGTCGCGCCGCGAGCAGTGGGAGCGAGACCGGGCGTCGGTCTGCGCGAGCGTGCGCGAGCGCTTCCCCTTCCCGCTGTATGTGAAGCCGGCCTCGCTCGGGTCGAGCGTCGGCGTGAGTCGCTGCTGCACCGACCCCGAGTTGGCGGATGCGCTGGAGCTCGGCTTCGAGCTCGACCGTGTGTGTCTGGTCGAACCGGCGGTGGAGGACGGCAGCGAGGTCAACTGCGCCGTTATCGGCCGCCCCGGCGCGGAACCGCGCGCGTCTGTCTGCGAGCAGCCGGTCGCAGCGGAGAGCTTTCTCTCCTTCCATGACAAGTACATGGGCGGGGGCAAGGGGGAGGGCATGAAGGGCGCCCAGCGGTTGATCCCCGCGCCGATCGGCGAGCAGCTCACCGAACAGGTCCAGGATCTCGCCGCGCGCGCCTTCACCGCGTTCGGGTGTGCCGGAGTGACGCGCGTAGACTTTCTGATCGACGCGCAGGAGCGCGTGTATGTCAACGAGCTCAACACGATCCCGGGGTCGTTCTCCTTCTACCTGTGGGAGCCCGCCGGGCTACCGTTCGTCGACCTCATGGACGAGCTCATCGATCTTGCGCTGGCCGACCACCGCGAGCAGCTGCGCACCACCACGGTGTTCGCCACCAACCTGCTCGCGCTGCGCGCCGCCGGCTCAAAGGCGGGGGAGAAGGCATAGTGGGGAGCGGGATCGGCGGGAAATCACGGGAGAAAGCGCCGAGGGGCCCCGCGGTGGAGGGCGACCCGGGCATAAGCGACGCCCCCGTGATCGTCGCGATGGGGGGCCGCTCGCTGGAGCGCGAGATCAGCCTGCGCAGCGGCCACCGCGTGGAGCGTGCGTTGCGCACGCTCGGCTACACCGTCCACGCGCTCGACGTCGACGGTGACTTCATCGACCGCGTTCTCGCAGAGCAGCCACGCTTCGTGTTCGTCGCCATGCATGGACGCGGCGGCGAGGACGGCACGCTGCAGGACCTGCTCGAGACGCTCGCCGTGCCCTACACGGGCTCCGATCCGCTCGCGAGCGCGCTGTGCATGGACAAGATGCTGTTCAAGCGGATGCTTCGCCTGCACGGCATCCCGACACCCGCCTTCCACAGCTTCAACGAGACGGCTTTCCGCGAGCTCGGCGGCGCGCGCACGTTCCCGAAGCTGCTCGAAGAGCTCAGGCTCCCCGTCGTGGTCAAGCCCGTGGCGCAGGGCTCGGCGATCGGGATCAAGTTCGTCACGAGCGCCGAGCAGCTCCCGAGCGCGATCCTCGGCGCGTTCGGCTACGGCGACCGCGTGCTCGTCGAGGAGCGCATCGTGGGGCGCGAGCTCGCCGTAACTATATTGGGGCCCGCCCACCCTTCCCACTCCGCCGATCCCGCCGATCCCGCCGATCCTCCCCGCTCCGCCGATTCCTCCCACCCCGCCGGCAGCCCGCGCGCGCTGCCGGTCGTGGAGCTGTTCACGCCCGAGAGCTTCTACAGCTACGAAGCCCACTACACGATCGGTCAGTTGCGTATGGAGGTGCCCGCCGAGCTCTCCGATGAGGCGCGTGAGCGGGTCGAGTCGGTGGCGCTGCAGAGCTACACGCTGATGGGCTGCCGCGACTTCGCCCGCGTCGATGTGATCCTCGACGAGCACGAGGTGCCGCAGGTGCTCGAGATCAACACGATCCCCGGTCTCACCGAGACCGGGATCACGACGGCCGCCGCCGAGGCCGCCGGGATGACGTTCGCCGAGCTGGTCGAGGCGATCGTCGAGCGCGTCGCCTGACGCGCCACGTCCTATCGCCTCTCTCGCGCTGCATTCTCGCGTGCCCGAAGGCGCTGCGCAAAGTTCCAACCGTACGATAATGTAGCGTTTTCACCGATAGACGACTGTACTCTTCAACCTGGGCCGGCCGCTTGTCTGAGCGTGCCTATGCGGGGTACACGAGGAAAACGTGGCCGCGCGGCTCGACATGGGAGGTGAAATCGCGATGTACGACGACGACGAAGATAAGCAGAGCAGCGGGGACGAGCGTGCCGGCAGCCGCGCCCGCAAGCGTAACCCGGGTGAGGAGGCCGCAGACGCGGGCGGCAAGGCTCGTGCCGGGAAGGGTGGGGCCGGCAAGGCTCGTGCCGGGACGGGCGGGGCCGGCAAAGCCCGTGCAGGGAAGGGCGGGGCCGGCAAGGCTCGTGCGGACGCCGGTTCCAGCAGCCCGCCTCCGCCTCCGCCCCCGCCCCCGCCGACGCCGACGCCGCGGATCAAACCGGAACCCGATCCGCGACTGTCGCGCTCGCTGGAATACGGTATCGCGATCTTGGAGTCGTTCTCGGGTGAGCGTCAGGCGCTCGGGATCGCCGAAATGGCGGACATCGTGGGAATCAGCCGCTCCACCACCCACCGTTACGCCATAACGCTCGTCGCGCTCGGCTACCTCGAGCAGGACCCTAAACGCAGGTACCGCCTGTCCACGCGCGCCGCGGGCCCCGGGAGCGCCGCGATCGGCGCGATACGTCGGCTCCTCCCCGCTCGCGCCGTGCTCGAGGAGTTGCGCGATGAGACCGGTCACACGGTCAGCATGGGGGTGCTCGACGGCGCGCGCGTCATCTACATCCACCGCCTGCTCGGTCACCAGTTGGGCCAGTACGCGATCGACCGAGACCTCGGTGTGGGCGCCAACGTCCCCGCCCACTGCACGGCGCTCGGCAAGGTCCTGCTCGCGAGCCTCTCCAACGCGGAGCGCAGTGAGCTGCTCGCGAGCATCGAGCTCACACGACACGGCCCGAGCTCGATCACGCGGAAGAAGGAGCTCGCGGCAGTGCTCGACCGCATCAGCGCGCGGGGAGTGGTGGTCAGCGACGAAGAGCTCGTGGCCGGGTCGCGCTCGATCGCCGTGCTCGTCCCCCGTCCTCGCAGCGAGCACTCACTCGCGATTGACGTCACCGTTCCCTCCGCCGCCTACACCGTCAACCGGCTCGTAAAGGAGATCGGCCCCCGCGTGAAGCGCGCAGCCAGGCTAATCTCGGGTGAGTGAGGCACCTCGACGACCTAGACCTCACCGGGCGGCGGGTGCTGTTGCGCGCAGATCTCAACGTCCCCCTCGAGCATCCACCCGGTGGGCCGGCGCGGGTGGCCGACGACATGCGCATCCGAGCGGCGCTGCCAACGATCGAGGAGCTTCGCGGGAAGGGGGCCTCGATCGTGCTCGTCTCGCACCTCGGTCGCCCCCGCGACCGTGAGCCCGAGCTGTCGATGCGCCCGGTTGTCGAACGCCTGCGCGAGCTCGTAGATGCGCCCGTGACGTGCGCCGATGCGGTTGTCGGGCCGTCGGTGCAAGCGCTCGCCGAAGGTCTTCGGCCGGGCGAGATCCTCGTGCTCGAGAACGTCCGCTACGAGCACGGCGAGCTCGCCAACGACCCGGCGTTCGCGAGCTCGCTCGCCGCGCTCGCCGACGTATATGTCGACGACGCGTTCGGCTCGGCCCATCGCGCCCACGCGAGCACCGAGGGTGTCGCCCATCTGCTCCCGAGTGCCGCGGGGCGGCTGCTGCAACGCGAAGTCGAGGTTCTCACCGCGCTTCAGAGCGACCCCCCCCGCCCGCTCGTGGCTGTGCTCGGCGGCGCCAAGGTGAAGGACAAGATCGAGCTCGTGGGACGTTTCCTGGAGAGCGCCGACGCCGTGTTGATCGGCGGTGCGATGAGCTTCCCGTTCCTCGCGGCCCTTGGTCACGCCACGGGCGCTTCGCTGTGCGCGGCCGATGACATACCGCGCGCGCGGGCCGCGCTCGAGCGGGCCACCGGCGAGCAGCGCCGCCTGCGCCTGCCCGAGGATCTCGTCGTCGCGCGCAAGCCCGAGGATTTTGCCGTCGCACGGGGCCCCGACGCCGACGCCGAGACGCGCGCCGACGCCGAGCCACGGGCCGCCGCCGAGATTCGCACGCTCTCAGGCGTCGAGGTGCCCGACGGCTGGATGGGACTCGACATCGGCCCGCACACGGCGAAGCGCTACGCGCGCGAGATCGAAGCCGCAGCCACCGTCTTCTGGAACGGTCCGATGGGGGCGTTCGAGCATGAGCCGTTTGCCGCCGGCACACGCGCCGTCGCACACGCGCTGGCGCGCAACGGCGGCACCACCGTGGTCGGTGGTGGAGAGACCGTGGAGGCGCTGCGCTCGTTCGGCCTGCAGGACCAGGTCAGTCACATCTCCACAGGCGGCGGAGCGACGCTCGAGCTGCTCAGCGGTCGGAAGCTGCCAGGCGTGGAGGCGCTTGACTAGTGTCACCGGCGGCGTAGCAGTCGCGGTGGTGGTAGGCGGCGGCGTCGCTCACAGGCACAGCAGGTCGTGTCGCAGGGCGTAGTGCACGAGTTCCGCACGCGTGTCGAGCCCCAGCTTGCGGTGGATGCGCGCGCGGTGGGTCTCGATCGTACGCGGCGAGAGCCCCAGCTTCTGGGCGATCTCCACACTCGTATGCCCGAGCGCGATCAGCCGCAGCACCTCGCGCTCGCGCGGCGTCAGCTTGTTCCCGTCCTCCCCCGGCTTGCCGCCGCTGAGCTTCGCGGCGAGCAGCGGACTCACATAGCGTCGGCCGCGCGAGGCGTCGCGCACCGCCGCCGGCAGGTCGGAGTCGGCCATCTCCTTCAGCACCAGCCCGACCGCGCCGTTGTCGAGCGCGCGCTTGGCGAACGCCGGATCGTCGTTCATCGTGAGCACCACGATGCTCGTGTCACGTGCCTCCCGGTTCAGCCGGTTGAGCGCCTCGATCCCGGAGCTGTGGTCGGGCATGCCCAGGTCGAGCACGAGCACGTCGGGTCGGCGGGTACGCACATGGTCCATCACCGACTTCAGGCTGTCCGTTTCGGCGATCACGTCGATGTCGGCTTCGCCGTCGAGCAGCAGGCGCAGGCTACGGCGCATCGCGGCGTGATCGTCGGCCAAGACGATCCTGATCGGCGCCGCGGTCGTTGCGTCCGGCTCGGAGTCTGGCACCGACGCAAGGCGAAAGAATGGAAGCATGACAAGACGCTAGAGCGCCCCACGAGCCATGCCCAGCGGACAAATCCCCTTGTCTGGTCGTGGCAAAGCACTGACGTTCCCGCTCGCTCCGGCCATCTCCCCGCGAGGTTGCGGTGGTGCGCCGCCCATGCTTGCTCACCCCCTCAGCGAAGGTTGAGGCTTGCGCGGCGCCGCCGCGCTCAAGCGCACGCGAGCGTCCAGGATCAGCGCCCCATCTCCTCCGGCGGCGACCGGGTTCGCGTCAAGCTCGGCGATCTCCGGGTGTGCCATCACAAGCGCGCTCAAACGCTCGAGCACGTCCTCGAGCGCGTTCACATCGCACGGCGGCGAGCCGCGATAACCCTCCAGCAGGGCGAATGTGCGCAGCGAGCGCAACATCTCGCGCGCGTCGAGGTCGGTGAGCGGCGTGATCCGCACCGCCACGTCACCCAGTAGCTCGGCGCGGGTGCCGCCCGCCCCGCACGCGATCACCGGGCCGAAGCTCTCGTCGTGGACGACTCCCATCAACAGCTCCACCTCCGCGTGGGCCATCGGCTGCACCACCAACCCTTCGAGCCGGTGTCCCGCGCGAGCAGCCGCCAGCCTGATCTTGCGTGCGCCCGCACGCACCGCTCCCGGCCCGTCGAGGCCGAGCAGCACGCCGCCGGCGTCGCTCTTGTGCAGCAGCGTCGGAGCGATCGCCTTCAACGCCACCGGTCCGCCGATCTCCGCCGCGGCGGCCACCGCCTCGCCGGCGGTGCGCACCGTGCGCGTCTCGATCAACGGCAGGCCGTAGCAGTCGAGCAGAGCGGCGACCTCGTGCGGCGCGAGCCAGCCGCCGCCGCCGGCCAAACTGCGCGCCACTATCGCCGCCGCGGCCGCCGGCCGGCAGCCGGTGGGCCGCACGATCTCGCCGACCGGACGCTCGCGCCAGCGGGCGTAGAGAACGGCGTGCGACAGGGCCCTCGCGGCGTCCTCCGGAAAGTCGAACGCGGGCACGCGCATCGCTTTGGCAGCCGGCCCGTCCGATACGGCCTTGCCCGTGAGCCCATCGGGCTGCGTTTCGCTCGTGAGCCCTTTTCGCGCCGTCTCGCCGGTGAGCTCGTCCGGCATCGGCTCGCCCGTCATGAACACGGCGGCGACCGTCACACCCTGCGCGCCGGCCGCGGCGGCTTGGATCTCACGCGCCGCGTCGTGCGCATCGGTGACGAGCGGCGGCACGAAGATGGCGAGGATCGCGTCGCACACACCCTCGCGCACGAGGGTGTCGATCGTGCGGCGATAGCTGCCGGCGGGCGCGCTTGAGATCATGTCCACCGGGTTGCCGAGCGACGCCTGCGGATCGAGGAAGCTCGCGAGCCGCTTGCGCACGCGCCGGCTCAGCTCGACGACCTCCAGTCCGCCCGCCTGACACGCGTCTGCGCACAGGATTCCCGGACCGCCCGCGTTCGTCACGATCACGACGCGATTGCCGCGCGGAACAGGCTGGGCGGAGAGGAGCGCCGCCACGTCGAACAGCTCGTGCACGGTGTCGGTGCGGATCACCCCCGCCTGCTCGAACAGCGCGTCGACGGTCACGTCTGAAGCAGACACGAGCGCGCCTGTGTGCGAGGCGCCGGCCCTCGCGCCCGCCGCGGAGCGCCCGCTCTTGACCGCGACGATCGGCTTATGGGCGCTCACGCGGCGCGCGATCCGCGCGAAGCGACGTGGGTTGCCGAACGACTCGAGGTACAGCAGCACCACATCGGTGCCGGGATCGTGCTCCCAGTACTGGAGCAGGTCGTTGCCCGAGATGTCGGCCTTGTCGCCCACCGACACGAACGAGGAGAGTCCGAGCCCGAGCCGTCCCGCTCCCTCGATCATCGCGATCCCCAGGCCCCCGCTCTGCGAGAGAAAGCCGATCCGTCCCGGGCGCGGGGAGCCTCCCGCGAAGGTGGCGTTCAGGCGCAGCTCGGGCGCAGTGTTCAGCACGCCAAGGCAGTTCGGCCCGATCAGGCGCATGCCCGTCTCGCGGCAGACCCCGAGCAGCTCGCTCTGGCGCCGCTCCCCCGCCGCCCCGCCCTCGCCGAAGCCGCCGGAGATCACCAGCAGCGCGCGAACACCCGCCGCCGCGCATTCGCGCGCGGCATCCGCCACGCGCTCGGCGGGGATCACGATCACGGCCATGTCCACGTGTCCCGGCACGTCTGCGATCGAGCGGTGGGCGTGGCGGCCCTGCACCGTGCGCGCTTTGTCGTTGACCGCATACAGCTCGCCGGTGAAGCCGCCCTGAAGGAGGTTGTGCCAAAGCTCCCCGCCAATCGTCCGTCGCCGGCGCGAGGCGCCGATCACGGCCACCGCGTGGGGCTCCAGGAAGCTCCGCAGCGCTGCGATAGCGGCTGTGCGATCGCGCTGTTCGAAGTGCTCCTGGGTCTGCTCGGACATCGCGGTCGGCAGTTCGATCTCGATCACATCCGGCTTGCGGTGGCGCTTGACCGGGAACCCGCTCTCGCCGAAGACGTCGATCATGCGGTGGTTGTGAGGCAGCACCTCGGCGAACAGCGTCGAGATGCCGTGTTCCTCCGCGGTGGCCGCCAGGTGGGCAAGCATGATCGTCGCGATCCCCCGGCCCTGCCAGGCGTCGGACACCATGAACGCAACCTCCGCGCGATGCTCGTCGAGCCGCATGTAGGCGCCGTGGGCGACGATCGCATGCCGCGGCCCGGTGCTCGCCACGAGCGCGTAACGGTCGGCGTAGTCGACGTCCACCGACCACCCTGTCACCCAGTCGAGGTTGGGCGAGCCGAAGAAGCGAAAGCCGATCGACTCGACCGACAGCTCCCGCAAGAACGTCTTGATCGCCGGCGCGTCCTCGCTGCTGACGGGTCGGATATGCAGGGTCGAGCCGTCGCGCAGCGCCACATCCACGACGTGCGCGCTCGGGTAGGAGGCCGGGGCGGCGGCGGTCATGTGGGCGCCGATGCTGACCTGTCCCGGCCGGCTGGGCATCCGTGGAAGGCCGCACCGCTCGGCGGAATCGCACGGATGCCAGACGCGCCCCTGAGCGGCAGGGTTCGCACTGTGTCAACCGTCACGAGTCCTGCTGCTGTCCGGCCCTTCGCCGAGCTGGGCCGCGGCGACGTCGACTACGCGGGCGGCAAGGGCGCGAATCTCGGCGAGCTCACACGCGCCGGGCTGCCCGTTCCGCCCGGGTTCGTGATCGGCGCGCCAGCGTACGCGTCCTTCTGTGAGCAAACGGGGTTGCGCGAGCGCCTCGACGCGGTCCTCTCGCGTGTCGAGGTTGAGGACACGGCTTCCTTGCAGCACGCCGCCGAGGCTGCCCGCCAGGCAGTGCTCGACGCGCCGATGCCGGCGGCGCTGCGCGAGGCGATCGTCACGGCGTATGCAGAGCTTGCCGGCAGCGGGAGCGGCGGTGGGGGAGGGGGTCCTGGGGGAAGCGCAAGCGTGGGTGGGGGAGGCGCTGAGCAACCGGTGGCCGTGCGCTCTTCGGCCACCGCCGAGGACACCGCCTCGGCTTCGTTTGCCGGGATGAACGAAACCTTCCTGAACGTGCGCGGCTCAGACGCCGTGATCGACGCCGTGAAGCGCTGCTGGATGTCCTTGTTCGGGGCGCGCACGATCTACTACCGCAACCGGCGCGGGTTCAGCCAGGCCGACATGGACATCGCGGTGGTCGTGCAACTCCAGATCCTCTCCACCAGGGCGGGCGTCATGTTCACGATCGACCCCGCCGGGGGCTCGCGCGAGCAGCTCGTCATCGAGGGCTCGTTCGGCCTCGGCGAGGCGGTCGTCTCAGGCTCGGTCTCACCCGATCGCTATGTGGTGCGCAAGGACACGCTCACGATCCTCACGCGCTCGGTGCGCCCGAAGGAGCTCGTGATCGAAGCGGTCCCCGAGGGCGGCACCGTCACGCGAAAGCTCAGCTCTGCCGAGAGCACGCTTGCCGTGCTCGACGACCAGGAGGTCATGAAGCTCGCTCGGCTCGGCATCGAGATCGAGCGCCACTACGGCGCCCCCCAGGACACGGAGTGGTCGTTCGACCCCGACGGCAAGGTGTGGATGCTGCAGAGCCGCCCCATCACCACGCTCGCGCCAGACGGACAGTCACCCGATGGTCGTGTGGAGCGCTCTGGAGGGCCCGAGGCAACGACACTGGTGCGCGGTCTTGGCGCCGCCCCAGGTCAGGCGAGCGGCGCCGTGCGGCTGCTGGCAGACCCCCACGACACCGGGGCGTTCCGCGATGGCGACGTGCTCGTCGCGCACATGACGACACCCGACTGGGTGCCGTTGATGCGCAAGGCCGCGGCGATCGTGACCGATTCCGGCGGGATGACCTGTCACGCCGCGATCGTCACGCGCGAGCTCGGCATCCCGTGCATCGTGGGGACCGGCGACGCGACACGTACGCTGCGCGACGGCGAGGTCGTGACCGTCGACGCGAACCAGGGACTGGTCCTCGAGGGCGCCGTTGTCCCACGGCCTGAGCCGCTCGGGCCGGCAGCCCCTCTCGGCGAGAGCGCTCCGGCCACCGCCACGAAGCTGCTCGTCAACCTCTCCGAGCCCTCCCAGGTGCAGCGCACCGCCGCGCTCGACGTCGACGGGGTGGGGCTGCTGCGGGCCGAGCTGATGGTGATCGAGGCGCTCGACAACGTCCACCCTAAGCTGCTGATCGAGCAGGGACGCGGAGAGGAGTTCGTGCAGCGCATGGCCACTGCGCTGGACACGTTCGCGTCCGGCTTCGCGCCGCGCCCGGTCACCTACCGCACGATCGACTTCCGCACGAACGAGTTCCGCGGGCTCACCGGCGGCGAGCGCTTCGAGCCGCAGGAGGCCAATCCGATGATCGGCTACCGCGGCGCGCTGCGTTACACGCACGAGCCCGAGGTGTTCGCCCTGGAGTTGCGAGCGGTGCGACGCGTGTGGGACGCGGGCGCCGAGAACTTCCACGTGATGCTCCCGTTCGTGCGCACCGTCTCCGAGCTCGAGCGCTGCCGGGCGATGATCGCCCAGGCCGGGCTGCTCGACCGCCGCGGCTTCCAGCTGTGGATCATGGCGGAGGTCCCATCGGTCCTGTTCAACCTCGAGCGCTACGCCAAGCTTGGGATCGCCGGGATCTCGATCGGCTCGAACGACCTCACGCAGCTCTTGCTCGGCGCCGACCGCGACTCCGAGCTGCTCGCCGACACGTTCGACGAGCGCGATCCAGCGGTGGTCGACTACCTCTCCGAGCTGATCCCGCGCGCGCGCCGGCTCGGCCTGCGCACGTCGATCTGCGGGCAGGCGCCGTCGGTGCACCCCGAGTACGCCGAGCTGCTCGTACAGCTCGGGATCGACAGCGTGTCGGTGAGCGTCGACGCGGTCGATCGCACCCGCCGCCTGATCGCCTCCGCAGAGCAGCGTGTGCTGCTCCAGGCCGCCCGCGCTTCGGCAATGGAGTGAGCCTCACCCTCGCGGCGCCTTGAGCACGCCGGCGCCGCTCGCCATGTCCGCGGTCCGCATGCGCAGGGCACTCATCCGATGATCTCATCCGAGCGCGTCGATGCGCTGAGACCGAAGCCGGCGAGCACGAGCGCTCCGATCGACACGGCCGCGGCGAGCGCGGCGGTGGCGAGCATCCCGGCGCCGGGCGCCGCGAACTGGAAGAAGTGGCGAACGCTTGGCACGAGAAGCACGGCCGCATAGGCGCCGGCGAGCACGAGGCACATCGCGCCCACGATCCCCGAGCGTCGCAGCGATCCGGTGGACTCGAGCACGAGCACCAGGTACAGGCCGACCGCGATCAGCACTGTGGCGGCGATCGTGCGCGCCTGGATCACGCTGTAGTCGAGGTCGTGCAGCGCGAACAGGTATCCGGTGACGGTGCCCACCCCGACGATCGTGCCCGCCGGGACGGCGAAGCGCGCGATGCGGCGCACGAAGCCCTCCGGTCGCCATGCGCCGGCGGAGGGCGCGAGCGCGAGGAAGAACGTCGGGATGCCGATCGCCAGCGCCGCCGCGAGGCTCAGGTGACGCGGGAGCAGCGGGTATGCCTCGGAGGTCGTGCCGATCGTGAGGATCAGGAAGGCCGCGAACGCCGACTTCGTGACGTACAGCTTCGTCACGCGCTGGAGGTTGCGCAGCGCCTGGCGGCCCTCGTGGATGAGCGCCGGGAGCGCATCGAAGTCGCCGTCCACCAGCACGAGGTCGGCCACCGAGCGGGCCATCTGGGTGCCGCTGCCCTGGGCGATCGCCAGGCGAGCGCGCTTGAGCGCGGGCACGTCGTTGACCCCGTCGCCCAGCATCGCGACGTAGCGGCCGGCGTCGTGCAGCGCGGCCACGATCGCGCGCTTGCCATCTGGCGAGATCCGACCGACGACGGTCGCTTCCAGCGCGAACTCGCGCAGCTGCTCCGGGTCGTCGGGGATCTCGGCGCCTTCGCTTACGCCTCCCACCGGGATGCCGGCGTCGCGGGCGATCGCGGCGACGGTGGCCGGAGAGTCGCCCGAGAGCACCTTCACCTCGACGTCCTGTTCCAGCAGGAATGCGATCGTCCGCTCCACGTTCGGGCGCAACCGCTCGGCGAGCACCACGAGCCCGAGCGGGCGAAGCCTGTCGGGAGGAAGGTCGCCGGCGGGGGGCGGCGCAGTGGATGTCACGCCGGGCTCGTGCGCGAGCGGGGACGGGTCGGTGAGCAGCCGACCGGAGCCAACCGCGAGCGCCAGCACGCGCCGGCCTTCGAGTTGCAGTTGGCGGGAGCGCTCGGCCAGCTCGCCCAGCGGCAGGCGCTCGGGCGCCCCGAGCACGTATGTCGCGTCGTCGAGTCGCAGCGCGCTGAAGCGCCGGCGCGAGCTGAACGGGACCTCTTCGAGCGGCTGCTCTGGCTCGGTTGGGAACGCGTCGGCGAGTGCCCGAAGCGTGCTGTTGCGCGTGGAGGCGGACGCGGCGTAGCGTCCCAGGATCGACCCCATATCCTCCTCTTCCACGCCCCCGGTGGGCTCCACGCCGGTGACGCGCAGCGCGGACTCGGTGAGCGTGCCAGTCTTGTCGATGCACATCACCTGCACGGAGGCGAGCGACTCGATCGCGTTGAGCTGCTGTGCGAGCACGCCGCGCCGGGCCATGCGCACGCACGCGACGGCATAGGTGAGGCTGAGCAGCACGATCAAACCCTCCGGCACGAGGCTCACAGCGCCCGCCACCGAGGTGGACACTGCTTCGTGGATGTGCACGTGGCGGTGGTAGAGCGAGTAGCCCAGCACCGCTCCGAGTCCCACCATCAGCACCACCAGGCCGTACAGGAGCCGGTTCACCGCCTGCTCCAGCGGCGAGCGCGGATGCCTGAATGAGCGTGCCTCGCCCACGATGCGAGCCGCGAAGCTCTGCTCGCCCACGGCGCTCACGAGATATGCGCCGGCGCCGTCCGCCACGAACGCGCCCGACTGGACGCTCTCGCCGGGCCCCCGATCGACCGCCTCGGACTCGCCTGTCAGGATCGACTCGTCGAGCCTCAGTTCGTGCGCCTCAACGATCTCCCCGTCGGCCACGACTTGGTCGCCCGGCCCCACTCGCAACAGGTCGCCGACCACCACCTCGCCGACGGCGATCTCTCGCTCCTGCCCGTCGCGCACGGCGAGCGCGCGCGGCGCCACGAGCAGGGCGAGCCGGTCAAGCGCCCGCTTGGCGCGAGTCTCCTGGGCGATGCCGATCGTCGTGTTGGCCACGATCACGCCGAGGAACAGCGCATCGCGCCAGTCGCCGAACGCGAGCGTCACCGCGCCGAAGACGGCCAGGATCAGATTGAACACAGTGAGCACGTTCGCCCGCACGATGCTCCGGTAGGAGCGGCTCGTGACCGGCTTGCGCGGCGGACCCGACGCAGCCAGACGGGCGGCTGCCTCCGCCTCGCCCAGCCCGCCGGCGCGGACTGGATCAGGCGTGTCGGGCGGCGCCTGCGGTCTGCTCTTCAGCGTGTCCATCGCCGCCCCCCACGCCGCGGGGCACGACCAGCACAGGGCAGCGCGCCTCGCGCATCGCCCGCGCCGACACGCTGCCCAGCAGCACATGGCGCAACGGGCCGTAGGCGCGCGAGCCGAGCACGAGCAGGTCGAGCTCGGAGCTGCGCTCCACGAGCACGCTCGCCGGGTCGCCCCTGATGGTTTCGTGCTCGATCGGGATGCCGGCGCTCGCGCCGAGCTCCTCGCATACGCGGGTGAGCGTCTGCTCGGTGTCGGCGTACATCTCGTCCTCCACTTCCCCGAGCGCGGGCGAGGAGAAGGCGTAGCTGGCAAGCGCCGGCTCCAGTCCCGCGCCGGCGATCACCCGCACGCCGCCGCCGAGCCGGCCGGCGAGCTCGCGCGCGAGCGTCACCGCGGCCCTGCCCTCGTTCGACGAGGAGAAGCCCACGCCGATCCGTCGCAGATCGCCCGCGCGTCCGTCGGCGTCCGCGTAGCCGGCGGGCGCCACCGCCACCGCGCACGGCGCGCCGTGGACCATGCGCTCCATCAGGCTCACGTGCAGCCGGTCGCCGAGCGTCTCGCGGGCAGCGCCCAACACGATCAACTCGGCGTGCTCGTACACGGCGAGCTCGTGCAGCGCGTGGATCGGCCAGGAGGACGGGCTCCAGTGGCAGGTGAAAGGCTCGATCTCCTCGGCGCCCTCGATCGCGTCGAGCAGCCGGCGCACCTCGGCCTGCACGCGCTCCTGGACCTGCTCGCTCGGCTCTCGGGCGAGCAGCGGGTGGTAGGGAAACACGATCGTGAGGCCGCCTTTCACGGCTGCCGCGATTCGTCCCGCAAGCGCCACCGCGTCGCGGCCGGCCCGGTCGCCCGCGTAGCCCACCACGATCTTCTCGAGCACCCTGCGCTTCCTTCCGCTCGCTCGCCTACGGTTGTCAGTCCTTGAGTGCAAAGCTAAGCGGCGCCGGCAGACGGTTCATCGGGAGTGGGCCGTGCGGGGTATGTGGAGGATTACGTAGTGCGGGTTTACCCGTACATCCAATGCGGCGCGAACCCGATGCTCGCGACCGCCTGCCCGCATAGCGTCCACATACCGATGCAGCGCGCCTTGGGGGACATGACATGGAGCCGGTGATCCACACGGAGGGGCTGACGAAGCGCTACGGCGACACCTTGGCGCTCGACGCGCTCGATCTCGCGGTGCAGTCCGGGGAGGTGTACGGGTACCTGGGTCCCAACGGCTCCGGCAAGACCACCACGATCAGGCTCCTGCTCGGCCTTCACCGCCCGAGCGGCGGCCACTCCGAGCTGTTCGGGATCGACGCGTGGCGAGATCCCGTCGGCGCCCACCGGCGGGTCGCCTACGTGGCGGGCGAGCCGTTCCTGTGGCCGGCGCTCACCAGCGCTGAGACGTTCGCGTTCCTCGCCCGCCTGCGCGGGGGCGCCGACGAGGCCTACCGCGACGTGCTCGTCGAGCGCTTCCAGCTCGACTCCTCAAAGAAGGTGCGCGCCCTCTCGAAGGGCAACCGCCAGAAGGTCCAGCTCGTGGCAGCATTTGCGACCCGCGCCGATCTCTTGATCCTGGACGAGCCCACCAGCGGCCTCGATCCCTTGATGGAGATGGCCTTCCGCGAGACGGTCCGTGAAGCCACCGAACGCGGCCAGACGATCTTCCTCTCCTCGCACATCCTCAGCGAGGTCGAGGCGCTCTGCGATCGGGTCGGCATCCTGCGCCAGGGCCGGCTCGTCGACGAGGGCACGCTCGCTCAGTTGCGCCATCTCGGCTCCCAAACGATCGAGGTCACCTTCGCGGGTCCCGCGCCCGCGCTCGACGGCCTGCCGGGCGTGCGGGTCGCGAGCGCCGGGCCCAATGCCCTCCGCTGCGAGGTGCTTGGCGGCGTGGGGCCCTTGATCGCCGCCCTGGCCGATCACCCGGTCGTCGCCTTGACCAGCCGCGAGCCCTCGCTCGAGGAGATCTTCCTGCACCACTACGACTCCTCCGACGGCCGTGTCGGCGGCTAGGGCCATCGCGCGGCGCAAGCTCGCCGACTCGCGCGCTCGCAACATCTCCTTCGCGCTGCTCTTCGGCTTGGTCGCCTACGCCAACGTGGTCGGTTACCGCAACACCTACCCCACCCCGCGGGACCGCCTCAGCTTCGTCCACGCCTTCGGCGGCAACGCGAGCGTGCGCCTCTTCTACGGCAAGCCCTACGACCTGCTCTCCGTCGGCGGCTACTCGGCCTGGCGCGTCGGTGGCATCCTTTCGATCTTCGCGGCCATGTGGGGCATCCTGGCGGCCGTTCGGGCCTTGCGGGCGGAGGAGGATTCCGGCCGCGAGGAGCTCATACTCGCGGGCGTCGTCAGTCGCCGCGCTGCCTACCTGGCGGCGCTGGCCGCGATCGCCACGGGCGCGCTCATGCTGTGGCTCGCGCTCTTCCTCGGCCTGATCGCCGCCCAGCTGCCCGTGGGGGAATCCGCCTATCTCGCGCTCTCCACCGTCTCCGTCGTGCCCGTGTTCGCCGGCGTCGGCGCATTCGCTTCCCAGCTCGCGCCCACGCGTCGCGTCGCGCTGGAGCTGTCGAGCGCCGCGCTCGTCGTAATGCTTGTCCTGCGCGTGATCGCCGACACCTCCTCCGGCCTTGACTTGCTGCGCTGGGCGACACCCTTGGGCTGGGCCGAGGAGCTGCGCCCGTTCACCGGGTCGCAGCCCTTTGTGTTGATCCTCCCCCTCGCTACCGCCGCGCTCTTGCTCGTGATCGCCGGCCTCGTCTCCGTCCGGCGCGACGTCGGCAGCGGCATGCTGCCGGCGCGCGACTCCGCCCCTCCGCGCCCGCGGCTGCTCTCCTCGCCGACCGCCTTGGCGCTTCGCGACGAGCTGGGCAGCTTCACGGGCTGGCTGCTCGGCACGGGCTTCTTCGCCTTGATCATCGGCTTGATCTCCACAAGCGTCTCCTCGGCCGGCATCTCGGGCAACCTGCAGCGCCAGCTGCAGAAGCTCGGAGCGGTGTCCATCACCAAGCCGTCGGGCTACATCGGCCTATCCTTCCTGTTCTTCGTGCTCGCCGTCAGCCTGTTCTCGTGCGCCCAGATCGCCGCGGCGCGCCACGAGGAAGCCGAGGAGCGCTTGGAGACGCTGTTCGCGCTGCCCGTCGACCGCCGCCGCTGGCTCGCGGGGAGGCTGGCGCTCGCGCTCGCCGGCGCGGTCGCGATCTCGCTCGCGGCCGGCGTCTTCGCCTGGGCGGGAGCCGCGCTCCAGAACGCCCACGTCTCTCTGGAGAGCATGCTCGAAGCCGGCGCCAACTGCCTGCCGGTGGCGCTGCTGTTCCTCGGTCTCGCCGCGCTCGCGTTCGCCCTACTCCCGCGCGCGAGCGCGGGGATCGCCTACGGCCTGGTCGCCCTCGCCTTCGTGTGGCAGCTGTTCGGCGGCCTGCTCGGCGCCCCGCACTGGCTGCTCGACCTCTCACCCTTCCAGCACGTGGGGCTCGTCCCGGCGCAGGCTTTCAAGCTCGGGGCCGCCGCGATCATGCTCGCGCTCGCCGCGCTCAGCGCGGGGGCCGCACTGTGGCTGTTCCGACGACGCGACCTCATGGGGGTATAGCGCCATGCTCCAGCGCGTAGCCGTCGGTCGCTGGTCGCTTGATGCCTACCGGGACGTCGTCCCCGAACGCATTCTGGTCGAGCTGCGCGAGCAGGCGCAGGCGCTTGCGGGCGCGCGCATCCTGCACATCAACGCGACCTCCTACGGCGGCGGAGTGTCCGAGCTGTTGCGCTCCTCGGTGCCCTTGCTGCGCGATCTCGGGCTGGCCGTCGACTGGAAGGTGATCGCCGGGCGCGCTGACTTCTTCAAGGCCACCAAGGCGCTGCACAACGGGCTGCAGGGAGCCAGCCAGGCGCCGACCGAGGCCGAGAAGGCGGCCTGGCTGGACTGCGCTCGCGAGAACGTTCACGAAATCGACGGGGGCTACGACTTCATCGTCGTGCACGATCCCCAGCCCGCGGCGCTGCGGGCGATGTATGGCAAGGGAGACGCTCGCTGGGTGTGGCGCTGCCACATCGACACATCCGAGCCCAACCCGGAGACGTGGGCGTTCCTGCGACCGTACCTCGCGGAGTTCGACGCGGCCGTGTTCACGATGGCGCAGTTCGTGCCGCCCGACCTGCCCGTGGCGCGCGTGCGCACGATCCCGCCCGCGATCGATCCGCTCAGCCCGAAGAACTTCGAGCTTGCCGATGAGACGGCCAGGCAGATCCTCGACTGGATCGGCGTCACGATGCCGGGGCGGCTCGTCACACAGGTGTCGCGCTTCGACGCGTGGAAGGACCCGCTCGGCGTGATCGCCGCCTACCGGCTGGTGCGCGAGGAGATTCCAGACCTGCAGCTCGCGCTCGTCGGGTCGATGGCGCTCGACGACCCCGAGGGGTGGGACGTGTACAGGCAGGTCGCCGAGCACGCCGGCGACGACGAGCTGATCCACCTGTACACAAACCTCACCGGTGTCAGCAACGTCGAGGTGAACGCTTTCCAGCGACTCTCCGACGTGGTGGTGCAGAAGTCGATTCGCGAGGGCTTCGGGCTCGTTGTCTCGGAGTCGATGTGGAAGGGCACGCCGGTGGTCGCCGGCCGCGCCGGCGGCATCCCGCTGCAGATGCCCGAGGGCGTGGGCGGTCTGCTCGTAGACTCGGTCGAGCAGTGCGCCGAGGCGATGCTCAAGCTGCTGGGAGACCGCGCGCTCGCCCGGGAGCTCGGTCATGCCGGGCACGAGCATGTGCGCGAGCACTTCCTGCTGCCGCGGCTGCTCGCCGACGAGCTGAGACTGCTGGGTGAGCTCGGGACGCGGGCAACTGGATGAGGGGTCGGGGGGCGGAGATGTGTGTTCTATTTTGGGAAATTTTGCCATAGTATTTACATTCTGTATCTATTATTGTAGTTAACAAAAAGTTAATGGCCCCCCCAACCCCTTTGGGTTCGAACTCGCCCGTGTCGCCTGACCCCGAGGAGCGCGTCGCGCTGCTGCTGCGCAACCTGCGGGCGACCAGCTCGGGCCTCTCCTCGCGCGAGGCGGAGCGGCGCCTTGTGCAGTACGGCCCCAACGAACTGCGCCGCCGCGGCGGACGGCGCTGGCCGAAGGAGCTCGCTCGCCAGCTCACGCACCCGCTCGCGCTGCTGCTGTGGGTGGCGGCGGGCCTGTCGTTCGCCGTGGGCAATCTGACGGTGGCCGTCGCCGTGCTGCTGGTGATCCTGTTGAACGCGGCGTTTGCGTTCGTGCAGGAGATGCAGGCCGAGCGGGCGGTGGAGGCGCTGGCCCGCTACATGCCCCAGCAGGTCACGGTGCTGCGCGACCGCGCCCCGGCGACGATCGACGCCACCCTCCTGGTGCCCGGGGACATCGTGTTGCTGGAGGAGGGGGAGCGCATCGCGGCCGACATGCGCCTGCTGTCCGGTGCCGTCGAGGTTGACCTCTCCACGCTGACGGGAGAGTCCGTGTCCGTGCTGCGCGCGGCCGACCTGATCGACGTGGACGTGCCGCGACTGGCCGCGAGGGACCTCGTGTTCAGCGGCACGACCTGCACCGGGGGCGAGGCGCGGGGTGTGGTGTTCGCCACCGGCATGCACACCGAGCTGGGCCGGATCGCGTCGCTGTCGGAGCGCGTCAAGGAAGAGCTCAGTCCCCTGGAGCGCCAGGTGCGCCGCGTGGCGTGGCTGATCGCGGGTGTCGCGGTCGCGATGGCGGTGGCGTTCATTCCCGTGGCGATCTTCGGCGCCGGGCTCTCGCTGAACGGCAGCGTCGTGTTCGCGGTGGGGCTGCTCGCCGGGAACGTGCCGGAGGGTCTGTTGCCGGTGATAACCCTGGCGCTGGCGGTCGCCGTGCGCGGGCTCGCGCGCCGGGGCGCGCTGGTCAAGCGATTGAGCGCTGTGGAGACGCTCGGCTCCACCGACGTGGTGTGCACCGACAAGACCGGGACGTTGACGGAGAACCGGATGCGGCCGGTGGCGGTGTGGACGCCGAACACGGAAGTCGTGTTTGAAGGTGAGAGCAGTCCCTCTCAAGGTCAGTGGTCGCGGGTGCTCGAGCCGCGGGGTGAGAGCGGCGCCTCTCCGGGCCAGGCGCCGCGGGACGCCGCTGTGCGGGCGCTGGCCGACACCGCGGCGGCGTGCAACAACGCCCGCCTGGACTCGGGCGAGGGGAACGTGGGAGACCCAACCGAGGTGGCGGTCCTGATGGCGGCACGCGCCCTTGGCGCGAACGTCGAGGCCGAGCAACGCGAACGCGGGCGCCGCCACCTGTACAACTTCGATCCCGAGCTGAAGCTGATGTCGACGCTCGACGCCGACGGCTCGGATCTCTGGTTGCACACGAAGGGCGCGC
This sequence comes from Solirubrobacterales bacterium, assembly GCA_003151895.1. GTDB lineage: Bacteria > Actinomycetota > Thermoleophilia > Solirubrobacterales > Solirubrobacteraceae > Palsa-744. The sequence goes on from PLYX01000226.1 coordinate 24,758, forward strand.
CAGAGTCGGTGCTGGCGCTCTGCACGAGCACCCTGTCGGCCGGCGGGGAGCCGCGCCCGTTCGATGCGAGCGAGCGAGCGGGCGCCATGAGGCAGGTGGAGAGCTTCGCCGGTCGGGGCCTGCGCGTGCTGGCGCTCGCGCGCCGGACCCTGGACACGGGCGAGGAGCCGCCTCCGCGCGATCAGGCCGAGCGGGAGCTGTGCTTCCTGGGCTTGGCGACGATGTTCGACCCGCCCCGCGCGGAGGTGGCGGAGGCCGTGGCGCGCTGTCACAGCGCCGGCATCCGCATCATCGTGATCACCGGCGACCATCCCCTCACGGCCGCGGCGATCGCGGGTCTGGTGGGGATCGGCGGCGCCGACCCTCAGGCGGTCGACGCGAGCCGGATCGACCACACCCACGAGCGCGAGCTGGAGGAGCTCTTGGCCGGCGGGCGGGAGCTGATCTTCTCCCGCTCCTCACCGGAGACAAAGCTGCAGATCGCCGAGGCGCTGCGCGCGCAGGGCCACGTGGTCGCGATGACGGGCGACGGGGTCAACGACGCGCCGGCGCTGCGCCGCGCCGACATCGGCGTCGCGATGGGCCGCTCCGGCACCGACGTGGCGCGCGAGGCGTCCACGATGGTCCTCACGGACGACAACTTCGCCTCGATCGCGATCGCCGTGCAGGAAGGCAGGCGCGTCTACGACAACATCCGCAAGTTCATCGTCTACATATTCGCCCACGCCACACCCGAGGTGGTCCCGTTCCTCGTGTTCGCGCTCGGCGGCGGGCTGATCCCGCTGCCGCTCACGGTGATGCAGCTGCTCGCCTTCGACGTCGGCAGCGAGACCCTGCCCTCGCTCGCCCTGGGACGCGAGCCCGCGGAGCCCGACATCATGGAGCGTCCTCCGCGCCCTCGCTCGGAGGGGGTGATCCGCGCACCGATGCTGATCCGCGCCTGGCTCTTCCTGGGGGTCCTGGTGGCGGCGCTGCAAATGGGCGGCTTCTTCTATGTGCTGAGCGGCGCGGGCTGGCACCCGGGCGCCTCCGTTGGGACGGGCACGCCCTTGCATCACGCCTATCTGCAGGCCACCACGATGAGCTTCCTCGGGATGATCGCCGGGCAGATCGGCACCGCCTTCGCGGTGCGCACGCGGCGGACCTCGCTGCGCCAGGTCGGGGTCTTCAGCAACCGCTACCTGATCTGGGCGATCCTCGCCGAGCTGGCGCTCGCCGCGGTGTTCGTGTACACGCCCGCGTTTCAGGCGCTGCTCGGCACCGCCGGCCTGCCCCCGCGCGATCTGGTGCTGCTCGTTCCCTATCCGTTCGTGGTGTGGGGCGCGGACGAGCTGCGGCGTTGGGTGATCCGCCGCACGCGGGCGCCGTCCTCGCGCTCCACCTCGTCGAGTCCGAGCTCGAGCTCCGCGAGCGCGCGCTCGTGAGCGGGGATCCAGCGGCGCTCGATGGCGACGCGCCGCAGGGTGGTGGCGCGCAGGTCAGTTCGGATTCGCTCGAGGGCGCTCTGGAGGACGCCTAGCTGAACAGCCGCCTCGAGCGCCCGCCGGTGCGCCGCGGCGGCGCAGTACAGAGCGGCGCCGGCGCCGGCCGGCACGAGCTCGCGCTCGGAGGGCAGCTCCAGCTGGGCATCCGCGGGGCACCTGACGCCGAGGATCGTCCGCCGGCTCACAGTCACCCGCGCGAGCGCGGTGGGCGCGGTGGGGGCGCAGTCCAGCGGCCGCTCCCCTCCAAGCATCGCCGCGCGCACCAGCCAGCGCTCGGCCTCACGGGCGCGCTGCTCCCACTCGCCGCGCGCCTGCGCGAGCAGTGGCTCCAGGAGTCTGCGCTCGCGCAACAGGGCGTGTTGCTTCTCGCCCAGCAGCTCGGCGCCGCGGCGCGCCACCTCCAGGCGGTGCGCGAGCCAGGGGCCGCCCCCACGGCCGGGAGGATGGCGGACCTTCACCGCTCCACCCCCGTGCGAACCGTCATCGCTCCACCCCCGCGCCCACGTTCACCGCCCACCCCCGCGTAGTGGGCGTCCAGCGCGGCGGTCGAGAGCATCGTCAGCTCCGCGCGCGGCAGCCGCGAGACGATCCGCCAGCCGCGCTCCAGCGTCTCCTCCAGCGTGCGGTCCTCGTCGCGACCCTGGGCGAGCAGCTCGGCGTTCATCGCCGCGGCGAACTCGAGTCGCGTGCGCTCGGAGCTCGACAGCGCGTCCTCGCCGAGCACTTCAGCCAGCTCGCTTGCGCGGCGGGCCTCGGCGGCCAGCGCGTAGATCTGCGCCGCCAGTTCGAGATGGTCCTCGCGCGTGCGGCCGGGCCCGGCGCCGAGGCGCATCAGCCGCGACAGCGAGCCGAGCGCGTCGAGGGGCGGGTAGATGCCGGCGGCGTGGAGCTCGGGCGAGAGCACGAGCTGGCCCTCGGTGATGTAGCCGACGGTGTCGGGCACCGGGTGGTTGATGTCACCGGCGGGCATCGTCAGCACCGGCACCTGGGTGATCGAGCCGGGCCTGCCCTTGATCCGGCCCGCGCGCTCGAGCAGCGAGGCCAGGTCGCTGTAGAGGTGGCCGGGGTAGCCGCGCCGCGACGGGATCTCCCCGCGGCCCGCGGCGACCTCGCGCAGCGCCTCGCACCAGCTCGTCAGGTCGGCCATCACGACGAGCACGTGGCGCTCGCACTCGAACGCGAGATCCTCGGCGATCGTGAGCGCGATCTGGGGAGTCACGATCCGCTCGACGAGCGGATCGTCTGCCGTGTTGAGCAACACGACGAGGTCTCCTGTAGCGCCGCGGGCGGCGAGCGCCGCGCCGACCTCCGCGGCGTCGGCATGCGTGATCCCGATCGCCGCGAAGACGACGGCGAACGGCTCTTCCGCAGCGCGCGCCTGCGCGGCGATCTGGGCCGCAAGGTCCAGGTGCGGGAGTCCCCCGACGGAGAAGATCGGCAGCTTCTGCCCGCGCACGAGCGTCGCCAGCCCGTCGATCGCAGAGACGCCGGTCAGCACGGCCTCGCTCGGCGCAGCCCGCGACGCGGGGTTGATCGGCTCGCCGGCGATCGCCTGCGTCCGCTCGGAGAGGATCGGCGGCCCGCCGTCGAGCGGCTCGCCGCGGCCATTGCAGATCCGGCCCAGCCATCCCTCCCCTACCGGGATCCGCATCGGCGAGCCGCTGAAAGCCACGCGGACGCCGGCCGCGCCGATCCCACCGGTGCCCTCGAGCACCTCGACGACGGCCAGATCACGCTCGACTTCGATGACGACTCCGTGACGAACCTCGCCCGATCCGAGCCGGATCTCGCCGACCTCGTCCCAGCCGACTCCCTCGACGTCTGCCACGACGAGCAGCGGGCCGCGGATCTCGCGCACGCGCGTGTACTCGATCGGTGCGATCGGCGCGCTCATCCGAGCGCCCCCAAGCGCGCCAGCAGCTCGTCTGCGATCGCCTCGACACCGGCCGCATCGTCGGGCCCGACGCGCTCGCGCGCCCTCGCGGCATCAGACAGATCGAGCTCCTCGATGCGCGCCGCGGGGACGCCGCGGCCCACGAGCTCGAGCGCGCGGTCGTGCAGGTCGAGCACCATCGCCAGCAGAGCCGCCTGCTTGCCCGGCCCGCAGCGGGCGTCGTTCTCGCTGAGCGCGCTCTGCTGCAACACGGCCTCGCGCAGCAGCCGTCCCGTGAGCAGCACGATCCGTTCGGGGTCGGGCAGCGAGGCCACGCCGACCAGCTCGGCCACGGCCTGCACCCGGTCGGCGTCGGCGAGCAGCGCGACGGCTCGTCCACGCCGCTTCGCCCACTCCGCGTCGCCTTGCTCGGAATGCCACTGCGCGACCGGCGCTACGTCGCGCGAGGAGGACGCGGTCCAGCTGACGGCGGGGTAGTGGCGCGCGTACGCCAGGTCGCGGTCGAGCGACCACATCGTGCGCACGAAGCGCCCCGTGTGCGCCGTGACCGGCTCGGCCATGTCGCCACCGGGGGGCGAGACGGCGCCGAGGATCGTCACCGAGCCGACGCCGCCCGCGAGCGTCTGCACGCGCCCGGAGCGCTCGTAGAACGAGGCGAGCGCCGGGGCGAGGCTCGCCGGGAAGCCCTCCTCGGCCGGCAGCTCGCCGGTACGGGAGGCGAGCTCGCGCAGCGCCTCGGCCCAGCGCGAGGTGGAGTCGGCGATCACGAGCGCGTCGTAGCCCATGTCGCGGTAGAGCTCGGCGACGGTGGCGCCCGCGTAGACGCTCAGCTCGCGTGCCATCAGCGGCATGTTGGAGGTGTTGGCGATCATGACCGTGCGGTCGAGCAGCGAGCGTCCGGTGCGCGGGTCCTGCAGCGCCGAGATCTCCTCGAGCAGGTCGGCGAGCTCGTTGCCGCGCTCGCCGCAGCTCACATACACGATCACGTCGGCGTCACACCACTTGGCGATCTGCTGGAGCAGCACCGTCTTGCCCGTGCCGAAGCCGCCCGGGACGGCCGCGGTCGAGCCGCGGGCGACGGGGAACAGCAGGTCGAGCGCACGCTGGCCGGTGCTGAGCGGCAGCGACGCCCCGATCCGCATACCGCCCGGCCGCGGCGCTCGCAGCGGCCACGGGTGTGCGAGACGCAGCTCGCGCCCGCCGACACGGGCAACCGGCTCGGCGGTCGTGTAGTCGCCCGCCGCCGCCACCCACTCGAGCTTCCCCGCGACATCCGGCGGCGCCAGGATGCGCGCCTCGATCGCCTCGCTCTCGGGTACGGTTCCAAGTACCGCGCCGGCGCTCACGTGATCGCCGGGGCTCACGCGGGGCGTGAAGCGCCAGCGGCGCTCGGGGTCGAGCGTCGGCGCCCGCGCACCCGGAACGAGACGCTCTCCCATTACCGACAGGCGGCGCAGCATCCCGTCGAACACGCCGCCGATCAGCCCCGGACCGAGCTCCGCGGTGAGCGGACCGCTGCCGAGCCAAGCCGGCGCGCCCGGGGCGAGACCGCCGGTGTACTCGTGCGCCTGCACGACGGCGCGCTCCCCGCGCAGCGAGATCACCTCGCCGATGAGGTGCTCGTGCCCGACCTCGACCAGGTCGAGGATATGGGCATCGCCCATCCCGTCGAGCTCGATGACGGGACCGCTGACGCGCACCACGGTGGGTCCACCGGGTTCGACCGTCATACCCGCGACCGTGTCGGCGCTGCGCTCACCACCGGCGCCGGCGCCGTCCCGGGTTGCTCCCGTCACGCCCACAACCGCGCCGGCGCCGGACCAAGGTCCCGCACGCACCGTTCGGCGAGCGAGGCCAGCGTGTAGTCGACCTGACGGCCGCCGGCACTCGCGCGGATGCCTCCGTCTGCCGGTGGGTCGATCTCGATCTCGGCGCCGTCGCCGAGATCGCGGCGAGCAGCCGCGGCCAGCCGCTCGATCAGCTCTGGATATCCGCGCTCCTCGCGCAGGGCCATCACCTCCGTGCTCACCCGCCTGCGCAGCTCGTCGTAGGCGGCCCGTTGTGCCGCGAGCACCTCCCAGCGCGCGACCGCCCGCTCGCGGCCGGCATCATGAGCCGCCTGCGCCCGGCCCGCGGCGAGACCCTCCTCCCGAGCGCGTGCGATCAGCGCCTCGGCGTCGCGCTGCGCCTGCGCGAGGAGCTCACGCGCCTGCTCGTCGGCCTGCTGGAGCAGCTTCCCCGCCCGCCGGCGCGCGTCGGCGAGCAGCGCGGCGCGCGCCGGCTCGACGCTCGCGTCGTTCAATCCGGGACCACCGCCCATATGAGATCGGGCCGCTCGTGCAGGCGCGCGGCGAGCGTAGTGTGGGCGGCGCGGGTGAGCACGAGGCAGGCGACGTCGTCGGCGAGCTCCTCCCAGGCCGCGGCGAGCTCGTTCTCGCCGGCGGCGGAGTGGAGCTCTGCGCCGGCGAGCGTGTAGCCGCGCAGGCGCACCGGCTCGCCGATCGCCGCGACGCCGGCCACGGTCAGGCCTTGCCGATCAGCACGACCGCTATCACCAGTCCGTAGATCGCGATCCCCTCGGCCAGGCCCACGATCACCATCGCCCGGCCGAACAGCTCGGGCTTCTCGCTGATCGCGGCAAGCGCCGCGGCGCCGGTGTAGGCGACCGCGATCGCCGCGCCGAGCGTGGAGCCCGCGATCGCGATTCCCGCGCCGATGAACGCGGCGCCCGGATTCGTGACCGCGGTCGCTCCCGCGGCCTGGGCCGGATCGACCACGCCGAGGGCCATCGCGCCGAGGACGGCGAGCGCCCCGACGCCCGCGGCGACGTTGAGCACGACGAGCCGGCGCAGCGCGCGGCGGGGGGCGCGGCGCAGCCACATCATTGCGAGGAGCCCGACGCCCACGGCCACGGGCGCGGCTGCCAGCAACGAGGCGATCATGTAGGGCTCGCGGGATCGGTCACGGGGATCCTCCACGGCGAGAACGGCTCGCCCTCGCCGGCAAACACCCGCGAGAAGAGCTCATAGTACTCCAAGCGCATCGCCTGGACGCCGGCCACGAGCGCCTCGAGCGCGAACGCCGCCGCGTTGCCGAGGACGAACAGGACGATCCCGGCCGCAACACCGGCAGGACCGCCGTGCCACAGCGATCGGGCGCCCTCGAACACGACGAGGCTGAGTGCCGCGTGCATCAGCCCGAACGCGGCCAGGCGCGTGAACGAGATCAGGTTCGCGCCGACCCGGATGACCGCGTCGAGCGCCTCGACGAGCGTCAGCGCGACCGTCGCTCCGGAGCGCTCGGAGGATTCGGCGGCGAACCCGCCGAGCAGCAGCCCTACTCCCGCGAGCACGACGATGGCAGCGGCGATCAGCAATGCCGTCGCGCCGAGGTAGAGCCCGAGCGCCAGCAGCCCGCCGCCGGCAAACACGAGCAAGCCCGCGATGCCCGACGGCGCGCGCAGCGCGGCGGTCCAACCGGACTCCTTCACGCGATTGATCGTCCCGAGCGCGTAGCCGGCGAGCAGCAGCAGCGCGCCGACGGCGAGCGCCACACCCAGCAGCAGCACCGGGCGATCGAGTGGCTTGACCCACAGCGTGGGAGCGATCCCAGTGGGTCCGAACGCCTCGCCGTACAGCAGGCCGAAGAGCGTCGCCGCGAGCCCGCCCGCGACCGCGAAAGGCCACAGCGGACGCAACGGCGCAAGGCGCCGCCAGCGAGAGGCGCCGCGCGGGCCGGTGGCCCGGCGCACGGCGAGCCCGAGTGCCGCGAGCAGCAGGCCGTGGCCGGCGTCGCCGAACATCATCCCGA
>PLYX01000220.1 GCA_003151895.1 Solirubrobacterales bacterium
CGCTCGAGCTCGCGCACATCCAGGCCGCCGCCGTTCGAAGCGAGGCGGGGGAACTGCTCGTACAGAGAACGCTCCGGTGTGACGGATGTCATCGCCCAGCCCTCCTATGCCAACTGCGTCGAAGCGTCGGCGGTGGCGGTGGCGACCTGGGCGAGCAGCGCCAGCGAGAGGTGCTCGGGCCCATANNGCTCGCGCGCGATCGGGTGACGCTCCCCCAGCTGCAGCGAGGCGGCTCCGGGCCGCACGCTGGTGCCCATCTCGATCGCGTTGATCTTGAACTCGGAGCCCTGCGGCTGGTGGTCCATCCACAGGTGGCTGAACAGCTGGAACTGCTCGGAGCGTGGCGTGGCGATCCGCTCGCCGGAGAGCGTGAGGATGTGCTCCGCGCCCTCGCTCAGACGGCAGGTGCGGCGCTCATCGCTCTGCTCGAAGTCGATTCCGGCGATGAACTTGGGGTAGTTGTAGAAGTCCACGCCGCCCGCCCGCGCGATCTCGGTTGTGACCGGCAGGTGGTGCACCCAGGCGTGCAGCTGACGTCTGCGCAGACTCGAGATCAGAGCAAGACCGGGCAGGTTGGGCAGGAACCACGGCTCGTTCAACACGACCGAGATCGCCAGCTCGTTGTAGGGGCCGATGTCGGTGTCGCGGTACTCGAAGCAGGTGATCGCGACCGCGCCGAGTCCCGGCGCCAGCCGGGCGGGAGAGAAGCGCGGGTCTGGCATCAGCCGGCGCAGCGCTCCCAGGCGAGCCGCGAACACGGCTTGGGTGGCGGTGCCGTCGTAATAGAAGATCGGCACGTTCGCCGGCTGGCCTGCGATCGTCACCTCGGACTGGGTGACTCCGTCAAAGAAGGGGGAGCCTCTCATCGCGACCTCTTTCGAGTAGGCGGGACAAATGGATGTAGTTGCAGGTTCAGAGTCTTACTCACAGTAACCTACCACAAGTAGGCTACTAATGTTAGGATGAAGTTCGTGGCCTCCTTCCCAGACACGCTCGTGAAGGGCTACCGACCCGGCCGGGTACCCCGCGCGGTGCGCTCAGAGCAACTGCTCGATCTGGCGGATCGGCTCTTCGCCGAGCGTGGCTTTCACGCCGCCTCGATGGACGAGCTCGCCCGGCGCGCCGGCGTGTCAAAGCCCGTGATCTACGACCACTTCGACTCGAAGGAGCAGCTCTTCGCGACATGCGTTCGTCGCACCGGAGAGCTCCTCGCCGACCGGGTGGCGACAGCGGTGCGCGAGGAGTCCGACCCGCGAGCGCGCCTGCGGGCGGGGTCGATCGCCTACTTCCGGTTCCTGCAGGACCAACTCCAGGCTTGGATCGTGCTGTTCGACGACGAGGAGATGAGAGACGCCCGGTTCGCAGCCGAGGCCTCGCGGATCAGGCGCCGCCAATCAGACCTCATGATCCACCTCATGGCCGAGACCTCCGGGACGGCGCCGGACCACGAGGGCCGGACGAGGCTCGAGGCGATGACGCTCGCCATCGCCGGCGCCTACGAGTCGCTGTCACTGTGGTGGCACAAGCATCCCGAGGTTCCCCCCGAGGAACTGGCCGACTGGCTCCTCGACCTGATCTGGCCCGGACTGGAACAGCTCACCAAGCATCTCGCCGCCTCACCCTGACGCCGCCCGCCGCGGCGAGGCCCATCCCGGTGATGTTGAACGCCAACAGCCACGAGTTTCGCAGCCTAAGCCTGCCCGGCGCACACGCAGGGGTGGCCGGCGCCCCGCCGGACCTGCAAAGCACCGGCACGAGCTCCGCCGGGACGATCTACTCGCGCTGCTCGGCCCGGGCGGCACCGCCAGAGCGGCGCCGGCGCCTGCGCGGCGGGTCCCCTTCGACGTGGAGCTCGGTCCGCGCGCGCTCGTGCTCCGGGAAGGCCGAGCCGTGTTCGTGTGGGAGTATCGAACCCGATCGGGCCTGCGCTCAGAGCTACGCATGGACGGCCCCGGCGCGCGCTCGCGGCTGCTGGACAGCGTCATCAGCGCCACCGGACGCGCCCGCGAGCTCTCGCCGGCGTTCACCGACGGAGTGCTCGCGTGGGCACGCCTCGAAGCGGGCGGACACAGCCGAATCGAGGTGTTCGGCCTCGCAAGCCACCACGTCAACAGCTACCTGGCGCCCGACCCGATCCAGGCGCTCGCCACCAACCACCTCGCCGTTTACAATCACCTGGCGTCCGGCGAGGCGTTCTACGCGTGCGGAAACAGCCACGGAGGCGCCACGATCCGCGTGCTTGTCACACGGCTACGACAGCTGCCAACGCAGACGGTGAAATAGCCAGCTGGGCATCGCTGATCTACAGCTCAGAGCCGTGCCCCGACAATCCCGTTGGTTCCGACCAAGAACGGCTTGCTTACAGGCGATTCAGGCATGGGGCTGCTGTCCGAGTTACACCAGCCATACATGGCTGCGATGTCGTCGATACATGACTCCCGACGAGCACGGGCCGTGCATCTGTGGCTGCTGTGCAACTGTCGCCTCCGACACATGTGCGAACATGTGTTCGTATGCATTTGGACTTCCGTCCGATACCAACGCCAAGCTTGCATAGTGCGCGGGCGACCTTTATCTGGAGGTTTTGCTTGCGTACTTGCCTTGGGGGGCGCGTTATGAATCGCCGTGACTGGCTGTTGCTGTTCGCTGCCTATGAGGGTGCGCCCGATGGGCTTGACCCGATTCGTTTCCAGAAGGGCTGTTCTTGTTCGCCAGACGGGCTCGTCTGCCAGCGCGTGCGAAATACACCTTCAAGCCTTACGACTACGGACCGATGAGTCTTGGGATCTACAAGGACCTCGACACTTTCGTGGACCAAGGTCTGCTCGAGCGGGTGCCGGTGCCTGGGAAGCGCTGGTCGCGGTATAGGCCCAGCAAGACCACATTCCGCGAAGGGCAGCGACTTCTAGAGCAGGCAGAGAAGGAGCAGGCCCTCGATGCTGCGCGTGAACTCTTCCAGATCAAGCAGGATGTCGCTGGCGTCGGATTTGGCGAGTTGCTGGAGCGTGTCTACGCGGAGTACCCGGAGTTCGCGGTCAACTCGATCTTTCGGCGATCAGCCTGATCTAGAGTTCTAGATGGACTCGTCGGATCGAGAGGGGCGCTCCGCTTCGCGCTGGCAATCGCTGTCAATGCGTGCGAACGAGCCACCTGCATAAAGGCCGGTGCAAGACAGCTCTTACGAAAGCGAGGGCAGAGTTCCACCACAAGACCGCCGTGGCGAGTGGCGGCCGCGACACGCTCTCCAATTGCGAAGTGCTCTGCCACATCTGCCATGCGCAGGTGCGAAAGCCTCGCTGAGTGTATGCCACGGAGGCGCGTACCCCCAACCAGGAGATCCCGAAGGTCCGAGCTGACCGAGGGTCGCCGGCTGCAGGCGTTCCTGACCACCCGGAAGTACCGGGACGAGCCGACAGACGCCCGCTGGGTGGCGTAAGCCACGCCCGCGGCGTGGGCTGGGCACGATCGCTGCCGCCAAACGGTAGCTCAGCGTCCTATATATACTCAGCTTGTTTCTGCCTAGTTTGTTGCTATGATGGTCTGACGATGGCAAGAACCCAAGATCAGCCAACTAAGGCACGCACCAAGCGCAAGGTCGTCAAGCCGCGCAAGCTGACGAGCGCCGATCGGAGCGTCAGTCGCGCCACGACCGTGGTCGGTAGGCCACCGAACTTCCAGCGGCTCGAGCGCTTCTTCGCGTCGCAGACGGCACTGGCGCGTGCGCTGGGTGTCCATCGAGACACGATCCGCGCGTGGGAGCACGGTCATCCCACTCGGCTGCGCCACAGCTCCCTCGCGCGCGTGAACACGATCTGCGCGATAGCGGAGCAGGTAGCCCGCTACCTGCCACGCGAGAAGCTGGTGGGCGAGTGGCTGCTCGCGCCGCATATCGGCTTGGGAGGCATCTCTCCTGCGGCGTTCATTCGCAGTGAGCCGGGCGCCTACCAGAGGGTTCTGCGCCTGATCGCTCGTGAAGCACAGCCTGTGTCGGTCGGCGATGTCTCCGACCTGCCGGCGATCGGAGAGCTGGGCATCACGTTTGCCGGACTTCCCGAGCCGGCGCCCGACCCGGACGCCGACCCCGGCTTTCTCGCCTCGCTTGGCTAGCGCCCTGCCCCCGTAGGTGCGTGACGAGATCCTCTTGCAGCCACTCCAGCGCGAGGTAGTGCTGTCCGCGGGCACCGTCGTGTCCCCCGGCGAGCAGTCGCACGACGTGCGGGTGCGTAAACGCCTGCAGCGCTGAGCGCTCACGTCGGTAGCACTCCAAGCGCAGCTCGTCGTCGATCGCGGCTCCGTCATAGAGCTTGAGCGCGACCGTCGCACCGTCTCGCTGGTGATCGCGGGCGCGAAAGACATGCCCGGTTCCGCCGACACGCGGAGGCGCAGGATCGAGGACGAAGCGGTTGTCGATGACCTGAACGGACATGGTGAAGGAGATGGACATCGCATGATGACCATGACGGGCTCCCTGACGATTCCACCTCGCCACACGAAACGACTGGCCGATACCGCTGGATCTCGCAACCAAGGTCGATCTGTCCGGCGGCGGAGCTTCGCTGTCACGATGCGAAAGGTTCGCTTCGTCAACCTACCAAGGGATCGCGTCGGGCTAATGCGGATGCCGCGCGGGCGCGAGTTCGAGGTCGAGGGCGCCGGCTTCTTCGATGAGGCCTACCAGAGATGTTTCTTGAGGATCTCGATCACCTCCGAAACGACCGCATACGCGACGTTACGCGCTTGCTCGTACTCCTCGTCGCCCGGCTGAAGATCGGGGTGCTTCTCCCGGGCGTAGCCGTCCGGTCCGGGGTAGTCCGGAGCGCGGAACGCAGCGTGTAGTTGCGCAACGCTCTCTTGAAATAGCTCCTGCTTGAAGGCGGGCCGTTCAGCAACCAGAGCGGCCACCTCGGCGCCGGAGGGCCTGGCGTTTAGGCACCACCAGGACACGTCATAGCCGTCCTTGGAGTCGTCACGACCTGCGAGCGCGTCGGCCTTGGCGGCGAGGAATCCGACCGGGCCAGCATGGCGGATCTGTACATCGACTCGCACTCCACGTCGATAGACGAGCTGTACGCCTTCGAGAGTGCTCGATAAGGCGTCTTCGTCGATCAGCCCACCGGAGCGGATCGGCAGCGGGCGAAGGCGTGGACCGGCGTTTTGGGCTGCGGTCTCTTTATCAAGCGCGCGTGTACCGCTGGCGAGGAGCGTGTCGTCCTCTGCGGCCGGCGCGAGGAAGTCGAGGATGAGAGGCAGGCCGGGTGCACCGTCCTTCTTGCGCCAGCGAAATCCGCTCGCGCGCTCTGGCTCGAAGTACGGCTCGAGGATCTCCTCGATCGATTGGTAGTACTCGCGGGTCGTGCCACCGGTAATGGCGAGCGACAAGCACAAATCGATGTCGGCGCTTCCGATATGCGCATCGGTGGCTTCCGGGACAAGCAGCGGAGGAACGAGGCCGCCAACGATGACCAGATGTTTGGCGGCCATGCCCCCGAGGAGATAGAAAAGGCTTGCCGCCTCGCCTATCAATGCGCTCGGTGGATGCTTGATCTCGTCGGTCACGCGATGTCCTTCGATCCCCACAGATCGAGGAAAACCCCGACCGCGGCCTCTCCTCTGGGCTCAAGGTACAGGTCCAGCATGACTCGGCTGGGCGGAGCGATCGCTCGTCCGTCTGCATCGGTACGGGCATCACTGCTGGCCAAGTGCTCCGGGTCTGAGATCAGCGTGAGGTTCGCTCCCTGCTCCGTGCGAAATCCACCGAGGGCTTGAGGGATCTGCTCGAGGCCCTCGCCGGAAGCCTGGACTCGATACAGCGGTCGCTGCACCCCGGTCAGGACCGACAGCCCCATCTGCTCGGCCGCCAGGGCACCGGTGAGAACCATCTGATAGCCGCTGATCGACGTCGGGAGGGCGGTGGGATCTCGCACGAAGCACGACAGTCGCTGCGGAGAGTAGGGGCGGCCATGCTCGGCAAGCCAGCGCCGTACGCCCTCGACATCAACTACACGCCGCTGCATTCCGCGCCCATGCCCGTGTCGCTCAAGCAGGCGCGCGTCCTCCAGTGTTTTGAGCAGGCGGTGGGCGGTCACCTCGCTGCTCGGGCCTCGCTCGGCGAGTCGCCGGATCGTCCAGGCTTCCTCGGGATGGTCGGCGATCAGTTGCGCGGGCCGCAGGCTGCCTGCGCGCAGGGCACGCCGGGGAGCAGGCAGTCGCTCACGCACGCGCTTGGTCAGTGTCTGGCCGGGAAGCCAGGCGCGGCCTGTCGCGTCTACGAAGCCGATGCCGGCGTCCTCCAGACGCGCGGCCATAGCATCGTCTAGCACGGCGTTGATCATGAGCATGCGCCTGCCGTCGCTTTTCTCACGCTCGAGTAATCCAGCCAGCTCTCGGCTCTCGACGACGTCGGCCTCCACAGGAAAGGCCTGCCCGGCAATGACCACAGCAGACTCTGGCGCGTCATGGACCACATCCACACCGGGTAGGCGGCCAAACGCGTCCGCCACCTGGGGGTCGACGTCAGAGCGGAGTGTAATCAGAGCAGTTTGCGCTATAGCATTAGAATTTATAGTCAGCCAAGTATAGCGTAACCCCTAAGAAACCCCGAAAGAATGGAGTGATCGCACTACTTAGCCAGAACGTTATCGCATGCTTATATCGAATCAGCGACCTGTCGTTGCCAGGACGAGGACTCGTCCATTCGAAACTGTCGGGATTGACCCCGAGTCAACCCGAGTACTCGCTCCCGCGAGCGCCAAAAACCTAGCGCTGAAGCCAAATTCGAGCCTTCCAGTACGGACCTGGAGTTGGGGTTGACGCCCCGATCATGAGCCCGACATCCTTGTATTTATTCGAAAAGGCTGATTATACGGTGCCTCAGGCAGGACTTTAGCCCACCGTTTAGCCCACCGCCTGCAAATATGAGCCAATTTTGCTGACACCCGTCACAAGCAAAAACCGGCTTATTTGCAGGGAAAACAAGACTATGGGCGCGGCGGGTTTCGAACCTGCGACCTCTCGCGTGTGAAGCGAGCGCTCTCCCACTGAGCTACGCGCCCTGGCACAGCGATTCTATTGGGCTCCGGCGTCGCGCGCTGGCGGTGGGTGCGTGACATCTCGGGAGTCGGCGGATCGGCCCTGTGAGGCGCTGGAAGCGAGCCGGCTACGCGTGTGCGAGTTCGCGCATCTGGCGCACGGGATGGCGACCCAGCCGGCTCGCGGTCGCGTAGGGCGCGGCGTGCCCGTGCGCGCGATGAGCGACGTTCACGGCGACGTGCCCGCGCAGCCGGTCGACCAGGCTCCGACGCAGCGGGACGAGTAGCAGCTCCGCATCATCGTTGACGAGCACGGTCGCGCGACCCTCGGTGAGGTTGCGCCAGACGACCTCGTCGGCCCACTCCTGATCTCCGGGGACGAACGCGACCTTGTCGGGGTAGCCGAGGTCGTCATCGCTGAGCGACGCGGCCATAAAGAGACCCCAGCTCTTGTCGACGGCACTCATCGGGTGTTCTCCCAGCTAACGATATATCGCGCCAGCCGCCAGAGAAGCAGCCGCACGTTGCCGTAGATTGCTTCCGACTATGCCTCCGGCGAAGCCGCCTCGCTTGCGCACGATCGTCTACGTGGATGGTTTCAACCTCTACTACGGCTGTCTCAAGGACTCGCCCTTCAGGTGGCTCGATCTGCACGCTCTATGCGGCCACATGCTGCGCGAGGACGCCGATATCGTTGCGATCAAGTACTTCACGGCGCGCCTGAAGCCACGGCCAGGCAACCCGCACCAGGCGCAGCGCCAGCAGGTCTACCTCAGGGCGCTCGGGACTGTCCCGAACCTGACGGTCCACTTCGGGCACTTCATCACGCGGACTGCGACCAGACGACTCGTCGCCACCAAGAAGGGCAAGCCGGCGTTCGCCGAGGTCTGGACGACGGAGGAGAAGGGCTCCGACGTGAACCTCGCCAGCCACCTTCTGATCGATGGCTTCCACGCCCGCTACGACCTCGCCGTCGTCATATCGAACGACGGCGACCTCAAGGAGCCGGTGCGCTACGTCCGCCACGATCTGGCGGCTCCGGTCGGGGTCCTGAATCCGCATCCGAATCGGAGCTGGGCTCTATCGCCGAAGCAACTGCCGCGAGGCTCGTTCTACAAGCCGCTGCGCAAAGCCGTCCTGGCAGCAAGCCAATTCCCCGACAAGCTCCAGGACGCGCAAGGCGTCTTC
>PLYX01000059.1 GCA_003151895.1 Solirubrobacterales bacterium
GGGCGCGGCGGGAGCCGTGGCGAGCGCCTGGGCACTCGCGGCTCGCGAGGCAGACGGCGCCGCGGCGCTCGCCGCGAAGCTCACCCAAGCGCAGGAGCAGGCGACCGAGCAGGGCCGCCGCGCCCGGGACGAGCAGGCCGAGGCGGACCGGTTGACCGCCGAGCACACCACGCGCGCGCAGGCGCTCGGCACCACCGGCGAGGAGCTGCGCAGCCGTCACGCGGCCGTCGTCTCGGAGCTGAAGGCGAGCCGTGAGGCGCATCGGCACGCGGGCGAGGAGGCGCAGGTCGCGCTCATCGCCGTGGCCGCGCTCGAGCGGGACGCCGCCGTCCACGGAACCGAGCACGAGGGCGCGCGCGGACGCCGCGAGGACTCGAGCCGTGCCTTCGCCCAGCTCGCGCACGCCGGGATCCTGCAGCTGGCACTCGGCGAAGCCGCTCCCGACGACGCCGACCGCGCCCATGCCTGGACGTTCACGCGCACGCTCGAGGTCGTCCGGGCACTGCCCGAGGATCTGCTGTCGGTGCGGAGCGCCGCCGGCGCGCTGGCGGTCGAGGTGGGACGCAACGTGCAGCTGCTCGATCGCGAGCTCGCCGAGGCCGACATGGGCGCCTACGCAAGCCGCGGCGAGGACGGGCTGCTGCTGGTGCGGGTCACGGAGACCGGCGGCGAGCAGACACTGGCCCAGGTGCTCGACACGTTGGACGCCGAGATCGCCGACCGCGAGCAGATCCTCACCGCCGAGGAGCGGCGCGTGTTCAGCGATGCGCTGGTCGAGGAGATCGCCGACCACCTGCGCCAGCGGATGCACGAGGTGCGCGGGCGGGTCGAGCGGATGAACGTGGTGCTGCGACGCAGCCCGACGGCAGCCGGGAAGATCGTCGAGCTCGAGTGGCAACCGCTCGAGGACGACGAGGGCACGCAGCGGGCGGCGCTCGCGCTCCTGCGTCGCGACGTCCACCACCTCGGCGGCGAGTCGCGTGGTGAGCTGGTCACCTTCTTCCGGCGGCGGATCGAGGCGGCCCGCCGCGAGCACGCCTTCGGCACCGAGCCACGGCCGATGGCGGACACGTTGATGAGCGCGTTCGACTACCGGCGCTGGTTCGCGTTCGGGCTCCACGAGCGCAGCGATTCGGGCCGTGTTCGGCTGACCAAGCGCCGTCACGCCGTGGGCTCGGGCGGCGAGCAGTCGGTCCTCATCCACCTGCCGCTGTTCGCGGCGGCCGCGGCGCTGTACGGCGACTCGCACGCGCCGCGGCTCGTGATGCTCGACGAGGCCCTGTCGGGGATCGACGACGACACGCGCGAGCGCGTGCTCGAGGCGACCGTCGCGTTCGACCTCGACGTGGTCATGACCTCGCACGAGCTCTGGGGGACCTACCGATCGGTGCCCCAGCTGGCGATCTACCAGCTCCACCGCGAGAACGGGACGTTCGGCGTCCACGCGATCCCGTTCATCTGGGATGGAGACGTGCTGCACGAGCTGGAGCAGAGCGAGCTGCTGGTGTGAGTGAGCTGCAGCTCGACGCGGCGCTGCATCGCGCACTGCTCGGCGCACGGGACAAGCGTGAGCAGCGCGGCGCTACCGGTGACGGAACGGTCGTGCTCCCCCCATTGGAGCCGGACGAGGCGCTGGCGCTCGACGGCCTGCTGTCACCACGGAAGCCGATCCTGCCCGGGCGCCCGCTGCGGATCCGGCTCTCGCAGCTTGAGGCAGCGCTGCGCGCCTGCGGAATCGACCCGCACTCCGCCTACGAGGCGGCCGGCGGGCGCCCGCTGCGAGACCTCCCTGCCGAACGAGCGGCTGCCAGGTGCGGGCGCGCGGACTTTCGAGCCTGGCTCGCGACGCACGAGGTGGCGCGTTCCCGACCGACGGTGGCCGCGTGGCTGCAGGCGGCGGCCGACCAGGGCCGGATCCGCGCCGACATCCAGCCGCTGGTGGAACAAGCGTTGCGGATCATCGCCGTGCTCCCGCCTGGAGAGCGCGTGCAGCGCACTGTGCTCGCGGCCAGGATGCTCGACGGCAACTCACACGGCCTGGATGTCGACAGGCCCCTGCACGGATTGATCGCCTCGGTCCTGGCGGCGGCAGCGAACCTCGATCCGGACACTCCTGCTCGAGAGATCTGGTCAGCTTGGAACGTGCTGGTCGACCCGGTCTCATCGAGCGTCACCGCGCTGAACCTGCCGCTGCTCGGCGAGACCGGCGTGGCATACCCGATACGCGCGATGCGCGGGACGCACGTGATCCTCACCTACGGGCAACTGTCTGCAAGCGAGCTGCGATGGCCACCCGGGATCCCGTGCTTCAGCTGCGAGAACCCCTCGGTGTTGATCGCGGCGGAGCAGACACTTGGCAACGCCTGCCCGCCGCTGGTCTGCACCGGCGGGCGCCCGTCGGATGCTGTGCGGCTGCTCTTCTCCTCCGTTCACCGCTCCGGCGCGCAGATCCGCCACCACGGTGACTTCGACGAAGCGGGCGTGCAGATCCTGCGTGACCTCGAGGATCGATACGGCGCCGTGCCGTGGCGATTCGACGTCGAATCGCTGTGCAGAGCGCTCCACGGGCTCGGTCACACTCCGCCCGACCCGCGTCCGGC
Source organism: Solirubrobacterales bacterium (assembly GCA_003151895.1). GTDB lineage: Bacteria > Actinomycetota > Thermoleophilia > Solirubrobacterales > Solirubrobacteraceae > Palsa-744. The sequence goes on from PLYX01000059.1 coordinate 2,601, forward strand.
AACGCTCGAAGGCGCTGTGCGGACGCTCACGACTGCGCTGCCCGAGGAGCTCGTGATCGACGATCTTATCTCGGACTTGAGGGCAATTGGTAGGACACCCACGTGACGGCAAATGGCGGCCATCGCGGTGATGGAGCTGTATCCGGGCGTCAAGATCTCGATCGGGCCCACGATCGATAACGAGTTCTACTACGACTTCGAGTTCCCGGACGGCGTCTCCGCCTCCGAGGCGGACTTCCCGGCGATCGAAGTCTGATCCCGGGGACGCGCGTGCCATGCAGTATCATGTGAGTACATAGGTACTTATCTTCTTAGAAGGAGCCAAGGAGCAGCACGATGAGCACGATCGGCGTCCGTGAGCTTGCCAGGCACGCAAGCGCGATCATCAACGAGATCGAGCAGAACAAGGAGCCGGCGCTGATCACGCGCCGGGGGCGTCCGGTCGCTTACATGCTGCCGGTGGACTCTGAGGAGTT
>PLYX01000290.1 GCA_003151895.1 Solirubrobacterales bacterium
CAAGCGCGCCGGTATCGCCCGCGGGCGGGTCAGCGTGATCCGTGGCGAGCGCTCACGCGAAAAGGTCGTGCGCGTCGAAGGACTCGCGCCGAGCGAGCTGCGCCGAGCGCTAGTTGCGCGTGGTGAGCTCTCCGAGGACGGCCTGAGACTCGATGAGGCTGGAGGTTAGGATCTGTCGAGCGACCTCCAGAAGCTGGAAGATGCGAGGGTCGCGGACGGTGTAGTAGACGCTGGTGCCCTCGCGGCGACCCTCGAGGATGCCGTGCTTGCGCAGCACCCCGAGGTGCTGGGAGGTTCCGCTTGAGTCCATCTGCAGCTCGTGCTGTAGGTCGCCGACGGTGCGCTCCCCGTCTCTGAGAAGCTCCAAGATGCGCACCCGCACGGGGTGTCCGAGAACCCGAAAGAACTCGGCCTTCATCTGGTAGACGGCGCCGCGTTGGACGGCCTCCGCCGATGCGTTGCCATGTGAACGCGAACTCATGTGTGGGCTCCTTTGGCTGATGGTGCGAGGGTGGCGCGCAGGAAGTTCACGGTGCGCTCCCAGGAGCACTGCGCGGCGTGCGGGGCGTACGTGCCCAGGCGGTTGGTGTCGTTGAAGAAGGCGTGTCCCGCACCTTCGTAATAGTCGAAGTTGACCGGTACGCCGGCGGCACGCAACTCCGCCTCCAGCGCTTCGGCATCCTCGTGCGAGACGAACTCGTCAGCGGTCCCGAAGTGACCGAGGACACTGCCTTTGATGTTGGAGAAGTCAGGCTTGCCGTGGGGCATCACGTAGTAGTAGGTGACGGCCGCGGCGATCTTCGGGCAGGTGGCTGCCGCCCACAGGGAAAGCCCGCCACCCAGGCAGAAACCGACCGCCCCGACACCGGGACCCTCAAAACCCACCATGGAGGCCAGGAACTCGGCAGCGCCACACATGTCCTGCTCGGCTTGATCCATCGAGAGCGCCATCATCTTCTGCTCCGCCTCGCTGGGCTGGGCGGTGCTATCGCCACGATAGAGGTCGGGGGCCAGCGCAAAGAAACCTTCGGCGGCGAAACGGTCACAGACTGAGCGGATGTGCTCGTCCAGGCCCCACCACTCTTGTAGGACGATCGTCGCCGGGCCGCGCTCGCCGGCCGGAACAGCTAGATAGCCGGGCGCTGTGCCGGCGTTGGTCGGAAACTCGATGTCAGGCATGTTTGGCTCCTTTGGTGTCGATAGCCTCGACGTCTCTGGTGGGCGGGGTGATGGCTTCCTCTACGAAGGCTCTGCGTGTGGTCGAGTGCTCCGCCATATCCCGCATGAGGCCGAGCAGCTCCTCGGCGATCTTCTGCGGGGCCGGCGGGCATCCGGGGATACGCAGGTCCACGGGCAGTATCTCCTCCAGCGGCCCCGCAAGCTGCCTGGGGTCCCCAAGCATCGTGCAGCCGGTCGCGCAATCGCCGAGCGCGACAACCAGCCGTGGCTCGGGCATCGCCTCATACGCGCGACGCAGCGAATCGACCATACGGATGGTGATCTGCCCTGTCACGAGTAGTACGTCGGCGTGGCGGGGAGAGGCAACGATGTTCAGCCCGTGGCGTTGCAAGTCGTAGTACGGGTTGGCGGTCGCGGCCAGCTCGTGCTCGCAACCGTTGCACGATCCGGCGTCGACGTGGCGCAGCGCCAGCGAACCAGCCCGCTTGGAGGCAGGCAGCGCGATCTCGCGGCGTACGTTCTGCAGATGCCTGAGCAGCACAAACAATGCTCAGCGGTCCGCGCACGCGTAGCAGAGCTCAAAGCTCTTGTTGATCAGGGGGAAATCAGGGAGCAGATTCTCGCGGGCGGCATGCGCTACGGCAGGCCAGTTGGCGTAGGAGCCGGTGCGCAGATGCAAACGCCCGGTGGTGTGCCCGTCGGTCTGTACGGCGCAGACCGTCTCACCGCGTGGACTCTCTACCCGACCCACACCGAGACCGTTCGGCGGGGCGTCCAGGTCCTTCACACCGCCGGGCATGAAGCTGATGGTGAGAAGCTCGTCGAGGATCGCGAAGGTATGCGCGAGCTCCACCCGGCGGATGTCAAGCCGTGCGGCAACATCACCGCTTGCGTACTCCGGGGTGGCCGGCACAAACTCGCCGTAGAAGAGTCGCGGGCTTTCGCTGCGTGTGTCCTGATGCACGCCGGCGGCGCGAGCAGACGGGCCGACCGCCCCCAGGCGTACTGCGTCCTCCCGGGTGAGCCGTCCGACATCGCCGAGGCGATCCTGGACCGACCCGGCGAACTGCAACTCGCGCCACAGGCGCCGCTGCTCTTCGTCCAAAGTTTTCAGCTCTTCGCGGGCCGCGCGCGTGTCACCCTGCCCGATGTGCAGTGTGCCGGCGGCGAGCGCCACGGTGTTAAACAGGAAGCGGTGACCGGTCAAACGCTGGTTGAGTCGCTGCGCGCGCTCCTTGAATGCCGCGAACGCCATCGCTCCGGGCGCAAAGCCGACGCCGGCGCAGATGGCGGACACGTCATTCAAATGGTTGTAAAGGCGCTCGAGCTCGAGCAGCAACGTGCGAGCACGGCGCAGGTTACGGTCGGGCGCCAACCCGAGCGCCGACTCGCACGCTTGCGCGTAGGCGACGGTGTTGGTCACAGCGCAAGCGGCACAGGCGCGCTGGGCGTAGCGCAGCCCATCAGCCAGCGGACGCCCCTCGGCGGCTGTCTGCAGCCCACGGTGCTTGTAGAACATGCGCAGGTCGAGGTGGAGGATGCGCTCCCCCACGACCGTGAACCGGAAGTGACCCGACTCGATCACTCCTGCGTGGATCGGGCCGACCGCGACCTGATAGGGGTCGTGACCATGAACGGCGACCGTCCACGCCTCGGGCTCGACTGGATGATCCAGCAGTGGCCGCATCGGCTCGTGCCCGGCAAAGCGCAGACCGTAGGAGTCGTGTGCCTCGCGCTCATCCCTGCCGGCGGCCGCGAACAGGTCGACCAACGTGTCGATCGCTCCCGAGGATACGTGCGCGCACACCACATGGTCCTGGTCGGATCGGGCGAACAGGCAGTTCGCCTGCAAACCCTGCGACCCCCGGCTTGCGAACAGCCCGCAAAAACGTCCGCCTGCTTGCGCGTGCCGTTCACACGCTGCGCGCCAGTCCTGTGCCGTGACCCGCTCTACCAGTGCCGCCTTGAGCGCCGGCACGATCGGTCGTCCGCGGCTGCTCACGCGATGCCCGCCATGAGATTCACGCCGGCTTGGGAGTCGACCAGCAGATAGGCGCCCGCGGACAGGGCCAAGAGACCCATCGTGAGCGCCACCGTCAGCCGGCCTGCGAGGCGCACAGTGCGCCCGGAACGCCAGCGCTGCCCATGACTCTCGCCGGCAAGCGTCTCGATCAACGCGTGTGCGAGCCCGAGGAACCCGAGCGCCATCAGCACGGCGGCGATCGAGACGATCACGACTTGGTGAGCTGCGACCCCGCCGAGCAGGATCAAGAGCTCGCTGAGGAACAGCGGTGAGGGCGGCAGTCCACTGAGGCTACCCAGACTGACCCCGGCGGCGGCGGCGACCGGGGTGCTGAGCCGCACCAGCCCGCGCGGTGCTCGGTGCGCGCTCGAGGGGTCGTGACGCGCAAGCGGGATCGCCGCGTAGAACCCGAGCGACTTGGCCAGAGCGTGCCCGGCGAGGTGGATGATCACGCCGACACTTGCCAACGGGGACGCAAATCCAATGCCGAGCGCGAGTATCCCCATGTGCTCGAGGCTTGAGTAGGCCAGCAGCCGCTTCCACGCCATCGGCCGCCAAAGAAACGGGATCGCGATCGCAAGCGAAGCCAGTCCGAAGGCGACCATCAGGTTGTCGGCGAGATGGTGCGGGACCGCCACACCGAGGGTGAGAACCACTCTCCAGGCAACCAGCATGACCGTCGGCAGCAGCGCCGCGGAAAGCAGCGCGCTAACCGGCGGTGGCGCCTCGCTGTGCGCGTCGGGCAACCAGTTGTGCACCGGCGCCCAGCCGATCTTCGCTGCCAGTCCCACGAGGATCAGGATCAATGCGAACAAAGCCGTCCGAGGAGCCAGCCCGGCGGCGTGCCGGGCGATGTTCTGCCAGTCAAGCGTGGCGAGCGTGCCGCCGTGGGGCGCCAAGCCGACAAACAGGATGAGTATTCCCAGCAACGCCACGGCCAAGCCGAAGGTCGTCAGCACCAGATACTTCCAGCCGGCCTCCAGGGCGCTCGTCCGCCCGCTGTAGGCGACAAGCAGCGCCGAAGCACCCGTCGTCGCCTCGACCAGCAGCCATGCCACCCCGAGGTTGTTCACCAGCGCCAGCGCGAGCAGCGCCGCCCAGAACAGGTGAAAGGCCGTGTAGTACCAGGCGCGCGCCCGGCGGGCGGTGAACAAACTCTTGCCCGCCCCGGCAAGGTAGGCCGGCGAGACGACCGCGCTGCACCATCCGATCACCGCGATCACCGCGAGGAAGCTCGCGCCGGCGCGGTCAAGGAGAAACCAGGAGCCATGCAGGCCCCGCGCGCCGTTGAGCGCACCGAGCACGCCGGCGGTAAGCGCGACCGCCGCGCTGATGCTCGCACTGAAGATGTTCACACGGTCGGCGCCGGCGGGCGTGCGCGGCAATCGCACGAGCAACGCCCCAACAAGCGGCGACACTGGTACTGCGATCAGGAGCGCATTAGTCACGTAGCACCCCCAGAAGAGAACTATCCCCACTGCCCAACTGCTCGTAAATCTTGGTGGTGAACGCGGCGGCGACCGACACGATCACGACCAAGTCGAACACGAGGCCCAACTCTATGAATACCGGCAGGCCACCGGGCAGCGACAGGCCGGCGAGATAGATCCCGTTCTCGGCGATCAGGAACCCCAGTGCCTGGAAGAGCACCGCCCTACGCACGACGGCGGTGAGGATGCCGAGCGCCAGCATGCCGACCGCGACGTGCTCAACGCTTGCGTCGGGCAGACCAAAGCGCGGGATCAACTGCTCGACGGCCAGTGCGAAGGCCACGACGATCGCGAGCCGTGCCAACGCCGGCAGCTCGGTGGCGATCAGACGCGTCTTACGGGCTCGCCGGACGGTGAAGATCAAGAGCGCGGGGAGCACCAGCGCCTTGGCGATCAGAACCGTCCCTGCCACCACCAACGCCACCTGAGTGCCCGACCCCTGGGTGATCGCGTAGACACCCAGTCCGAGCGACTGCGACGCAACCAGCGCGATCGCCAGCGAGCGGCGACGCACCATGATCACCGCCAGCGAACTGACGAGCAGCCCCCAGATCACGGCGCCGGTCATCCCCCGCCGCCCGCGAACCAACTCGCCAGCCCCAACAGACACAGCGCCACCCCGGAGCCCAACAGCAAAGGCACGCGCAGCACCCGCATCTTCGCCTGCACCGTCTCGCACACCGCCAGCGCCACGCTGAGGAGCAACACGCCGCCCCCGAGCACCGCGACCTGAGCCGCGAATGACACGGGGTTGGGGATCACGAGCTCACAAGCGAGCACGAGCATGATCCAATGCTTGGCGGCCGCGGACCACTGCAGGTAGGCCAACTCACGTCCCGCGTACTCCAGCAGCGGTCCCTCGTGAACCATGGTGAGCTCCAAATGGGTATCGGGATTGTCGACCGGCTGACGGCCGGTCTCGGCGACGATCACAAGACAGAAGGCGACCGCTGCCGCCCAATGCGCCGGTCTCGACCACACTTCTGGCAGCGTGGCCGCATGGCTCATCGAGAGCAGATCTGTGCTGTGAAGCGGCAGCGCGAGCAGCACCAGCACCAGCAGCAGCAATCCCTCGACGAACACCGAGAACATGAGATCCCGCGCGCCACCCATCAAAGCGAAGCCGCTTGTCGTGTCCCACGCTGCGAGCGTGATCGCAAACCGCGCGAGCGCCAGCAGACCGATCAGCACGAGCGCGTCGTGACCCAGCCCCCAGTCTGGACCATGCCCGCCGATCGGAAGCAGCAACAGCGCGAGTATCGTGCTCGCGGCGGCAACCGCCGGGGCGACCGTATAGATGAACGTATGAGGCTCGGGCGTTACCCCACTCTTGCCCCATAGCCGACGAAGCTCACGGTAGGGCTGTAGAACCGAGGGTCCGCGCCTGCCCTGCAGGCGTGCCTTCAGATGCTGGATCAGCCCGACAATCGCCGGTGCGCCCAATACACCACCCACGACCTGCACCACGCCCGCGGCGAGCGTCGCAAGGGTCATCCCAGGACTCCGGTTCGCGCAAGCGCCAGCAGCACGCCCAGTAGCGCGAGGAGATAGATCAGATACGTGCGCAGGCTCCCCGACTGCACGCGCCGCGCGATGCGGGCGCCACGCAGCGCCCCTCGCGACACCGGCCCGTAGAGCAGCGTGTCGAACAGGTGGGGAACCTCGGCTTGATAGGCGAGCGCCTCCACGACCCCAGAGGAGGCGATGACCCGCAGCTCGCGCCGTGGACGCAAGAGCGCCTCCAGGACCAGGCGCAGCGGCTTGGTGAACCCGGCCGACGTCCACTGAAGCCCGGCTGCCGGCGGCTGTCCGCACGTCCATGTCGGGGCCGGCGCCGCACGACGGCTCCGGGCCAGTCTCACGAGGGCGCCAACCAGCGCGACGAGCGCCAGTGCCAGCACGAGGGTTGGCAGTGACCCGGTGCCGGGAATGTTCAGCCCCGCGGCCTCGTGCAAGGTCACCCGCCCCGGTCCCAGAGCCGCCAAGGTGGGCACCAAGAGCCCCGGTAGCACCCCCAACGCCACGCACGACGCCGCCAGGAACACCATGCTCGCTCGCATCCCCACCGGTACCTCGCGTGCTTGGGCGCACTCCGCGCGACGGGGTAGGCCGAGCAGCACGAGCCCGATCACCTTCACGAAGCAGTACACGGCCAGCGCAGCCGTCCCGGCGAGCGCCGCGGTCGCCAGCGCCCCGGCGAACGCCACCCCCATCTGGCTTGCAAGCCCGAGGTGCAGCAGCGACTGAAGCGTCAGCCACTCCGAGGCAAAACCGTTCAGCGGGGGCAGCCCGGCGATCGCCATCGCGCCGAGCGCGAACGTCGCGCCCGTCCACGGCATCCGCCGCAACAAACCCCCAAGCCGATCGAGCTCCAAGCCGCCGACAGCCTTGGCGAACGCACCGGCGCCAAGGAACAACAGGCCCTTGAACAGCGCGTGGTTGAGCGCATGGAGCAGCGCCGCCGCGAACGCGATAGCGCTCCACCTGGGCTGCCCGATATCTGCGAACACAAGCGACGCTCCGAGCCCGAGCGCCACGATCCCCACATTCTCGATCGAGTGGAACGCGAGCAGCCGCTTGAGCTCGTGCTGCATCAGCGCATACAGCACGCCGCCCAAGCAAGACAGGGCGCCCACCGCCATCAGGGTGATCCCGACCCAAAGCCCGGGCGGCGCCAGCCAATCGAACAAGACTCGCACCAGCCCGTAGAGCGCGAGCTTGATCATCACGCCCGACATCAGAGCCGAGATATGCGCGGGCGCCAGCGGGTGTGCGCGCGGCAGCCACGAATGAAGCGGCATCAACCCCGCCTNNGGGCCTCCCGATCCTGGCGGGCGAGCAGGATCGCACTCGCCGGCACCAGCGTCATCAACTCCCAGAAGCCCAGGAACGTACTCACGTCACGCGCGCTCAGAAACCCGACCAGAGCCAGCAGGAACACGCCGGTCACGACGGCCAGCGCTCGGCCCTGCAAGGTGGCCGTGAGCGAATCGCGCGCGAACAGCGTCGCGGGCGCGCCAACGACAGCGACCACCAACAGGAAGAAGCCGCTGAGACNNCCAAACGCCGGGCGCACGTCGCTGCTAAACCCGGCGCCCACAGCATGCCCAGAGGCAAGCACCCATGCACTGGCAATCCCGAGCAACACCATGCCCACCGATTGCGTCATGAGGCCCGCGCGGGGGGAGCGGCCCACCCCCGCACTCAAAGTACCGGCAATGGTCGCCGACACCGCGGCGAGAACCAACGCCTCCGGCACGTCCATCAAGCGTTCAAACCGTGTGCCGGCAGGAACACGGATCGGCCGAGCGCAGACGACTGCACGTGAGCGGGTCGCCAAGGAGCGCCGGGTCCGCCACCCGCCCAAAAGCAGGTAGCAGACCCGGCTATGAGTGGATGGGTCGGGCCGATCACGACCCGGCAGGTTATAGGATACCTTCTAAATCAGTAGTCTTAGAAAGCAATAAGGCAACGCCATCTTCGGAGAGCTGACCAGGTCCGTCGGAGACGGACGTCCCACCGCCATCGCCGGCGTCAGCCGAGCCTCCTGACTCACCGGAACAGCGGCGCGGAACAGCGGCGACCGTCGAGTGCGCGGCGGAGCCGGCGCGGGCGTCGAGCCAGGCGGAGCCGGCGCCCGCCACCGCGCGAAAGCCGCCCTACTTCCCACTGTCCGATCCGCTGAGCGCCTTCCCGGCGCTCTGCACGA
>PLYX01000229.1 GCA_003151895.1 Solirubrobacterales bacterium
GCCAGCTTTGCGACGCGAGGGGCGGTGGGACGGGGGTTTGAGAGGCTTGCGGGCGTCCGTTCGCGGGTTTCGTCGCGGGCGCGGGGTAGGTTGCTCTGCTCAATCGACCCGACCGACTCCCGTCGCGGGAGGGACTGATGAGCAAGGACCCGGACATATGCCCCCGCCGCCCGCCGTTGGCGAGCCGCTTGCGCGTGCCACGGAGGCGTTCGGGCTGCGGTACAAGCTCGAGACCTACTCCCTGGACCCCACCCACAAGGTCGGGGGTCCCAAGGCCCGCGGGTTCGAGCAGATCCTGGGCATCACGATCGAGGCGATCGACTATCTCGAAGCCCAGATCCTGGCCCGCGTGCTGGACACCCCCGTCAGCGAAGTCCGCGACAACCCGCCCCACGGGATCAAGTGCACCGTCGACATTCAGGTCCCGGGAATCGGGGCGAAGGCCGACCGCGTCGCCAACGTCCGGACGGTCTGGGTGTTCGACCAGCCGGGCGCTCCCCCGCGACTTGTAACGGCCATCCCGAAGCCTTAGACTGCAGGGACCATGGCAACCGTCAAGCACGCAATCGGAGAAATCGACGTCGTCGCCTTTACGCAACCGGTCGACAAGGACGAGACCCTGACCCAACCCGCCAGCAGCCACAGGGGGGTCGGCAAGTGGCCCGCCGGGACGGAGGGCACCGTCGTCAGCGACTACGGCGACCATAAGGAAGTCGAGATCGTCAACGACCGCGGCGAAACCCTGGACTTGGTCACCGTGCCGGTTGAGCACCTGAAGCTCGTCGAGAAGCACAGCTGAGCGAGAGCGCGCGGGTGGACCGGCTCGGAACGCCCCACGGCTGAAGCCGGGGCGTCCGGGCCGGATGGCGGCCTCTACGCACGACCAGTTCGAAGGTGCCGACCGGGATGTCGGGGATCGTGCGGAACGTGCTGCTCGTGATGCCCGCTTTGCCGATGAACGTTTCCGCGTGCAACCCCCTCCTCGAACAACTCAAACGAGGGAAGCATCCCTCGCCTGACGACATACGCCATTTCCCGGGGAGCAGCATCGCCGGACCCAGCCGCCCCCGGCAAGACAAAATTGGGTACTTGAACTTAGAGGTGGCGAGATGGCGCCGGCGTGGGTGGGGGAGGTCCAAGAGCGATAGTGGGCCAACTTTGCGACGCGAGGGGCGGTGGGACGGGCGTTTGAGGGTGCGGGCAGGCGTCCGTTCGCGGGTTTCGTCGCGGGCGCGGCCTATGGTGCCCAGCATGAATCGAATCCGAGGCACCCCACGACCAAAGGAGGATCTGGCATCATGAAGGGCATGGCAAAAGCGCAGACCAACGGCAACGGGAAGCTTGAGCGTCTCAGCTCCGAGGAGCTGGGCGAGCTCATGATCCCCGCGACAGCCAAGACCCCTGAGGAAAAGCACGCAGCCCTGAAGCGGGCTACCGAGGGACTCCGCTTCAAGGCGCGCATCACGCCGGACATGTACGGCCGACGGTAGGGCCATGACCCCTCCAGGCGGGCGCCGACCCCTCACGCGGGGCGTCTTCACGATCGAGGAACAGGAGCCCTTGCTCCCGGACCCCATCGCGCTCGACACCAGCTTTGTCGTCGAGGCGCTGATCGCCACCCAGCCGCTCCACGGTGTATGCAGCGCCTTCCTCACGCGGATCGCCGACAGCGGCGTATCCATAACGACCAGCGAGCTGCTTCCCGCTGAGCTGGCCGAGGCAACATTCGCGAACGCTCTGAAGGAACGCTGGCGCGGCAAGTGGCGAGAGCATCGCACCGACGGACGATCCCGCCCACGTGCCGGACGCCTCCTGAACGACACCCTCGAGCGCTACAACACACTGCTCTCGTCTGTCGATCACTTCCCCATCCCACTCCGTCGCGTCACCAGCCCGGCAGCCGTCCTGATGATCGACTACGGGATCGCTTCCTACGACGCAGTGCACGCAGCGAGCGCGATAGCCGCCGGCGCCGAGGCAATCGTGACGCTCGACACCGGGTTCGCGCTCCTACCCTCTGCCCAGCTCGCGATCTACACCGACCGCTCACGGGTCGCGTCCTGCCGGCAGAAGCGGCCCCGGTGAAGAAGCCGATGCGCTGACACGCGCAGCGATCGAACCGCAGCCGGCACGTCCGGGAGGGGCGCTCGCGCTGATCCTAGGGCTGTGAGCCTGGCGAGCAGAGGCCTTCAGCCGCCCGGGTCCGCAGGCGCCCGGGTCCGGTTGAAGGACCCCATGCTCGACGCTGTGGCGCGGGAGCAGGGAGCGGTCCCGCGCCAACTTTGCGACGCGAGGCCCGCTGGGACGGGCGTTTGAGGGGGCGGGCAGGTGTCCGTTCGCGGGTTTCGTCGCGGGCGCGGGGTAGCGTGGGATCGATGGCAACGCGAGACATCCACGCCGAGACCCGGACGCCCGCCGGCGTGCGCGTCGTGCTGTTCCAGGACACATGGCGCGAACACATCCTCGACGCGAGCGAGGGACACCCCGAGATCGAGCCGCATCTCGACGCGGTGCTTGCCGCAGTCTCCCAGCCCGACTACCACGAGGCTGACGTGCGACCCGGCCGCGAGCGGTTCTACAAGCACGATGCGGGTCCGATCTCGTGGCTGTTCGTTGTCGTAAGCTTTGAGCGGGAGCCGGCACAGATCGTGACGGCGTTCGCCATCGGCGACAGACGGGCTCCAGGCAGGTGATCCCATGAGAATCAAGATCGACGACCTCGTGTTCGACCGCGCCAAATACGACGCCGACGGCGACGTGCTCTACCTCGGCCGCGGACCGTCCAACGAAGCGGCCGACGCAGCACAAACGCCCGAGGGACACGGCATTCGCTACGGTGCCAACGGCCAGGTGATCAGCGTCACTATCGTCAACGCCAAGTGGCTGCTCGACCGCGACGGTTATCTGAAGATCACGATGCCACACGAGGTCCACGTCGGACCCGACGAGCTGGCCGCGGCGCTCTCCTGATCCGCTCCGTTCGCGCCCTGCGCGCAGCCGTGTTGACTCTCGCCGTCGGACTGTCGGTCTCAGCCGCGGCGATCGGACTCAACGCCGGATGGTGGTAGTAGGATCATGTCGTCGATGCGCAAGACCAGCACGCCAAAGCCACAGACTCTTGAGCCGCTGGCGCAGGCGCCAGTCTCGCTGCCCGGGCCTTCCTCGGTGCCCCATGTGGGCCCCACCGGACCGATCAAGAGCGACGGCCGGTGGCACCTGCTCAAGCGCAAACGCAGACGCGCGGGCGCTCCGGTCAATAATCCCCACGGCTGAAGCCGGGGCGTCCGGGCCGGATGGCGGCCTCTACGCACGACCAGGTCGAAGGGGGCGACCGGGATGTCGGGGATCGTGCGGAACGTGCTGCTCGTGACCCCCGCTTTGCCGATGAACGTTTCCGCGTGTAGTTGCACCGTCGTGCCGTAGCCCGAAAGCACGTTCGCCAAGCCAAGCCCCCGGCAAGACAAAGATTGGGTACTTGAATCGAGAGGTGGGCGTTATGGCGCCGAGCCTGGTGGCGGCTCCCCGGCCTGGGCTTCCCGCCCACCGCGGTGCTCGCCCTACCCATGCGCGACGCTGTGGCGCGGGAGCAGGGAGCGATAACACGCCAGCTTTGCGACGCGAGGGGCGGTGGGACGGGTGTTTCAGGGGACGGGCGGGTGTCCGCTCGCGCTTTTCGTCGCGGGCGCGGGGTACGGTGCCCCCGCTATGCAAACCATGAGCAGACACGCGCACGAAACGTTCGCCGCTGAGATCGCAGTGGAGCGATCGTGACCGACCCGCGCACCGTAGGAGCATCCACGACCCGACGCCGCTGGCGCGACTACAGAACCCCATCGGGTCGCCGCCCGGTCGAGCAGTTCATCGACGGGCTCTCCGACTCCGACTCCGCCGCGGTGCTCGCCGGCATGGAGGAGGTCCGCGAGAGGGGTCTGCGAGCCGCCCGCCATCTCGACGGGGACATCTGGGAGGTGAAGGTGCTAGGCTAATCCTTGATCGAAGATACCGTCTGAGATATATAAGCATTTGACCGACAGGCCCGAAGATGCCCAAGCACGACTTCCTGCAGGAGATGATTCAGAAGCGCACGACCCGCAACCCCGAGTTCCCGCGGTTGCTCGACGGGGCCCGCAGACGCCGCGAGCTGTTGCGTGCGCTCGCCGAGCAGCGCGAAGAGCAGAAGCGCTCGCAGACCACTGTGGCCGCAGCCATGAAGACCTCGCAGTCGTTTCTCGCGCGCCTTGAGAGCACGGCGGCCGACGCGAAGATCTCAACGGTCGACCGATATGCGGAGAGCCTCGGCTTCGTCGTGCAGTACCACCTGATCCCGGCTGCCCACGCGGACACAGCGCCACCCGTGGTGGTGCACCCGTAGCGTGCCAAACCCCCGCTGACGCAGTCGAGCGGGGGGCCCCTACGCACGACCAGGTCGAAGGGGGCGGGTGTCCGTTCGCGGGTTTCGTCGCGGTCGCGGGGTAGCGTTCTCGACATGCCCACGAAGGCGATCAAACCCGGGCTCGCCGACAGCTTGCGCTCGCTTGCCGAGTGCCAGTTGCAGATGCAGACAGCGCGCTCGGCGGCACTCGATGGCGGCGCGCTCGGCGTGATGGCCGTCGACGCGGCCGTCACCGCGATCGTGATAGGCACCAGAGGGACGCACGAGCTTTGGATCGTCGCGCTGGTCCTGCTCGGGCTGTCGCTCGGCCTGGCCGTGCGAACTCTGCGCCTGCCAGGAGCCGAGGAAACCGGCCCCTCCGTCGCGGCCTTGCGCGACGCTCGCGAGACCCAGGGTGACAACGAGCTGGAAGAGTCGCTCCTGGAAGACCTTGCGGAAGACCTGCATACCAACGACCAGGCCCTGATTCGCAAGGGCCCACTGTTCGACCGGGCGCTGACATTCCTGATGCTCGCGATCGTTGTCGAGCTCGCCGGAAGGCTATGATCAAAGCAATGGCGCAGTCCGCTGTCAGCCACCCACCCGTCTCCAAGCCGCAGCGCACGGACGGCACGGAGACCGCCAGGACCGCAAAGGCCCATGGCAACCGCAACTTCGAGCAGATGATCCTGCCCGGCCTCGGATCGGGCCCGATCCTCCCCGAGTGGGTGCGCAAGCGCTTCAAGCGCAAAGACACGCGCGCCTCGCACGAGCCCCGCCACATGGGTGGCGATCGTCACTGATCGCGTTGAGGAGGGATAAAGGCGCACCGACTCCCTTGGGTGTGAAGGAAGCCGCAGAACGTCGCGCAGAGACCGGTCTTCGGTGACAATCGTCAAGCAAGCCATCCACGAGAACGACTACGTCGAGCTCACTCAGGCGGTCGACAAGGTCGAAGGGACCGGCCAGTGGCCGGCCGGGACAATCGGCGCCGTCGTAAGCGAGCACGACCAGCACAAGCTCATCGAGATCTCAGACGACCGCGGCGTCATGCTGGATCTCATCTCCCAAACCGAGGCTCAGCTCGAGCTCGTCGCCAAGCACAGCTGAGCGAGAGCGCGCGGGCACACGGCGCGCATGGGAAACCGTCCCCTCCGGTCACAGATCCAGCCGGCAGCGACCCGACTCCCTCAGGCGGCGCTCGTAGCCTGATTCATGCTACGGTTTCTCGAATGGCGCGATCGCTTCACGTTCGCCTCGATGAGGCGTCTTCCGCGGCGCTCGACGTGGTCCGCGGCGGTGGCATGACGGGTTCCGAAGCGGTGCGCACGGCGCTGCGCGAGGCCGCGACACGGAGGCGAGTCCGCTCCGCGATCCGCGAGGAGGCGCAACGGGTGGCGGCCGACGAGGCCGATCGCGCGGAGATGCGCATCATCCGAGAGCAGATGGCCGAGCTGGCGCCGCCGTCCTCGGACTGAGATGGTCCGCGGCGAGCTGTTCCGACTGCCGCCACACCGCGGCGCGCGCGGGCATGAGCAGCGAGGCGCCCGCTATGCGGTGATCGTGCAAGCGGATGAGTTCCTCGACCTCAGCACCACGCTTGTGGCGCCCACCTCGACAAGCGCAAGGCCGGCGAGCTTCCGCCCCACGATCACGCTCGACGGACGCGAGACGCGGATTCTCGTCGAGCAGACGACGGTCGTGGATCCTGGGCGTTTGGGCCGATCGGCGGGCCGCCTTGCGGCAAGCGAGCTGCGCGCCCTCGACGAGGCCCTCACGCTCATCCTCGACCTCTGAGCGCGCCGCCGGCTCACTCCTGCAGGATCGCCCGCGGGGAGACCCGTGCGGCGGCCATGCCCGGGAGCGCGATGACCGCCAGCGCGATCGCGCTGAACAGCGCGATCGTCAGGAGCACCTGCGCCGGGCCGAGCGAGAAGGGGGCGGGGAAGCCGGTCGTGAGCTGCAGGAAGCGCCCTGCGAGCGCGTGGCCGGCGATGCCGACGAGCGCGCCGACGAGCGCGCCGACACCGATCGTGACGCCGCACTCCAGCAGCACGGCGCGCCATAGCTGGCCGGCGTCATAGCCCTGGATCTTCAAGGCCGCCAGGCGCGGGCGGCGCTGCCAGATCGCGGCGCTGAGCGCCGCGGCCACCGACAGCGCGGCCGCGACGATCAGCAGTGTCGATATCTCTTCCAGCGTGCGCAACCCCTGACGGGCGCTTGCGGCGCTCTGGGCGGCGCGTTCGCCGGCGGTGCTGACCCGCAAGCCCGAGCTCGGGCCGAGCGCGGCGATCGCCGCGCGTCTGCCCGCCGCGGGGCTGAGACCCGGCTGAAGGCTCACCTCCAGCGCGGCGGCGTCACTCGTATGCCATAGGCGCGCGTAGTCGGCGCCGCCCAACGTGATCGCCCCGGCCGGCCAGCCCGAGTTGGTGGTGATCGCCGCCACGCCCAAGCGCGCCGTGCCCGAGGGCGTGGGCAGCGAGAAGTAGCTCCCAACGTGCAGATGACGTTCGGACGCGAATTCGCTTGAGAGCGCCGCCCAGCCGCCCGCGCGGATCAGGCGCGTGGCGCTCGCATAATCGCCGTGCACGAGCTGGCTCGCTTCGAGCAGCGCGGCGTCGGACGCGGGCTTGGCGCGCACCCACATGCGTCGCTCCCCCACGTCGAGCAGCCCGCCGCGATAGACCCCCACCGAGGCGACCCCCGGTGCGCGCGCGATCGCGGCCGCGGGCGCGGCGGGGGGAAAGCTGTTCGTGTTGAACACGTCGGAGCCGGAGGTGACCCACACCTGGGCGCTTGCGAAGTACTGGTCGGTGGCGCTTTCGATGCCCCGCAACAGGTCGCGGCGGGCGCCGCCGATCGCGATGCCCCCGTAGACCGCCAGGCAGACGATCCCGGCGAGCGCGACCGAGCGTGTGGTGGTGGCCCTCAGCTCGGTCATCGCCACGATCAGGGCGCTGCTGTGGATTCGTTCGCCCGCGCGCGGCAACACACGGGCGAGCACCGAGAAGGCCGCGGGTATCAGGCACACGCTCGCCAGCGCGAGCGCCACGCCGGCCGCGATCGTGATGCTTGGCGCAAGCAGGGCAAGCGCGCTCGCCGCCACGAGCAGGCAGACGCCGAGGAGGCCGAACGCGCGGATCGTGCGCGAGCCGACCACCTCGCTGTGGACCGCGGCCTGGCGCAAGCCGGCGTCGGCGGGGCGGCCCGCGCGCAGGTCAAGCAGCGGCGAGAGCGAGGCGAGGACGGTGGCCAGCACACCGCAGCCGACCGCGAGCGCGACCGTGCCCGCGTGCACGACCTCTTCGGCGCCGATCGGGAACGCGGCCGTAAGGAAGCCGGGCACCTGCTGGAAGAAGGCGTGTGAGAGCACATAGCCGAGCGCGATCCCCACGAGCGAGGCGACCAGGCCGAGCGAGATCGCCTGCATCCCCATCAACAGCACGATCTGGCGCGCGTCATAGCCCTGCATGCGCAGCTCGGCGATGAAGCGCCTGCGCTCGGGGACGGTGAGGAGCATCGCGTTGAGCGCGAGCAGGAAGCCGATCATCACCGCAATTGCGGTGAACAGCGACGTGGACTGACGGTTGGGGCGCGTGGCGACGTCGAGCAGTCGCAGTTCGTCGTCAGCCGGGCGCAGATCGAGGTGCTCGGAGGCCGCCAGCCGGGAAAGCTCGCCGGCGACGGTCCGATCGGCGCCGGGAGTGGGACGGACGAGAATCCCACTTGCACGCCCGCGGCTTCCGGTGAGCTGCTGAGCGACAGCCAGCACGGCGACCGCAACCGGGCTCGCCGAGGCCCCCGCCACCGATTCGCCGAGCACGACCCGCATCCGAGCGCTGCGCACCGCACCGCTGCTTTCAAGCCCCAACGTCTGGCCCGGATGTGCGCCGAGCGCGCGTGCGACTCCGGCGGGCAGGCCTATCCCTCCTTTAAGAAGCACCGTGCCCGCGCCGAGCTCCTGGGTGGCCACCCCGCCGAGCGATTCGATGCTCGGGGTGACGCCGATGAGCTGCACCGCCTGCTGCCCGCGCGGCCCCGCCAAGGTGACGTTCTCGCGCAGCACCGGCGCCGCGACCTGCACGCCTTCCAGTTCCCCCGCCTTGGCCACGAGCGCTTCGCTGAAGCCCTGCGACGAGCGTGCCGTGAGCTCGTAGCGCGCCGATCCCGTCAGCCCATGGATCAGCCGGCCCGCGGAGCTCGTGAGGCTCGCGTTGGCGAGCAGCACCCCGAAGACGAGTGCCACGCCGATCGCCACGCCGCTGCCCGCCAACAGCTCGGCGACCGGGTGGGCGCGCAGACGGCGGCGGTACAGATAGAACAGCATGTCAAGCCGCACACCGAAGATCTTCGGGTTCATGGTCCCTCGCTCACCCCGCGGTGGCGGCCAGCCGCGCCTCGGCGGTGGACGGGACTTCGTACAAGCGACCGTCGCGCAACGTGTGGACCCGGTCGACGAACGAGACCGCGTCGGAGTCGTGCGTGACGAGCAGCCCGGGCATCTCTCGCTCGCGGCAGAGGTCGCGCAGCAGCGCGAGGATCTCGCCTGTGCGCTTCGAGTCCAGGCTGCCGGTCGGCTCGTCCGCCAAGAGCAGCCTCGGCTCGGCCACGAGCGCCCTGGCGATCGTGACGCGCTGGCGCTCCCCCATCGACAGGCGCTCCGGCGTGTGCGTGACGCGCGCGCCGAGGCCCACGCGCTCGAGCCATGGGATCGTGCGGGCGCGCGCCTGCTTGAGGCTGGCTCCGAGCACCGGCAGCTTGATCATCGCGTTGTCTAGCGCCGATGCTCCGGGGATCAGGTGGAACTCCTGAGAGACGAGGCCCACCTCGCGGCGGCGATACTCGGCGGCCTGGCGGCTTGAAAGGCGCGCGACGTCCCGCCCGCCGAACATGACGCTGCCACTGTCCGGCGCGAGCAGGGCGGCGACGAGCATCAACAGCGTGCTCTTGCCCGAGCCGCTCGGCCCGTACAGCGCCACCAGCTCACCGGGCTCGATCCGCAGGGAGACGCCGTCGACGGCGCGCACCGTCTCCTCGCCGCCGCGGTAGTGCTTGACGAGCTCGCGCAGCTCCAGTGCGCTCGCGTTCACTGGCTCTCGATCGCGGCTGCGCGCCGGCGCGGGAACTCAACGACGGTGCCCGGCTCCTCCGTCGAACACAGCTCGCCAGCGGAGAGCGAAGCCAGCACGGCGATGCCCTGCAGCGTGCTCAGCTCCTCGGAGGCGACGAGCAGCGCGATGGAGCGTTCGTGGGCGACCGAGCGCAGCAGCGCGCAGAACCGCTCGCGCTCGAGCAGGCTCGGCAGCGGAGCGGGCTCATCGACCACGAGCAGCCGCGGCGCGCGCACGAGCGCGCGCGCCAACATCACCCGCGCCCGCTCGGTCGGCGACAGCGACACGGTCATCTCCTCCGCGCTGACGCCCGCCACACCCGCGCGGTCGAGCGCGCCGAGCGCCCTGCGCCTTGCCTCGCGCAACGACAGGCCGGCGCTCCCCACCGACATCGCCACGTGGTCCATCACGGTCTCCCCCGGACTGGGGAGCCAGCCGTCCGGTGTGAGCAGCGCGATCGGGCCTCGCAGCAAGCACGCTCGCTCGCCCTTGGACATGGCCGCGGGCTCGCGGCCCTCGAAGCGAACGCTCCCCCCGTCGGGGAGGTCGAGTCCGGCCGCCAGGCGCAGCAGCGTCGACTTGCCCGCGCGCCGCTCCCCATAGATGCCGATACCGCCGCCTGCCCGAAGCTCGAATGACACGCTGTCGAGCACGACCGTCTCGCGATCACCTTCGCCATGGCGCTTGCTGACGTTCGAGAACGACAGCAGTGGCGCCTGCACGGTGGTGTGGCTAAGACTGCCCGGAGACATGCCGCTGCATCCTAAGAGCGTTGGGCCGCATACTCGTCGATCCGCCGCAACGTGCGATTGACCCAGTCCAGCTCGGTTTGCAGCATCTGGTGGATGCCGTCGCGTGTGCAGTCCATGAACAGCGCCCCCCATGAGCCGGGCTCGCCGTCGCCGGGGCACATCAAGGTCGCGAGCATGAGGCATTCCCGCTTGTGCTGCATCAGGGCAGAGCGCAGACCCGGGACGTCCTGCTCGCGCGCCACGGCGAGCTTGGCGTGCAGGCCGAGCCGGAAGGTCTCTCGCGGCAGCAGCGTCTCGACCCACCGTGTGAGCGCCGCCGAGGTCTGCTCGGTCGGGTGGTAGACGATGCGCGTCCCCAGCCGTTTGTCGCGTCTGGGCTCTTCGCGGGCTTGCACGAGGCCCTCGTCTTGGAGGTTCTGCAGCAGCCGGTAGACGTCGTTGGAGTCGATCCGCCAGGTCTCGCCGAGGCGCGTCGCAAGGCGATTGGCAAGCTCCCCGCCGTGACTGGGACGCTCGAGCACCAAGCCCAGCAGCGCCCCACGGAGATGCGCGGAACGTCCTCGTATCCATTTAGCAGTTCCCGACTTGCTCCTCACCGCTCCGACCATACGCCGCCTCGACTCCCCCGACTTCGACGATCTCCTTGAAAACATACCCCAATCGGGAGGCATTGCCAAGGGGGATACGATTGTCTTCCATCGGGCGCTGTCTCGATGACACGCGGTATCGTTGTGAGCACAATCCCGGTGTCAAGGCATCGGCGCGAGGCGGCAGGAGGGGATCACACGATGAGCAGCGAACGGAGGCGCCCACGCCGACTGGCAGCCGCGCTTGGCGCGTCGCTCGCACTCACGGGCGGCGCACTCGCGATCGGCACAGCGCAGGCCGAGCAGCCTGGCGCGATCGACGCGTCACGTACATCGGCGGCGCCCGCCGGCGCCGTACTCCTCGCCGCACACCTCTCCCGAGCCCTGAGCGTCAACGACACCGGCCACCTGCACCTACTGAAAGCGTTCGGCTCGGTGCTCCTGGAGGAAGGCCACGCCGGCGGGACGCTGCCCGGTCAGGCGAAGGTTCGCCTGACCGTCGGCTCGACGGTCACCGCCTCCTTCACGATCCGGACCAGAGACGGGACGATCTACGGCAGTGGCCGTGCCGCCCTACACTCCTCAGGCAGATACGCGAGCTTCGGAGGCTCGCTGTCGGTGAGCCACGGCACCGGTCGTTACGTGGACGCACACGGCAACGGCAAGCTGTACGGCGTGATCGACCGCCGCACCAGCGCGCTCACGGTTCAGACCATCGGCACACTCAGCTATTAGGCTGGCTGTGGTTTGACGCATATGCACACCAGCCTCCCGGGTGACCGTCGCTTGAGAAGTGTGGCCCGCCGGGCTCTCGTGGTGAGCGTCGCACTCGCATCGGCCTGGACGTGCATGTCGGCCGTGCCCGCCCCGCCGGCGCGAGCGGCGCCGGCGGTGAAGCTGACGGCCTCGTTCTCACCCGATCGGCTGGGCGCCGGCACGACGATCCGGGTCGGATTCCGCGTCGCCTATGCAAGCGGCGAGGCGCCACTGCCGGCGACCGAGATCCAGTTCTTCCTTCCCGTGGGACTGGGTATCGCGACAAGCGAACTGGGCTTGGAGAACTGCCTGCCCTCGCAACTTGAACGTGAGGGGCGCGTCGGTTGCCCGTCCAACTCGCTGATGGGTCACGGGAGCGCAGTCACCGCCGTCCCGTTCGGCTCCCGCTTCGTGACCGAGCGGACCAGCGTCACGCTCTTCTCAGGCCCGGTGCAGAACGGCCATCCGCAACTGCTGTTCGTCGCCAGCGGCGAATACCCGGTGATCGCCGAAGTGATCTTCGGCGCTCTCGTGCTGCCCGCCGGACCCCGGTTCGGCGGCCTGATAGACACGAAGCTGCCGCTCGTGCCGAGCGTGCCCGATGGCCCCGACGTGGCGCTGCTCGGCCTACAAACGACGATCGGTCCGGCCGGCATCACCTACCACGAAAACGTCAACGGCCGGATCGTGAGCTTCCGTCCCAGAGGCATCCTGCTGCCGAGGAGCTGCCCCCATGGCGGGTTTCCGTTCGCCGTCCACTTGAGCTTCAGCGACGGCTCGGGCGCCGGCGCCAATGCCGCGGTGCCGTGCCCGCGGCGCCGCGCCGGGAGACGCTGATGGGCAACCGTGACAGCCGGCGAGGTATGATCGGAGGGGTCAGGGGCGAGCGCACAGGATGCGAAGACCGCCATTGAAAACGGAATTGCAAGGAGGCTGGTCGTAAGGACAAGGGGAGGTCGGAGCAGGGGTTGCTTCGATGGGGAGCCGCGTGGATCCTGGGGGGTCCGGAGTTGAGCAAGAACACTGAGGGGTTGCTGACGGCCGCGGAGGCTTCCGTGATCGATCTGGAGGAGAGTGCGATCGCGCAGGACGGGAAACACGGGTTCCTGGAGGGCGAAATAGACCAGCTCTCGCCGCACTCGCGCCTGGAGGAACTACGCAAGGCCGAGGTCGACCTGAGCGTCGAGCCGAACCTCGATTCGCTGCGCCTGTACCTGCGCGCGATCGGTCGTGTGCCGCTGCTCACGGCCGAGGAGGAGGTATGCCTGGCCAAGCGCATCGAGCGCGGGGACGTGTCCGCAAAGCAGCAGATGATCGAGGCCAATCTGCGTCTCGTCGTGTCGATCGCCAAGGGCTATCTCGGGCGCGGCATGAACTTCCTCGATCTGATTCAGGAGGGTTCGCTCGGGCTGATCCGTGCTGTGGAGAAGTTCGACTACCGGCGTGGCTACAAGTTCTCGACCTACGCCACCTGGTGGATCCGCCAAGCGGTCACTCGGTCGATCGCCGACAAGGGCCGCACGATCCGCATCCCGGTGCACATGGTGGAGCGGCTCAACAAGGTCATCTACGCCGAGCGCGCGCTGATCCAACAGCTCGGCCGCGACCCCACACCGGCCGAGATGGCGGCCGAGCTCGAATGCTCCACACGCGAGGTGCGCGAGGTGTTGCGCATGTCCCAGCAACCGGTGTCTTTGGAGAAGCCCGTAGGCGACGAGGAAGACTCGGCGCTGGCCGACTTCGTCGAGGACGCTACGGCTGAGACGCCTTTCGAGGTCGCCTCGGAGGCGCTGCGCCGCCAGAGTGTCGGGAGGGTGCTCGCCTCGCTTCCGACACGTGAGCGCGAGGTGCTCGAGATGCGCTACGGCATCACCGGCGACCGCGTCCGCACGCTCGACGAGGTCGGCAGGGCCTTCAACATCACACGCGAGCGCGTCCGGCAGATCGAGAGCCGCACGCTCAAGAAGCTCCAGACGTTACCCGAGGCCCAGGAGCTGCGCGAGGCCAGCTAAGCAGCGGGGGCCGCTATCATCGCGACCCCCGGCGGGGTTCCCGAGCGGTCAAAGGGGACGCGCTGTAAACGCGTTGGCTCTGCCTTCGCAGGTTCGAATCCTGCCCCCGCCATCTCGAGGTCAGCTCTCGAGACGTTGCGCAAGCTCGTGCGCATCCCGGGTGCTGACCGTTACGCGTTCGAGCGCGCCGTGGTTGCGAATCGCGAATGAGAGCGCGGGGACGCCACGACGTACCGCCCATGCTTGATCCAAGCGGATCGAGCGGCATACGTAGTAGAGCCAGGGCAGCCGCAATCCGACCTTGAGCCCGACGCGCATGACGTCGTACAGCGGATCCTCCACCACCTGTATGTCGCTGACGTCCGACAGGGGCACGCGAATGTTGCCGAGCAGGCCGAGCACCTTCTCAAGCGGCGCCAGCCGAATCTCGATCTTTTCCTCAGAGAGGTGCACGCGCACCCTCGTAAGGGTAATCAAGTGGTAGTGCAGACCCTCTTCGGGGTCACCCTCTTCGGGGTCATCTACTTAAGTGCAGCCAGAAGGGAGTTCCAGCTATGGAGTCCTCCGTCCCAGTGCGCGTGCTCGTCGTAGAGCACAAGATGTCCGCAACACCACAGTTGCTCGATGCCGTCCGGAAGCGGGCGCAACGCGGTTCGTGCATATTCACGCTGCTCGTGCCCAACGCCACCCATGGTCTCCACAAGGTCGTCGACCCGCACGACCAGGGGGCCGGCGAGGCGCACAGCGTGCTCGACCAGACACTGCCCGCCCTGCGCGAAGCCGCTGGGATGCCCGTGGAGGGCATCGTCGGGGACTCCGACCCGGTGGCGGCCGTCGAAGACGCGATCAACCTGCGCGGCTTCGACGAGGTGATCATCTCGACGCCCAGTCCGCGACTGGCGCGCTGGTTGAGACTCGATTTGTCGAGCAAGGTGTCGGGAATGGGCGTGCCCGTCACGACAGTGGCCACCTTCCACGACGCCCGGCCTGCCGCGGCGGCGTGAGCTCTGAAATCGAGTGCCGACGATCGTCTGTAGACCTTCCGTCTGCGGCCAGCGACAGTGTGGATCATGCAGCCAGTCCGCGAGCAGTTCGCCGCAAACCTGCGCCGTCATCGGACGCGGGTTGGGCTCTCCCAGGAGGCGCTCGCGGACGTATGCGACCTGCACCGAACCGAGATCAGCCTCCTGGAGCGTTGCAAGCGCTCACCGCGACTCGAGACGATCGTGATCCTCTCCAGAGGGCTCGAGCTCTCCTCGCCCGCCGAGTTGCTCGAGGGGATCAGCTGACGGCGCCGGCCCGCGGTGCGGGCGGGCAGGCGGGCGGGCACCCCAATTAAAGCTCGAGCCGGTCGAAGCTGGAGGCCGCTCGCGTAGCGAACACGAAATCGCCAACGCGATGGATCAAGCCCGCCGCCTGCAGGCTCGCCAGCCCGTCGATCACCTCCAAGCGCGACGTGCTGAGTTGGCGCACCACCTCCTCCACCGACCACAGGCTCCCCGCGTCGAAGTTCAGAAGCAGGCCGAGTATCGCTCCCTCCGCCTGCCTCTCCTGCTCTGCCATGACGCAACCGCCACGTCCGTCCATTTGTTCGGCCCTCCTTTGCGCCGAGACCGCGACCACCGCTTTCCTCCCGGCCGTCGAGCCCGCATTTCGTAGACGCCTACGAAGCTACTCAGCTACCCGGACGGGAAATGGCGAACACACGTTCGACGGACTCACGGCAGCAGTTCAAACGCCTCGCGGTGACTGTGGATCTCACTCAAACGTTCGTCGAATCGAGCTGCAGGCCGTGAGTGCGTCGCCTCCGTTGCCGATACAGATCCCGGGCAACCGATGCAGCGTCAGATACAGCTACTTCGACAGCTCGTGCTCGACTCGCAATATGCAGTCGATGCAGCGACCGTGGCCGACGCGATCATCGCGCGAGCAACGGCACGCCGCGCAGTCATAGGGACCACGTTCCGAAACGACGCCCGCAATCCTCAAGTGCGCTCGTTCCGCCCCAGCCATCAGGCCCGGTCCTTCCGACCCTGCAACGCCAAGGGATCGGAAGGCCGACTCATCACAATCGCACCATGGCGCCGTGCGTAGCGCCGCCACCGCATGTCGCGCTGAGCGGTAGCGCGCACAGCAAGCGGGCGCTACCGTATGCGCTATACTGAACCCGATGGTTCAGTATCAGCACCAACTCGACCGTACCTTCGCGGCGCTCGGGGATCCGACGCGCAGGTCCATCCTTGAGCAGCTCGGCCAGGGCAGCGCCACCATTACGGAGCTCGCGGAGCCGTTCGGGATGTCGCTGACCGGGCTGAAGAAGCACATACGGGTCCTGGAGGACGTAGAGCTCGTCAGCACTGAGAAGGTCGGCCGAACTCGCCAATGCAGCCTCGGCCCGCGACGCCTGGAGGACGCTGAGCGATGGATCGAGACCTACCGGCAGACGCTGGACGCTCGTCTCGATCGCTTCGGTGAGCTCCTGAAAAACACGAAAGGAGAACCGCAATGACCACCGACCAGCAAGAAACGACCACCGGCGTTACGGTGCTGAGCACGCCGTCGGATCGCGAGATCGTCAGCGAGCGCGTGTTCGACGCACCCCGAGATCGCGTATTCGCGGCCTACACCGACCCCGAGCTCATTCCCCAGTGGTGGGGTCCCCGACGGATGACCACGATCGTGGATGAAATGGACGTCAGGCCTGGTGGGGCGTGGCGGTTCGTCTCTCACGATTGCAACGGCGACGAGCAGGGTTTCAGGGGGATCTATCGAGAGGTCACGCCACCCGAGCGCCTCGTCCAGACATTCGAATGGGAGGGGATGCCGGGCCACGTCATCGTGGAGACGGTGACGTTCGAGGAGCTCGGCGGGCGCACGAAGGTGAAGACCACCTCGCTCTTCCACACTCCCGAGGAGCGCGACGGCATGCTCGCCTCGGGCATGAAGAGCGGGCTGACCGAATCCCACGACCGCCTCGCCGAGCTGCTCGCCAAGGTGGGGTAGCACTGATCCGCAGTTCGAGTGTCGAGTTCGTCGCCCCAATACGTGCGAACTCGACACTCGTCGCCCGAAGGCTGCCGCCACTGTGTCGAGGGCTGCCGCCTTCGCCCGACAGCGAGCGTCCGAGCAAGGGCCGCGCTCTATTGCACGCGACGAGTCCCTGGCTGGGTCGGGAGGGGGTCAAGCCTTCCGGTATCAGGAGCTCGAGGGGGCTTCGACAGCACGACGCCGTAGAGCCTTCTGACGTCGCGGTCGCTACGGTGTCAGTCGTGCCGCTCGCCCCTCCTCGCATCCAGGTGATCCTCGCCAGCACCCGCCCCGGACGCTTCGGCGAGAAGCCTGCGGCCTGGCTCATGGACCGCCTATCCACGCGAACCGACCTCGACGCGGAGCTGGTCGATCTCCGCGACCATCCGCTCCCGATCTTTGACCAGCCCGCGCCACCGGCCCACACGCTGCGCGACTACCCCAACGAGGCGATCGCCCGCTGGGGCCGCACGGTTGACGAGGCAGATGGATTTATCGTCGTAACACCCGAGTACAACCACGGCTATCCGGCTTCACTGAAGAACGCGATCGACCACGTCTTCCCCGAGCTCAACCGCAAGCCGATCACATTCGTCGGTTACGGCAACGTCGGAGGCGCACGCGCGATCGAGCAGCTGCGCCTCGTTGCCGTCGAGCTCGAGATGGCCCCGCTACGGCACGCGATCCACATCCTGCCGGAACTGATGATGAGCGCGATGAAGGCCAACACGTTCACCCCGGATCTCTTCGCGCCGCTCGACGGACGGCTCGACGTCGCGGCGGCGGACCTCGCCTGGTGGGCGAACGCGCTCGCTGCCGCTCGCGCGGAGAGCGCCATAGGCCCTTAGCCGTGCGGATGCGCGTATCGTGTTGAGGCATTGGACTCAGCGGTAGGCGAATGAGGAGCGGACATGAGGATCGGAATCATCGGCGCGGGAAATATCGGCGGCACGCTGACGCGTCGCCTGACCGCGCTGGGGCATGACGTTTCGGTGGCTAACTCGCGTGGGCCCGAGACGCTGCGCGACCTGGCAGCCGAGACCGGCGCAAACGCGGTAACGGTCGTGGAGGCGGCTCGGGACCAGGATCTCGTGGTGGTGACGATCCCGGAGAAGAACGTCCCTGGCCTGCCGTCCGACCTGTTCGTCCGTACCGGCGATGACGTTGTCGTCGTGGACACCGGCAACTACTACCCGCGACAGCGCGACGGGCGCATCGATGAGATCGAGGACGGCATGGTGGAGAGCCGATGGGTCGAGCAGCAACTCGGCCGGCCCGTGGTCAAGGCGTTCAACAACATCTACGCACAACATCTGCTGGAGAAGGGCCGTCCCACGGGCATACACGGACGTATCGCTCTGCCGGTCTCCGGTGACGGTGAGGCGGCGAGGGCGGTCGTGCTCGGACTCGTGGAAGAACTCGGTTTCGACGCAGTGGACGCCGGTGGCCTGGATGAGTCCTGGCGCCAGCAGCCCGGTACCCCGGTCTACGCCACCGACCTCGACGCCGACGGCGTGCACCGTGCGCTGGCGGAGGCGACCCCTGACCGCAAGCCGGAGTTCAGCGCCACGCCCAGCAGCCCTGGCGACTTCACAGCCCCGGCCTGACGCGGCGGCTCGCGGCGGCGGTAAGATGCGAGGGTCAGGCCGACGTAGCTCAGTAGGTAGAGCACGTGCATGGTAAGCACGAGATCACGCCTGGCAGGTGCTCTCAGCCGCCCTGAGCTGGGCCGCCGCCTCGCAATTGGTGGGCGAGATCCAGACCAACGGCGCCATCCTGGCCAACGAGCCGCGCGTCAATCACCGCCGCTCGGCTCGACGAGGCGGCACGGGCTACGCCCCGGCCGCTCGCCGTCGCAGCTCGCGGACCGCAAGCTGGGCGCTCTCGCCGCAGGCCGTGGAGGCGATCCGCGCGCAGATGCTTCTGCCGGTCGCGGGCCGGGAGGAGATCCTCGCGCTCCGGGACGCTGTGATCGTGAGCCTGCAGTACGGGCTTTGCGCTCGCAACCAGGAGGTCTGGGGGCTGCGCTGGCGCTCTGTGCACCAAACGTTCGCGGAGGTCGTCGAGGTGATCTACCATGGGCAGCTCGATGAATGGGGCAAGACCGAGCACAGCGCCCAGCGACGGACCGCCATCCCAGGCATCCTCGTGGAGGATCTGGATGAGTGGCGGGCGGCGCTGAGGAGCTGGGGGCATCCGGCCCGCGATGTCGACTTCGTCATCCCCGGGGGACCTCGGTTGCGCGCGCCACCGGGCCCGCAAGCTTCGCACAGGCGCCCCCTACCTCACCGAGGGCCAGGCGAAAAGATGGGGCCAGAAGTGCTTCAAAGAGGCCGTCGGGCAGGTCGCTGAGATGCCGGAGTTCGCGGACATTCTCGGCACCACTCCCTACGCGCTGCGCCGCGGCGGCATCTCGCTGCGACTTCGAGCAGAGGATCCGCAGACGGTGGCGAAGGAGTGCGGCACGAGCCTGAAGATGCTAAGCGCCCACTACGCGTTCGCGATCGACGACCTGCGGCGATTCGGGCCACGGTCGGTCGACGTCGAGTGGCGCGCCGCACGCGCCGCGCGAGCAGAACTTCAGACGCAAGAGCGAGCGCGGCATCGGCGCAAGCTCTTTGCCTGGTTCGCTGCCCGCGGGAGAGCCTCTCGCGTGCCCGTAGCCGACGCCCTCAAAGGACTTGCCCGCAAGGGCCGCATCCTCGCCGTCTGGCAGGGCGAAACTCTCGTGGCCGCATGTGCATGGCACCTGCACGACACAGGGCCACCGGTCATCTTTGACCTCGGAGCGCGCCCCGATCTCCCGGCACGCCAGCAGCGACGAGCCTGCATGGCGCTGCTGGCCTGCCTGCGAGACATTGCGCAGGCGCTCGGCCGGAGCACCGATGAACTGCGCTGGAGCGACCGGCCGCTGGACCGTGTGCCCGGCTTGCGGCAACGCAACCGCTACCGCGCGCTGGTCCGCGCTCGAGCCAGCGCCATGCAATTCGTCCCGCTACGCCCCAGACCCAAGTTCTGGCGCGGACGCTGGGCGGCCAAGCGAAGCTTCTAGGCACCCTCGCCGAGCATCCGCTGAAACTCGGCCGTCCCAGGAGTGTCCGCGTGAGCAGCTATCGCCTCCGAGGCGGCGCTCTCGCTCACAGGCTCGATCTCCCCGGCGGGCAGTCGCGGCATCCAATCGACCAGACCGTAGGTCAGCTCACGCAGCCCACGCTGGCCACGAGCGAGGAGCCACTGCGCTGGCGTAGCGCCGCGCAGGTTCGGCAACCCCGTGCTCACCCACCCCCCGACCTGAAGGTCATCACGCAGATACGGTCGGGCCTCCTCGCACAACTCCAGCGCCAGAGCGACCTGCGCCGCCTTCTTGACCTGCGGGCGCACAACCTCGCGTCCCCGCCACCCCGCGACGGTCGCCTCATTCCAGCCAAGCGCACCGGCCAACAGCACGTCGCGTCCGAAGAATGCATACAAGCGCGCAAAGGCATCCAACGCGAACGTCGCCTGAGCCGACGGCGCCCGCCGCGACGCACCGCCGCCACGCTCAGGAGCGCTAGAGCGGAGCTCATTCTGGCGCCCAGCGGAGCGGCCAGCTCTACGCCGAGGGCTCGAGCGACTCGATGTCGCGGAAGAACCAGCCCTAGCTACATTAGGATTCATTGATAGGAGTGTAGCACAGGCGAAGCCCGGGTCAGCCGTCGCGATCGGCGAGTCCGCCCGCAGCCTGATCGACCACGGCGCCCGACAGCCACCTCACGCTCGCTACCGCTAGGTCAAGCGGTAGCGCGGCTTCGCGGACGCGAGACGCTCGAAGGTCGTCCGGAGCAGGCACGGAGCAGGCACGTCAGGCTCAACTTCCGACACGACTGCTTTGGGTGGAACAGGAGCACTCTCCGCTTGAGGCTCTTGCGCGTTACAGGGCGACTCAGCGCGTCGCGGGGGGAGCGCGTCGTCCGGGAGGTACATCGTGCTCCCCCGAAGGTGCGCCGGCCGGTACGAGGGCCTACGAGGTCGCTCCATGATCGTGGCGTTCTGATACGTTCCGGGGGTACCCTTTTCGGCGCTGAGCGGAGGAAAACTCGCGATAACTGCGCGGTGATGCGTAGGCAACGCCGGTGTCAGAGCAGTTTCGGAACGCCGGGGCCGCCCACGATGAACGCAGCCAACGACAACGCCGCTCCGAAAGGTTTTCGCGGGTGGTGGGCATCTCCCCCGCGACCCGGCATGCAACGCCTGATCAATCCATGGGAGTACCGCCACCGCCGCGCCTTTGGGGTCACGCGTAGACGCTAGCCGGGTTCGTAGTCGGCGACTTCGAGCAGTTCCCCGTTCTTTTTGTTGTACCCGGTCCAGGCTGCCGTGGCTTTGTCGCCATCGGCGAGCGCGAGGGTGGTGTTCGCGGCTCGTTCGGAGAAACGTTCGGGTAGAAGTGTCACGGGTTTCTGCCACGTCGTGGCGCCGACCGGCTCCAGCGAGGTAACGATGCGCCTGAATTCGGGCGGCGTGCCGATCCCGGTCCCCCACAGGGCCATCAGATCTCCATCGGGGGCCGAAGCCAATTGCAACGCCTCTCCGTCTTGCGGGGGCGACAGCCTGACTGGAGGGCTCCAGCCGCCTCCGGCTGGGTGGGTGGCGAATTCGGCGGTCAGGCCTTCAGTTTCACTCAGCGGTGGCGGCGGTTCGTAGTGTGTGAACAGCGCCGTCGCCTCGCCGTCAGGAGCGATCGCCACTGACGGGGAGTAGCCCTGCAGTCCGGGGACGTCCCCGAGCAGCTTCGTGGGACCCGTGAAGCCGCTCCCCGCCTGACGCGTCGCGGCTTCGAGCGGCCCCGGCCCTGGATCCTCGTTGCCGTTTGGGACGCCGTCCCTCTGACCCCAGCTGAGCACCGCATCGCCACGGCCGTCAGCTGCGAGGT
This sequence comes from Solirubrobacterales bacterium, assembly GCA_003151895.1. Lineage (GTDB taxonomy): Bacteria > Actinomycetota > Thermoleophilia > Solirubrobacterales > Solirubrobacteraceae > Palsa-744. The sequence goes on from PLYX01000229.1 coordinate 21,530, forward strand.
CGAGCCTTTCCGCGTGACCACCTTCGCTTCCCTCTGTCGGAGAGAGAACCTGTCGAGGGAACTCGGGTTTGTCGTCAGATCCCAGGACAAGCGCTTCGACCCACTTGTGGGCGCCTCTGCGGGTACCGTTGGTCCAGGCGAGGATGGTTTCCCCGCTTTCGTCCCGGGCCACCTCCAATTCAGAGCCGTGACCGATCGGGAGCACGAGGACCGGGTGGCGCCAGCGCCCGCCGGGACGGTGCGTGGCGAGCGCAATGTACTCCCGGCCAGCGTGTCTGACCCTATACGCAACCGTCGCGTTGCCGCTGTCGTTCAACGCGATCGCCGGATCGGGCGCGAACCGGCCATCGTCTTTGACGCTTTCCAAACCGGAGGCGAGCACGACGGTGCGCCCCCAGCGGCCGTCCGCGCGGTGGATCTTGACATCGAGCGCAGTGCGCAAGGTGTCGCTCCTGTCCTTGCGTGTTGACTGCGACCAGACCACGATCGCTTCTCCGTGCGCGTCCATGACGACGTTTGGTCCCGTGACCCCGTGGTGCCCCGATGTCAGGCGCACCGACGCCGACCACCGCCCTCCCGGGCTGCGGGTGGAGGCTTCGACGAAGACTGGTGGGAGCCCGTGGAGAGCATACTGCCACACCACCACGGCGCTCCCCGTCTCATCCCTGGCGACTCTCGCTTCGTCCAGTTCCCCCGCGTTCCCTCCGATGGTGTCGACGATCCGCTGCGGAGCGCTCCAGGCGGCGGACGCCGGGCTCACGAACGCAACCGAGCAGACGATCGCGCTGACCACGCCAACCAGAACCCGGGCTGTAATCCCATTCCTCTGTCGTGGCATCCGTGTCACCGCCCGCGCTTCTTCGAGCAGCCGAAGGCCTTTTCGTAAGGCAGGTCCGTTTGATTGAGAAGTACCCCGTTGGGCTTTCGTACGCTCCTTCCCATTTTGCGGGTTCGTACCCGTGTGCGGGTGTTGATCACCGCTCGCCCGTGGATCACGAGCGACACGCTCACAAGTTCCCCAATGCGAGGCTGATGTTCGTGCGCGTTGACTTCGATCGTTTCTATGTAGCAGTGTCTGCTCGTATCGTCGCCCATTGTTTCCGTGCTGCCTTCGTCATGGACGTGATCTACCGAGAGATACGCCGCGAACAGACGCGGGCCGCCTTCTTCTTCCCCTTCGAACTTTCCCCGCGGAGCAAAGGGCAATGCTCGATTGAGCCGGAAATAAGAGACGAATCCGGAAATCGGCTTGCCATCCGCCGCCACCTGTCGTGTGATCGTGAGGTCCTCGAACTTATAGCCCGACGCGGGCTGCGCACGTGACCTCACCGATTTCTCGGCCGGCACCGCCCCCGGAGACACCAGCAAGAGCGCGGCCGCTAGAAGGAGAAGTGTGACTCCTCCGCGCATATGTGTCAGTTTGCGTATTTTCGGCAGGGTTTTATAGTTTATAGTATGCAAACCGTCATGCCTTCGTCCGCAGGCGTTCATGGTGTGTAGCGGATGAGATATTGAGCTGCGCCTTCGTCGCATGTGATGTAGAAGAGGGCGTACCCGGTGGGGCTTGTGGCTATGGGTTGGGAGTTGATCGTTTCTCGCCCGTTGTCCAGTTCGCAGCCTTTGAGGTGTGGGGCGAGCGGGCGCGGGGGTCCGAAGCGATGGCCTGACCGCGCGGTGACTGCGACTATTTCGTCGGCGTTCTGGTTGTGGATGACGGGACGTCGGTAGATGATCACCGCGTCGCCGTGAGAGTCCGCAAAGGCTTGCGGGTGACTTCCGAACCCGAGTGCCTGGGGTGCTCCGAACCGCCCGGATACGCTCCCGCGCTGGACGTAGAGGTGACCTTCTTCGACGAAGTGAAAGGACTTCGCCCAGACGGCCATCAGGAAGTGATGTCCGCCGGCGAGCGTCGCTTCGATCGCTTCGTTGATAAAGGAAATTTGGCGCGGGCGTCCGAAGGGTCCACCCGCTCTGCTGCTCATCATCATCAACCTGCTGCGCGAGCAGCGAGAGCACGTCTGCGGGCGTCCTTCTGGATAGTCCCAGAAGTACGCGAACACGGTGTCGCCCCCGGCTTGCTTTGCAAATCCGGCCGGCTCGCTCAGTCGAGGTATCCGCTGGACACCCTTCGGCCGATGAAGGGCGCCCGTGCGTGACCCGCTGACGCTGAGGACTTTGTCTCCGTCCTGTAGCCAGCTGGCGACGGGGTCGCCGTTGGGGGCGAGGCTGAGATGGGTGAGGGATATGCCTCTGGGGGCCGTTATCACCCACGCGAGATGTAGTGGTTCTGAGAAGCGGCCGAAAGCCGCCTCGAGCTGCGTTTCATTGACTTCGGGAGGTTCACCGGGTCCGTTTTCGACTTCCTGGGGGCCTTCCCTGGTCCACAACGCCGTGATAGCCGAGGCTCCGATGACAATCGAGGGGGCTTCGAACACCTGATGATCGGGTCCGGTCTTCGCGCTTTGCTGGGCTGAGAGAACCTGGGCAACCGGGGGTTGCTGGCCGAGCTGCCAGCTGGAAAGGGCGACACGTCCACAGCATCCAGGGCCTTCGTGCTCTTTGTATTCGCGGCTGGGCACAACAGTGTCATCGCGGTACAACAGTCCGACCGCGACCCTCCCTCGCGGGTCGATCGCCACGGACTGCTTCGTCGAGGCAAAGTTGCCGGGGATCCCGATTTCAATCGGACTGCCGAGCCCTCCTGTTGCTTCCAGCGCATAGAAGAGCGCCCCCTTTTCAGAGCCACGCACGCCGACTGCTTCACTACGGTCGTTCACCGCGAAGCGCCATTCGGTGCCCTGCGTTCCAGGCAAGCGTACGGGTGCCGAAAAGCTTCCCGCGAAAGCGGGAGCCGGCAGCATCGCCGCAAGCGCCCACAAAGGAACCGCCAGCGCTATTAGAGCTCGCCTCGCCATCTGGTCCTTCAACACCGGCGATCTGAGAACGATTCGATCAGATCGCCGCCGTGGATCCGATCGTCTTTTCGATCTCGGGTATGAGGCCTCGGGCTTCTGAGAGCGCGACGGGGGGATGCCCGGGTACGGTGATCGATGGTGTGGGTTCGCACGCGGACGGATCGTCCTCGAAGGTGGCAAGGACGGGTCCGTGTTGTTGTTCTGTGAAGGTCAGGAGGAGGACTCGGTGTTTTTCGCCGACCCTCTCGTTGGGGCAACTCTTTACTCGCCCGTCGGCTGCTTCGTCGACGGGCAAGTCGTTGACGGCTTCTGCGATCGCGTGCACGAGCGTTGAGTCGTTGATGATCACGGGCGCGGGTTCATTCGGTCCCGCCGGCTGATAGCTGGCCGTGATCGTGACCGAGTGGACGCTGGCGCCGAGCAGGGAGTAGCTCGGACGCGGCCGCTCCCATGAAGCTGCCGCGTTCACACGAACGACGAACCTGCCCGGTGCGGCGCGCGCGATGTATACGCCTACTACCCGCAGCCGCAGGACGCTGCTGTCGGTCGGGAGACTGAATTCCTCGCTCCAGTAGTTCACGGCTTCCCGTTTCTGGATTTCGGGGAGGGTTTCGTGGCCTTTCGGTGGCGTGAACGACACGTCGCCGCTGGACGAGGACTCCTCGCGTGTGCCGCGGGGCAATCGTGACGTGAGGTACGCGAACAGCTTCGCGGGCGGCGTGGAGGTAACCCAGATGGCGCTGCGCTGCACCAATTTGGCCTGTTCTTCGCTGCCCAGCACCTCCGCGGGTGTCCGCACGGACCCCAACAGCTTCCTCTCCCCCGCGGGCACGCCTCCCCTGAGCCGAGTGGCTCCCTTTCCCAGCGCGGCCAGCTTCAACGCCGAGTCCTCGGACCGGGCCGCGATCACCGCGCGCGCGCTCAGCGAGACCGGCGCTTCGCTCTGCGCAACGGCACCCACTCGAGCGCGGCCCTGGGGGTGGCTCGCTTTACGCGCCGTGCGCACCACGGAGCAACGCTCGGACGGTTCGATGTCGACTACGTTCTGTCCCTCCGGAAAGGCGTATTCGGCGCGGGAGTAATACAGCCGGCCATCCCGGCAGCGGACGATCCGTTTCAGGATCAGCGCGCCCTTGTCAACAAAGAATTTCCCCGACGCACAATCCGGCTTGCAGTCGTTCTGATGGATCGTCGCTGAGGCGTCTGCCTTCGGCGACCCGTAGACTTCCGAGGTCCCTTTGAAGAAATGCACTTCGGTGGCGTAGAGGTTCCCGTCGCCGCACGCGAGAGTGATCTTTTCTGGACGGAAGGTGTGGCCGCGGCAGTCCTTGTTCGCGACGTAGATCCGCTTATACCGCGAGGCTGTGGCTCCCGTCACGGGCCGCGCGCTCGGCGTCGAGGTGAGGCCGGCGGAGCAGATGGTGGATGCACCGCTCCATAGCATCCACGGCCCAAGCTTGCCGCCGGGATGTGACGGCACGCGGATGGAGAGGCGGCGGTATGCGAGCGGACCGCTGGCCGTGCAGTGGCCGAGGTTTGATGCGTGCAACTCGATGGTGACGAGCTGCGGGTAGTAGCCGCCCCGTGGCTCATAGATCGAGCTCAGCCCCCGGCCTATCGCGAGCGAGTCACCCCAACGCGTCCAGTGGATGTGGGTCACCAGACCGCTGGGATCGCCTCCGTTGAAGATCCGCGAGGGGTGCGCGTTGCCCCAGCCGGCACCCCTCGGTGCAAAGCCATGAGATCCGAGCACGACCGCTCCCGCCGTACGCGCCGCCAGCGAGTCGGCGATAGGTCCGTGCCCCGCGGCCGAGGCAACCGCGACGAGGGCCAGAAGGCCACACGAGGCTACGCAAGCCGAGCGCCGCGTGCGTGCAGTCATAAGGGCGACCCTATCAGGCTCCAAGCTGCCGTGGCCTCAGTTAAGCTGGATCTCGTGTGTTCCTGTTGTCGGCTTTGGTGCATACGGTCATCCGCAGCCGCGGTGTTGGTCGGCTTGCTCGCGTTGGCGATGTTCTTCTTTTTCGGAAGCGCTTCAGCCGCTCCGCTTTTCCCCACTCCGCTTGAGCTTGTTCCGGGTGGGGAACAGCCGCGGGTTGCGATCAGCGCCGATGGGCAGGTGACGGCTGTCTGGATGCACGGATTTCGCAACGAGATCAACAGTGGAGAAGGGTGTTGCTACAACAATGAAGTAGAGGCTGTCACGGGCTCGGCCCTCAGCGGCGTCTGGCAGATGCCCGCGACCGTCTCGATGCCTGGCTTCAGCATCCTTCCGGAAGTGGCGGTCGACACGCAGGGCGACGCGGCCGCGGTTTGGCTTGACTCATATCCACAGAAGGGTGCGATCGACGCCAGTTACCGGTCGCCGAGCAGTGGCGAGTGGCAGACGCCCGTTGCGATCTCCGCCCCCGGAGAACGTGGGACAGGCCAGCAGATCTTGCTCGAGCCCAATGGCGACGCTGTTGCAGTATGGGAGCGACTGGGCGAAGGACCCAGCCCTGGCGTGGTGGGAGATGAGACCGCCGTGCGAACGGCTGCGACGGGCGCGTGGCAGCCTCCACATGAATTTGTCCCGGGAGAGAGCCCAGGCGATCTGAAGATCGCTGTCGATGCGCGAGGGGATCTGCTTGCCGCCTGGGTTTCTGAAGACGTGGTTGACGCCGCGATGCAGCCTGTTGGGAGCGCCGCCTGGCAGACGCCCGTGAGACTCTCGCGGTCAAGTCCTCCCCCTGATGTGACGGTTGGAGGCATCCAGCTTGCCGTGGATCCCGCTGGCAATGCCACCGTCTTGTGGCAGCAGGACACGAGGGGCTGTCCGGTTCCAACCAACAAGCCAGTGACACCGTCTTGTGCGCTGCCGCTCGCCACAACCCTCGAGTCATCCGTGCGCTTGACCTCGACCGGGGAATGGAGCGAACCGGTGGACGTCGCGAGCGCCAGTGAGCCGGAAGCGCCGCCGCTCGGCGGCCCCCGCTCGGGTGTGCAGATGCCGCTCGGCGATCAAGACGCAGAGATCGCCATTGACTCCCGCGGCGATACAGTCGCGACCTGGCTGCAGGTCGAAAAAGCCAGGACAACCCTGCAAGCGTCAGTCCGTCCCGCCGGAGCCAGCGCATGGCATTCCCCCTCGACACTCTCGCCAGCGCCAGGTGGCTTTCCCTACGGCGCGCGCGATCTCGCCGTTGATGCCGATGGACAGGCGCTCGTGGCCTGGAGCGCCGATGGCGTGATCGAGGGCTCCGTCGGCTCAGCAACGACCGGGCGATGGCGGGCGCCTGTCGATGTTACGCCCGAAGACAAAGGCTCCAACGTCGGTGAACCGCACCTGGCTGTCAATGCAGCAGGCAATGCCATTCTGCTCTGGAGCGCCTATGGAGCCCCAGGCGCCATGGATGCAATCACTTTCAACCTTTCGAGCGGGGTGCCCGGCTACCGTCCGCCAGAACCGGCTATCACGAAAGCGGGTATGAGCCACAGGCGCTTTCGCGTGCGCGGACCGGCCACCACCGGACTACCACCAATTGGCACGCGCTTTCGCTTCAGGCTCTTCCCGGAAGCCTGGGTAAAGGTCACGATAGAGCAGCTGACACCAGGTCGCCGCCAGGGATCAACGTGCCTCTCATCTAGAGATACCTCACCTCGAGCGCGTGGGCGGGCATGTTATCTCACATCCCTCATCACAACACTCGAACATCGTGAGCGGGCCGGCATTGACAGCATCCCGTTTGCAGGCACATTCCCCGTGGACATCGGCCGGATTGGATCAACAGCCAAGCGCGTTTCTAAGACGAGCTATATGAAGCCTGGCCTATACGCTGCGGTCCTGACGGCTACCGATACCAGCGGCACCTCAGCGCCTGTGAGGCTTCGGTTTACGGTCGTTCACTAAGCGGCGAGCGCTGGCGGACCACCCAAGCGGACTGGACTTCCCCCGCTTTCAAGATCAACCGCTTCGTCTGAACGGGGGGAAGTCCAAGACGGCTGCGCCGACAGGGATCAGCACAGAGGCTCGCTCAGGCTGGCCCTCACGTTGACCGCCGCAGGCAGAAAGCTCCTCAACCGCAGCAGCAGCTCACTCCAGCTGACCGCGAACGGTACGTTCACCACCAAACACGACAAGACAGTGACCGCAACCAGGCCCTTTACCCTCAGCCGATAGGCCGCGTACCGAGCGCCGACGCTGTGCGGCGGCAGCACCAGCGTGTTGCGGCGCAGACTGTTCCAGATCCCCGCACGGCTGACCCGCACCGCCAGGCAATGGACGCTTCACCTACCCCGCCCGCTGGCCCTGGCAGCAACAATTCACCGAAGCGCTGGAGCGCATCCGCGCGCTCCCAGCCGCGGCCTGAACACCCCAAGCACATCGAATACCCCGCAGCATTCCGCTCGGCAGCCCCGGCCGCCTCCGGCTGAGCGAAAACGACACTTCGTGCTCGCCCGCCACTCCGCCGGCGCCCCTCAACGGCCAGCAGCACCCCAGCCCGGCGGTTTCACCCCCGATCCGGGGCACCAATCCCCCGATCGCAGCCCTCCACGAGGTTATGCGGTGGATTCAGGTTTAGGAGTGACTACTCAAGATCGTTTGCTGTCGAGTCGATACGGACTCATGGGCACCGATGCCCCCGGCGCTGCACCGACGCCGCGTGAACCTCGAACGAGGACGGAGGCTATGAAAGGACTCACCGCCGCGGCGCTGAGCGCGCTCGCGCTCGCGGGCTCAGGCTGCGCTGGGTCTGGCACGGCGGTTCTCTCGGGAAGCTCGTCTTGCCGTGACTGGGGCGCGGCCACCGAAACCGAACGGAACGAATACACCTCCAACCAGGGCCTCCAGAACGAAATCTCCGAAGTTTGCAAATCGTCCGCCTGGGAATCGTCCACGGTGGATCAGGTCGCCTCCCAGCTCAAGGTGTTGCGCCGTGAATAGCTACGCCTACTGGGAGTGGCAATGAAACGGCTAACAATCATTGTGCTTTGCGTGCTCGCGCTCTGCGCGGTGGCCGTCGCGTACCTGAAGCTGAGCAAAGGACCGCACTACGCCTGCAAGTATGGAACGGCGGACGCGCGCAGCGCAGGCGAATGGTACGCCTGCCAAGCAGAGATTCGGGCCAAAGAACGGCAGGAAGACAGTCCTGCCGGGCGCAAGGCAGCGGCGCAGAGGAAGGCCGAACGCGAAGCCAAACTGGCGATCATGGAAAGCAAGACCCATGCGATGGAAGAAGCGGTCAATAAGGCTCCGGGCGAAATGGCAGAAGTGGACAAGGAAAGCGAAGAAAAGCTCGAACGCGAAGAGGAAGCACGCGACTCCCGCGAATACGGCGAATCGCAGGGCCGCTAGATGCACTCTACGCCCAGCCGCAAGCCCAGCTCTACAGCCTCCAGCCCAGCCCTACAGCTCTACAAAGCCCGGCTCGGCAGCTTGGCCCTCCTAGCCCTGATTGCATTGATCATCGTTGGAGCGGTTACTGGATGCGGGGGCGGACAAACCGCCGTGACCCACCTATCCGCTTCGTCGCGGTGTGCGGACTGGAGTGGCGCGACGGAATCGGCGCGGGCTCAGTACATACGCAAGGCTGAGCCATCGATCTCTGGCTCTCCCCCCATCGTTAGCGCAATTTCCGAATATGTCAGAAGCACCTGTGGAAACCCAGTCAATCTCGTTCTCGATCAGCTGGCGATGAACCACGCCCTTGTCCACGTCACCGGACTGCGACCGGGCGAAGCGCCTCCAGTTCCAGCATCCTCGTCGATTGACGAAGGAGTGCTCGGAGCCGCCGACGCCGATTGGAACGCCGCTCATACGATGGACCATCAGTACGACGAAGGCGTCGCGTATGACCCGACGGAAGGCTTGTCAAATGGAGCAACTGATCGCTTTTCGAGCGTCATACATGCCAACGGCCACGTCACTAGTTTCTATCTTGCCTTTCCGCCGGAAACGTCAATCAATCAGGCCGTGCAGATCACAATGGCCGTGCTCCCGAAGGACACCACGCACGGTCCAGTAGTGACACAAGCGGAATGCGGTCGCGGTAGGGACGCCTGTCGCCAGACGCCCCCCGCGCAGATCCCAGCGTGCGGAACTACCGCACTGGGCTCNNGGCTCCTGCCTTGGATTCTGGCGTCGAAGCGAGCCTCGGGCCAGGGGTGCAGGATGCGCACGGTCGGTAGCCATCGGTCAGCGAGGCGCTTCATCCGCACCCAGGTCATCCTGGTGCGCTGGCTGCGACGCCGAAGCGCCCTGAGCCAGTGCCGGGTGATCTGGTGGCGGAAGGCGTTCAGCGCCTTGCCGTTGTCGGGCACCGCGAAGTAGTTGCAGTGCCCGCGCAGGACACTGGCAAGCCAGCGACCCTGCTCGGGGATGGGCAGATGCCGCCGTCGTCTGAGCTCAGTCTTGACCTCGCGCAGCTTGGCCCGCATCCGCTTTGAGTTGGTGATGCGTTTGAGCTTGAAACGCCCCTTCCTGTCCTTCGCGCATATGTGCGTGAAGCCGAGGAAGGTGAACGTCTCAGGCTTGCCGAGGCCCCGCTTCTGACGATCCAGGGCGGCGAACCGCCCGAACTCGATCAGGCGCGTCTTCTCAGCATTCAGCTCCAGGGAGAACTCCGCGAGCCTTCCGCGCAGCTCCGCCTGAAACCGCTCAGCGTCATCCCGGTGCTCAAACCCCACCACGAAGTCGTCCGCTTATGCCGAGGCCCGGATT
>PLYX01000264.1:0-1653 GCA_003151895.1 Solirubrobacterales bacterium
GTTCGCAGACCTGCATCATGTTGATGGCCGAGAGCACGCGCGTATCGACGCCCATGCGCTCCAGCGTGTTCTGGATGGCCAGCGCGTTGAGCACGGTGGCGAGCATCCCCATGTAGTCGGCGGTCGCCCGGTCCATCCCCTCCGCGGCGGCGCTCATGCCCCTGAATATGTTGCCGGCGCCGACGACGATCGCGACCTCCACGCCCTGGTCGCGCACGGCGCAGACCTGACGCGCGACCGCCGCCACGCGATCGGGGTCGGTACCGTGGTCGAGCGACCCCATCAGGGCCTCGCCGGAGAGCTTGAGCAGTATGCGTTTGAAGGCGGGGGCCATAGCGGATGAGAGCCTACTCGCCCCCGGGGGTCGTGGACGCTCTGGGCTATTGGCCCACGGCGAAGCGCGTAAAGCGCCTGATGACGACGTTCTCGCCCGTCTTGACGGTGAGCTCGTCGCGCAGCTGCTGCACGGTCTTGCCGTCGAACTTGGGGTTGTGCATCTGGAGCTCGAGCAGCACGACCGTGCGATACCACGCGTCGAGCTTGCCGGCGACGATCTTCTCACGCACGTTCTCGGGCTTCTCGGATGCCTGGAGCTCGTAGATGCGCGCCTCGGCGTCGCGTGGGTCGGCGGGGACGTCCTCGCGGGAGACGTAGGAGACGGTGGGCGTGGCGGCGATTTGCATGGCCACGTCACGTGCGAACGTGACGAAGTCATCGTTGGTGGCGACGAAGTCGGTGTTGCAGTCGACCTCGATCAACACGCCCACCTTGGCGCCCGCATGGATGTATGCCTGAATGGTGCCCTCGGTGGCGGTACGCTCGCCGAGATCCTGGATCTTCTTGCCCTGCTTCAGGCGCAGGAGCTCGATGGCCTTCTCGACGTCGCCCTCTGCCTCCGCGAGCGCCTTCTTGCAGTCCATCATGCCGGCCCCCGTGCGATCGCGCAGGGCCTTGACGTCCTTGGCGGATATCTCAACCGTGCTCACTATGCGCTCTCCCGTGCTGCGGGTGCCTCCTGTGCCTTCTCGGCAGGCGCCTCGGCGGCAGGCTCCGCGGCCGGCGCTGCGGCAGCCGCCTGGGCGGCGGCGGCGGCCTGCTTCTCGGCGGCCTCCTTGGCGACCTGCTCCTCGGCCTCGCGCTTGGCCTGTTCCTCGGCTTCGCGTCGGGCGCGCTCCTCGGCCTCGCGCCTGGCCTGCTCGACGCGTTCTTGGCGGGCCTTCTCCTCCTCGGCGCGGAAGACGGCGTGGCCCTGGGCGACGACGTCGCCGATCGCTTTGGCGATGAGCGCGCACGAGCGCATGGCGTCGTCGTTGCCGGGGATGACGTAGTCGATGCCGTCGGGGTCGCAGTTGGTGTCTACGAGTCCGATGATGGGGATGCGCAGGCGCTGGGCTTCGCGTACGGCGATCGCCTCGGTTTTCAGGTCGATCACGAAGAGGGCGTTGGGGGTGCGCTGCATGTTCTTCACGCCGCCGAGGTTGGCCCGCAGCTTCGCGAGGTCGGCTTGCGCGGCCATGCGCTCGCGCGTGGGAAGCAGCGCGAGCTGACCCTCGGTCTCATAGCGTTCGAGATCGTGCAGGCGGCGGATGCGCTGGTTGATCGTCTGGAAGTTGGTCAGCAGGCCACCGAGCCAGCGGTGGTTGACGAACGGCA
>PLYX01000264.1:1675-15820 GCA_003151895.1 Solirubrobacterales bacterium
ATGAAGCGGCGCATCTTGGGGTTCCAGCGGCGCGTCTGATGGCCGAAATGGACTCCGGCCTCCAGCAGGTCCGCGATTCCTACTTGGGTCGTCACGGGTGCTCCCTTTATGTCATCTGGTTAGATCCAGGCGGTGCGTCGCGGACCCGAAGGGCGCACTTGGAGGGCGTCGATCGGGCAGGGCCGCGTTGCGCAGTCGCACGGCGTCAGGTTGGGTACGACCGCCCAGGATACCCGAAGGCGGCTGGCGCGGCGTGGGCATCCACGGCCCGACCGCCCAATCGCGCCATCTCCCTCTCGACAGACCGCTACCGGCCGGGGTCGCCTTCGGCGCGCTGCAACGCCTGGCGCAGGTCGGGTGGGAGCGGCGAGCTGACATCGACCAGCTCGCCGGTGATCGGGTGGGGAAAGGCGAGACGGGTGGCATGCAGGAACTGCCGTGTCAAGCCGAGCGTGCCGGGGGCGCCGTACTCGGGGTCGCCGCACACAGGGTGGTCGATGGCCTGCAGGTGAACGCGAATCTGGTGGGTGCGTCCGGTGTCGAGGCGCAGGCGCAGGAGCGACACTCCGCGCAGGGAGCGCTCGAGCGTGAAGTGGGTGCGGGCCTCGCGGGGAGCGGTGCCGCCGACGGCCATGCGCGTTCGGATGCGCGGGTGGCGCCCGATGGGCGCCTCGATGGTGCCGGTGCGGGCGGGCGGGAGCCCCTCCACGAGCGCCAGGTATTCGCGCTCGATGAGCCGCTCGCGCAACGCGACCTGCAGCAGCCGGTGGGCGTCCTCCGAGCAGGCCACCACGAGCAGGCCCGAGGTGTCGCGGTCGAGCCGGTGGACGATTCCGGGTCGATCCGGATCCCCCCCACCCACACCGCCGGCGGCGGCGCCGGAGAGCAGCTGGGAGAGCGTGCCCTCGCGGTGGCCGCGAGCTGGGTGTACCACCAGGCCCGCGGGCTTGTCGACCACGAGCAGGTGCTCGTCCTGCCATACGATGCTGGGGCGGGTGTCACTCACGGCTCTCGACGACCAGGAATAGCAGCAGCACGCCGAGAGTGATCGAGACGTCGGCGAGGTTGAAGGGTGGCCAGCCGAGCGGGAACTTGACGAAGTCGGTGACCGACCCGGCGCGCAAACGGTCGAGGATGTTGCCGAAGGCCCCGCCGAGCAGCATTCCCGTGGGGAGCCAGATCAGGGGCTTGTCGTAATGGCGGGCGAAGTAGACGACGAGCACGAGCAGGGCAACGCCGACGAGCGCGCTCACCGCCAGGTGGCGACCCGGGAGGAAGCCGAAGGCGACTCCCTGGTTGCGCGTGTTGACCAGCTGAAGACCGGGCAGCACGCTGCGTGTTTCGCCGGGCACGATCGAGTTGCGCACGGCGGCCTTGGAGAGCTGGTCGAGGAGCACCACAGTGCCCATCACCAGCGCTGCCCATATGACTGGGAGACCCACCCGCCCCACCCGCCGCTCAGAGTCTGGGGTGGGAAGGCGAATCAACCGTGGATCAGGCTGACGATCACGTTGCCCACGAGCGACAGCACGATGATCGCCACGATCGGGCTGAAGTCGAAGGCGCCGAACATCGGGATGATGCGTCGGAAGATGCGCAGGTAGGGCTCGCACACGTCGCGCAGGAACGTGAGCACGGCGTCGGTGAGGCGCGAGTAGGGCGGGCGCACGCCGAAGGCGAACAGCAGCTGGGTGACGATGTAGACGACTATGAGCAGCGTGTACACGTAGATCAGGGTCGACAGGTAGCCGGCGATTTCGGTGCGGGCGCTGGCGAGCATGACGGTCATCGACGATCCTCCCCGCGATCCGCATCGAGGGATTGCGAGTGGCGCGCCGTGAGACGGAAGGTCACTGTTGCGTCCCCTCCCCCAACACTGCGTCGAGGGCATCGCTGAACGCCGTTCGCACGCCTCCCCGCTCCAAGGCGGCGAGGCCGCGTGCGGTGGCGCCGCCCGGCGAGCTGACCTCACGGCGCACGGCGAGCGTGTCGTAGTTGCGCCGGCGCAGCAGCTCGGCGGTGCCGGCGAGCGTCTCGGTGACGAGCGCAGACGCCTGCGCGGGCGGGATGCCGCGGCGCACGCCCGCGTCCACCTGCGCCTCTGCCACGAGCGCAACGTAGGCGGGGGCGCACGACATCAAGCCCATGGCGACATCCACGAGCGCATCGTCGAGGGGGACAAGCGTGCCGAGCTCGGCGAACAGCCCGCGCACCTGCGCGTCGACGGTGTCGCCTCTGCCCAGAGTGGCCTCGCGCTTGGGGTCGACGGCTTGCACGACCGCCCCGCGGCGCACCTCCGCCGGGAGCGAGGGCAGGAAGCGGTAGACCGGAATCCCCGGATAAACGTTCTTCAAGGCCGACAGCGGTGTGGCGGCGAGGATCGAGGCGACGGCCTTGGCGGCTGGGGCCACCTCGTCGGCAACGGCCCCCAGTTGGGCCGGCTTGTGGCAGAGCACCACCAGATCCGCGCGCGAGGCCACCTCGGCGTTCGAGCTGAGCGCCTCTCCCCCAAGCTCGCCCGCCAGCGCCTCGGCGCGCTCGGCGAGCGGGTCGAAGCAGAGCACGGGTCTCCCCCACCCGCGCGCCATGGCGCGCGCCATGTTTCCGCAACCAATAAGACCTACGTTCATAAGCGCCTCAGGCTACCGGCCCTGTCGGCCAACTAGCTTTGGTTGAAGAAGCCCTTTTCAATCAACCGTGCGCGCTCCTCGGCCGAGATCTCGACGTTGCGCGGGGTGAGCATGAACACCTTGTCGGCGATCCGCTGCATGCCGCCGTCGAGGGCGTAGGTGAGACCGCTGGCGAAGTCGATCAGGCGCTTCGAGAGGTCGGTGTCGGCGCCCTGCAGGTTGAGGATCACCGGGATCGACTCCTTGAACTTGTCGGCGATCTGCTGGGCGTCGTTGAACGACTTCGGGATCACCAGGTGCACGCGCACGTCGCCGTTGCCACGGTTGACGGGGCGCAGCACCGTGGTGGGGCGTCCGCGCGGTTCGTCGTCGGGAAAGATCTCGTCGAACTCGTCGCGCCGGCGGCGCGGGGAGAGCCGGCGCACGTTGGGCCGCTCGCGATAGCGATCGGCGATCTCCTCCTCGCGGGGCTCCTCGTCGTAGTCGTCGTGATACTCCTCGGCCAGGCCGAAGTACACGAGAGCGCGGTGCCAGGAGTCGCGAAATGCCATTTGTAAAGGGCGTTTTCGGTGAAAACGGGCGTTTCCCTGCTCATGCCGAGCATCCCGCCGCGGCGCGACGAGGGGTTGGGACCCGTGTTCTCCGTCCTTAAGCGTACAACCGCGTGCCGATTCGCACGATCGTGGCGCCCTCTTGCACCGCCACGGAGAAATCCTGGGTGGTGCCCATCGAGAGCTCTCGCAGGCCGCGCGCGTGGGCCAGGTCGCGCAGACGGCGAAACCACGGGCGGCTCTGCTCGGGATCCTCAGCGAGCGGCGGCATCGTCATCAGGCCCGCCACGGGCATAGGCGAGCGCGCGATGAAGGCGTCAAGCTGCTCTGGGACGATGCCGCTCTTGCCGGCATCCCCTGCGAGATTGACCTCTACGAGCACGCGAAGACCGGGGCGGGCGCGATCGGCGTGACGCTCCAGCTCGCGTAGCGCCGAGTCGCTCGCAAGCGAATGGATGAGACGCACATGCGGCACGATCGAGCGCACGTGTTTGCTCTGAAGCGCGCCGATGAAGTCCCACGTGAACAGGTCGCCGTGGGCGGCCACCTTCTCTTGCAGATCCTGGGCGCGGTTCTCTCCGACGAGGGCGATCCCGGCGACCGCCAGCACGGGAAGCTCCTCGCTGGGGACGTACTTGCCGGCCGCAAGGATCTCCACCTCGCTCGGGTCGCGGCCTGCGAGCTCGGCGGCCGCGGCGACCTCCGCGCGCAGGGCTTCCAGATTGGCGCGCACCCGTGCCACCTCCAGGCCGTGAATCACCTGGACCATGCGGCTCCAGCGCAGTGACGCACGAAAGAAGCTCGCGGCATGACCACAGGTGCGGCGGAAGTCACCACAACGGTCTCGCGGCTCACTGCGCGATCCATGCCAAGCCCGCCTGGCGCCCGGCACGCGCGCCTTCGCGGCGGTGGGAGAAGAAGCGCTCGTCACAAATCGTGCACGCCTGCGCATCGCGCACCTGTGTCACACCGGCTGCCAGCAGCCGTTCGTGGGCGATCGCCCGCAGGTCGATCAGGCGGCCGTTGCGATGCGCGCCGCCGAACGCGCCGTGGACCCCCTCGCCGACCTCGTAGCAGCAGGCGCCCGCGCACGGGCCCACCAGCGCCACCATCTCCCCCTTGCCGCCGACCTCGCGAAGAGCACGGACACCCTCCTCGAGCACCCCGGCGGCGAGTCCGCGCCAACCGGCGTGCAGGGCGGCTACGGCACCGTCCGCGCCGAGCACCACGGGGATGCAGTCGGCTGAGAGCACCATTGCGGCCACGGCGGGGGTCGCGACGGCGTGACCGTCCGCCTCGAAGGTGGGTTGCCGCGCGCTGTCGAGGTGATCGAGCGCGTTCGGCGGGCCGGGCCGCTCGCCGTCTGCGAACACTCGTCCAACAACGGTTCCGTGAACCTGGTAGCCACGCACGAGACGTCGCACGCCGAGCGCCTCGCGCAACCGTTCACGCGCCTGCGGTCCTTGCCCGGCGTGCTCGCCCCCTACGCTCGACAGATTGCCGTGGGCGCGACCGGTGAACAGCGCACGTCCACCCCCTGGCAGCTCGAAGAGCTCAGTGTCGAGCACGCTCGGCGGGGCGACATTCATGTGCCGAATTCAACCGCAGCGGAGGGGATGCGGGCGCGGCCGATGTGGCCGGAGCTGCTCATATCCTCGCTTCGAGCGCGGCTCGCAACTCGGCCTCGCGCCCAGGCTCGATCCGTTCTTCGAGAAGCAGCTTGTAGGACTCTTCCAAGCGCACCCCCACCTCTGGGCCCTCGGGCACTCCCGCGGCGATCAGATCGTCCCCGGTGACCTCCAGGGTGACGTGCCGCCGCTCGCGGAGCCATTCTTCGACCACCCGCCTCCCGTAGGACCCGGGCCCGTCCTCCATCTCCCGCACCGCCCCGGCGAGCGCAAGCGACTCGACCGGAGTTCCGACGGTGAGCTCGAGCAGGTCGGCGGTCGTCTCGGTGCAGTCGACCTGGTCGATCGCGAACGCGGCGTTCACGGCGGCCCCGAATACGCGGTCACCGTCGCGCGCGGGGAGCTCCAGGTCGTGCACGAAGCCGCGCATCGCAAGCTCGGTCTCCTCCTTGTCGAGCTGTGCACACAGCTCGAGCAGAAGCGAGGCGGCTAGCAATATTCGCGTGGACCCGTCCTCGGGCAATATCTCAAGCGCCGTGCGCACCACGTGCTCGTCGAAGCTCACGCCCGGCTCCCATGCCGTAAACACACCCAGGCGGTCGAGCTCGGCGAGCGGCCCCACCGGGTCGGGTTCGGCGAAGGCAAGACGCAGCTCGGCGCCCAGGCGCGGGCCCGAGACCGTTTTCAGCGCGTCCGCGGCGAGCGCGGCGGCGGCGAGCGCGGCGGTGTGCGGCTCGACCTCGAAGCCCAGACGGGTGGCGTAGCGCACGAGCCGCAGAATCCGTGTGGGATCGTCGAGGAAGCTGGCGTCGTGCAATACCCGCAAACGGCGCGCGGCGAGATCGTCGAGCGAGCCCGCCACCGCGCGTACCTGTCCCGGACGCTCCCCGGCGAGCGCCACCGCGATCGCGTTGACGGTGAAATCGCGGCGTTCGAGGTCCTCCTCGGGTGAGCCCAGGCGGACCACGGGCAGCTCCCCCGGGCAGAGGTAGCTCTCCGCGCGGATCGTCGCGAGGTCGATGCTCGCGTGAGCCCCCCGCACGACGGCCGTGCCGAAGCGCTCATGCAGCGTCAGCTCCCCGCCGAGCCGCGCGGCGAGCGAGCCCGCGAGCTGCTCCACGCCGGAGTCGACGATCACGTCCAGCTCGCGTGGCCGGGATCCGAGCATGATGTCGCGCACCGCGCCCCCCACCAGCTCGACGCTGCCGCCATGCTCCTTCGCGAGGTCGAGCAACTCGGGCCCGCCGGGCAAGCGGCGCACACGCTCCAGCACCGCGGCGCCGTCGCTCGTGGGCACGCAGTCGGGCATCTCCTGCGCTCAGTCGATCCGCACCGGGATGCCCGCCTCCGCGAGATGGGCCTTGGCCTGCGCGATCGTGTGCCGGTTGTAGTGGAAGATCGAGGCGCACAGCACCGCATCGGCGCCTGCTTGCAGCGCCTCGACGAGGTGCTGCAACTCGCCCGCCCCGCCGGAGGCGATCACGGGCACGTCGACCGCCGCGCTCACAGCGGAGGTGAGTGGCAGGTCATAGCCGTCGCTGGTGCCGTCGCGGTCCATGCTCGTGAGCAGGATCTCCCCCGCCCCGCGGGTTGTGGCCTCGCGCGCCCACGCCACCGCGTCGCGGCCCGTGGCGGTGCGCCCGCCGGCTGCGTACGCCTCCCAACGGCCACTGGTTCTCGGCGGGCTCTCCCCGTCGCCGTCCTCGTCGGCCGGCCCCATGTACCCGGGTGCTTGTGCAGTGGCGTTCCCATTCTGGGCCGGGACGGCCTTGGCGTCGATCGCGAGCACCACGCATTGCGCTCCGAACACCGCCGCGAGCTCGTCGATCAGCTCCGGGCGCGCGAGCGCGGCGGAGTTGACCGACACCTTGTCGGCGCCCGCGTCGAGCACCGCTTGGGCGTCGGCCACCGAGCGTATGCCGCCGCCGATCGTGAACGGCACGAACACGTCGTCGGCGGTGTCGCGCGCGAGCTTCACGATCGTGTCGCGCCGCTCGTGGGTGGCGGTGATGTCGAGGAACACGAGCTCGTCGGCCCCCTCGCGATCGTAGTGGGCGGCAAGCTCGACCGGGTCACCCGCATCGCGGATGTCGAGGAATTCGACGCCCTTCACGACGCGGCCGCCGTCGACGTCCAGGCATGGGATGACGCGCTTGTAGTGCACCCGCTCACCGTAGCGGGCGCAGACCCGCTCGGGCGGCCGACCGTCGTCACGTTGGAAGCACTAGTCGTCGAGCACCGCGTGGGCTTCGGCGACGGTGAAGCGTCGCTCGTACAGCGCCTTGCCGACGATCACGCCCGTGAGACTCGCTGCTTTGAGGCCCGCGAGCCCTTCAAAGTCGGACAGCTCGCCAATGCCGCCGGAGTAGATGAAGCTCCCGGAGACCGCGCGCGCGACGCGGCCCACTTCCTCCAGGTCGGGGCCACCGAGCATCCCGTCGCGATCGACGTTCGTGTACACGAGCTCGCTCGCTCCCTGCTCCCAGAGTCTCGCGACGACGTCCTCCGTGGTCAGGTCGATCGTCTCGGTCCACCCGGCGGTGGCGACGCGCCCACCGCGCACGTCCACCGACACGAGCACCCTCCCGGGCCACTCCGCGAGCGCCTGCTCCAGCAGCGTCGGGTCGGTGAAGGCGGCGGTGCCGAGGATCACCCTCTCAGCCCCCGCCTCGATGACCTCCTCGATGGCGGTCAGCGAGCGCAGGCCGCCGCCGAACTGGACGGGCACATTGAGCTCGCCCGCGATGCGCCGCAGATGGTCGAGGTTGACGGGAGCGCCGTCGCGCGCGCCGTCGAGGTCCACGACGTGCAGGTAGCGCGCCCCGGCTGCCACCCAGCCGTTCGCCGCGGACAAAGGGTCCTCGTCGTAGACCTTCTTCGCGTCGAAGTCGCCCTTCACCAGGCGCACGGCCTTCCCACCGAGCATGTCGATCGCCGGATACAGGTTCACGAGGCGACCGGCGCCACGGCGCGAGCGCAGATGCGCGCGAAGTTCGCCAGCAGGCGCAGTCCTGCCGCCGAGGACTTCTCAGGATGGAACTGCACGCCGTAGAAGTTCTCATGAGCCACCACGCTGGCGAATGGGGTGCAGTACACGGCGGTTCCGAGGATGTCCTCGCGGACGGTGGGCACTGGAGCAAACGAGTGGACGTGATAGAAGGCGCAGCGCTCCGGCAACCCCTCGGTGAGCGGTGAGCTCGCGGTGAAGCTCACCTCGTTCCAGCCGATGTGGGGGAGCTTCAGCGCGCCATGTTCGAGCCGGCGCACCTCGCCGCCGATCACCCCGAGCCCTTGCGTGCCGCCCTGCTCGGTGGAGCGCTCGAACGCGAGCTGCATACCGAGGCAGATTCCCAGCACGGGCGTGCCCTGCGCGAGCCGCTCGCATAGCAGCTCGTCGAGGCCGAGCTCGCGCAGGTTGGCCATGCCCCGCGGAAACGCCCCCACGCCCGGCACCACGAGACCCGCGGCGGCACGCAGCCGCTCCGGGTCGCTCGTCACGACGACGTTCGCCCCGATGTGCTCGAACGCCTTCTCCACCGAGCGGCGGTTGCCCATCCCGTAGTCCACCACGGCGATGGTCATGCGGTCAACGTGCCCTTCGTGCTCGGCACACCGCTCTCGGTCGGATCGAGCGCCACCGCCTCGCGCAGCGCGCGCGCGAACGCCTTGAACGCGGCCTCGATCATGTGGTGGGCGTTCGTACCCGCCTGCACCTCCAGGTGCAGGGTGAGCTTCGCCGAGTTGGCGAGCGCCCTGAAGAACTCCTCTGTCAGCTCGTGGTCGAAACCGCCGGTGGCGCCGGGTGGCAGCTCCGCATCGAAGAGCGTAAATGGGCGTCCTGAGATGTCGATCGTGCAGCTCGCCCTCGCCTCATCCATTGGAACGGCCCAAAATCCATATCTGTAGATGCCCACTCGGTCGCCGAGCGCGCTGTCGAGCGCCTGGCCGAGCACGATCGCGGTGTCCTCGGCGGTGTGGTGGGCGCCCGTCTGCAGGTCGCCCGTAACCTTCACGTCGAGGTCGAACCGTCCGTGGCGGGCGAGCAGGTCGAGCATGTGGTCGAGAAAGCCCACTCCCGTGTCGCGGGTCCCCTGTCCGGTCCCGTCGAGCGCGAGCGCCAGGCGCACGTCCGTCTCGCCGGTGGCGCGCTCGATCGTGGCTGTCCGGATGGGGGTGGCAGTCCGCTGGGAGTCCATATCATCCATTCTCGCTCAACGGCGGCCCAGACGGCGGCTCGGGGATGCGTGCCCGCATCGAGAGGGCGTGCAGGGGGAAGCCCTCCGCGTTTGCCACGGGGGCGCCGGCCTGTGCCAGCTTGGCTGCCGCCTCGTTGCCGATCTCAACCACCGACATGCGCCTGCGGAAGTGGCGCGGGGAGAGCGTCGAGGCAAAGCGTGCGGCTCCCCCGGTGGGAAGCACGTGGTTGGAGCCGGCCGTGTAGTCGCCAAACGCGGTGGCCCCGCCCGGACCGAGCAGCACGCACCCGGCCGCCCTCACCCTGCCCGCGAGCGCCTCCTCGGCGGCCCCCATGAGCTGGAGGTGCTCGGGCGCGAACTCGTTGGCGAGCTCGATCGCCGCCGCCGGCGTGGTGGTCTCGATCAGCACGCACGCATCCGGTTCCAGATCGGGCCAGCTCACAGCCTCGCGCTCTATCTCCACGCCAACCGCGTCGAGCGCGGCACGCGAGCTGGAGACGCCCGCGACGAAGCTGCCGGCGCCGTGCTCGGCTTGGGCGAGCAAATCGAGCGCAACCAGGCGGGGGTCGGCGTCGGGCCCGAACACCACCATCAGGTCGCTCGGGCCGGCAAACCCGTCGATCCCCACCACGTGCGAAAGCCGCCGCTTGGCCTCCTGCACGTACAGATTGCCGGGCCCCACCACCACGTCGGCGCGCCCCACCGACTCGGTGCCGAAAGCGAGCGCCGCGATCGCCTGAGCGCCGCCCATCCTGTACACGCGCTCCACCCCGCACAGCCTGCACGCGGCGAGGATCGCCGGATGGGCCTGGCCGTCGGGCCCGGGTGGGGTGCAAACCGCCACGTCCACCACGCCGGCGGCGCGCGCGGTGACGACCCCCATCACCACCGTGCTCGGGTATGCGGCCCGGCCCCCGGGCGCATATATGGCTGCCGCGCCCACCGGCAGCTCGCGCAGCGTGACCGTGTGCCCCTGCGGGAGATCGACCGCCACCTGCTCGGGCCCGATCGAGGCGTCCGCAACGCGCGCGACGTTGGCGATCGCCACCTGCAACCCCGCCACAACCTCCAGCGGCATCCGCTCGAGCGCCTCGTCGAGCTCGTGCGCCGGCACGCACAGCTCGCGCGGCTCCGCTCCATCGGTGTCGAACCTGCGCGTGTACTCGCGCACCGCCTCGTCCCCCTCGGCGCGCACATGAGAGACGATGGTGGCCACCGTCTCTTCGATCTCCTCCACACCGCCTATCAGCCGGCGCAGGTGGGCCGCCACGACCGCGGGAGTCCCCTGCCGCTCGACGTCTGTGAGCGTCACCCGCTCAACGAGCACGTGCGCGCTCCCCCCAACCGCACTCGGCGCCACGCACGAGATCTACCCTCTCAAGCAGCACGCAAACGCTCCAGCAGCCTGTCGATGGCCTCCGCGCGCAGCTTGTGGGCGACGGGATTGGCGATCAACCGCGCGGTGCACTCCACGATCTCCTCGCGCACGATCAGATCGTGTTCGCGCAGCGTGGCGCCCGTCGCCGTCAGGTCCACTATCGCCTCCACCATGCCGGTGAGCGGCGCGAGCTCCACAGAGCCCTTCACCTCGACGATCTCCGCCTGCCTGCCGGTCTGCTCCAGGTGGCGTGCGGCGATGCGCGGATACTTCGTGGCCACGCGCATCACGCCGAGGCGTCGCAGCGCCTCCGCCGCGAGGTCGGGTCCCGCCTTGCTCGCGAGCACCATCGTGCAGCGGCCGTAGCCGAGGTCGAGCAGCTCATACACCTCGCGCCGGGCGGGATCTTCGGATCCATGCGCAGCCTGCTCGAGCAGCACGTCCTTTCCTGTGATCCCGATGTCAGCGGCGCCCGACTCCACGTATGTGGGCACGTCGGAGGGTCGCATCGTGATCACGCCGATGTCCTCGAACAGGAGCTTGCGGTCGTTGGAGCGAAGCTCTGCGGTGTCGAGACCCAGACCGCTCAGCAACTCGACCGTCTCATCGAACAGCGCTCCGCGCGGCACCGCGATCGTGAGGCCGTTGGTGGCGCTCGTCACAGCAGGGCTCCCGTGCCGCGCTCCTCGCCCATCAGGGCGATGTGCAGGCGATCGACCCCGAGCGCGAACCCAACCGCGGGCAGCGAGCGGCCGAAGCGGCCGAGCAGCTCGTCATAGCGTCCGCCGCCGCCGATGGGAGCGCCGAGCGCCGGGTCGTACACCTCGAACACGGCGCCGGTGTAGTAGCCGATGCTGCGCACCAACCCGAGGTCGAAGATCACGCGCTCGGCCACCTGCGCGTCGAGCAGCTCGTAAACCTGGCGCATGTTCGCCGCCGCGTCGGCCACCACGCCGGTGGATGCCGCCAGCACGTCAGGCCCACCGCGACGTTGCGGCACATCCAGCAACAGGTCCCGATCTTGCGCCGCCAGTCCCAGTCCCGCGAGCTCTTCTTCCAGCCCGACGAAGTCCCGGTTGGCGAGCGCGGCGAGCAGCCGCGGCCGCGCGTCCTCGGACACGCCAAGACTCGCCATCAGCGACGGAAACAGCGAGGCGTCACCGAGACCGATCCGGTAGTCCTCGAGCCCCACGGTGTCGAGCGCCGCACACAGCACTCCGAGCGCCTCCGCGGTTCCCTGGGGCGCCGGCGCGCCGATCAGCTCGATGCCCGCCTGCAACAGCTCGCGCGGCTGCCCGCGCTGGGGGCGCACGCC
Source organism: Solirubrobacterales bacterium (assembly GCA_003151895.1). Classification (GTDB taxonomy): domain Bacteria; phylum Actinomycetota; class Thermoleophilia; order Solirubrobacterales; family Solirubrobacteraceae; genus Palsa-744. The sequence continues at coordinate 13,374 of PLYX01000264.1, forward strand.
GCGATAGCAGTGCGCCAGGTAGCAGAAGCGCAGGGGCGGTTCGGCCGTGGGATAGCGGGTGGCCACAACACGCGCGATCGGCACGGTCATGTCGGAGCGCAACACGAGCGCGGCGCCCGACCCGTCGAACACGCGATAGGCGGGCTGGGCCTCGCCCGACGACCCAGCGCCCTGCGCTGTGTGCCCGGCGCGCGCCAGCACCGACTCGTACTCGAGCGCGGGCGTGTACACCTCGCCGTAGCCATGACGCTCGAACACGCCGCGCAATGCGTCGGTGATGGCGCGCACCTCGCGCGTCTCGTCCGGCAGCACGTCGCGGGTGCCGCTGGGGATCGGGTGGATCACCTACGCGTGCACCGGCTCGGTGGCCACTCGCTCGATGCGGGCGCCGAGCTCGCGCAGGCGCTCGTCGATGCGCTCGTAGCCACGGTCGATCTGGCGGACGTTGCCGATCTCGCTGCGCCCCTCCGCGCACAGCGCGGCGAGCAGCATCGCCATGCCCGCTCGGATGTCGGGCGACTCGACGCGCTCACCGCGCAGACGGCGCGGTCCGGTGACGATCGCGCGGTGGGGGTCGCACATGACAATGTCCGCCCCCATCAGGATCAGCTTGTCGGTGAAGATCAGGCGGTTCTCGAACATCCACTCGTGCACGAGGATCGACCCTTCGGCCTGGGTGGCGAGCGCCACCGCGATCGACGTGAGGTCGGCCGGGAAGGCGGGCCACGGACCATCCTGGATCTTGCCCTTGTAGTCGCCCACATCGGACTGCACCACGAGCTTCTGCCCGCCGGGCACGATCACGTCGTCGCCGTCGAGCTCCGAGCGCAGGCCGAGCCGCTCGAACACGAGCCGGATCATGCGCAGGTCGCCCGGCACCGTGTCCTTGATGCGCAATTCCCCGCCGGTGACCCCGGCGAGCGCCATGAAGCTGCCGANNCGGGGGCGACATGGTGCTCGCACCCGCGCAACCGTGTTGCCCCGCCCACCGCAAGCAGGTTGGAGCCGATTCCCTGGATGTCGGCGCCCATCTTCACGAGCATGCGCGCGAGGTCCTGGACGTGGGGCTCGCAGGCGGCGTTGCCGATCACGGTGATGCCTGGTGTGAGCGCAGCCGCCATCAGGGCGTTCTCGGTGGCCATCACCGACGGCTCGTCCATGAACACGTCNNCGCCGCCGGGGGGCGGCATCACCGCCCCGCGAAAGCGAGCGAGCAGCGGGCCGGCGAGCAGGAAGGATGCGCGAATCTGCTCGGCGAGCTCCGGGTCGATCTCCACCTGGTGGACGTCGGCTGAGCAGAGCGCGAGCTCGTTGGCGCCCCTCCATTCCACCGACACGCCGAGCGACCCCAGGATGGCGAGCATCGCGTCCACGTCGCGGATGCGCGGCACGTTGCGCACAACCACCTCATCCTCGGTGAGAAGGCAGGCTGCGAGGATGGGTAGGGCACCGTTCTTGTTGCCGGCGGGAACCATCGTGCCGGAGAGCGGGACGCCGCCTTCGATGACGAACTTCTCCATGAGCTGAATGCGCCGGCGAGGACCCCTGACGGTGTCCTGGGTGGGGCGCTTGGCAAGCGTAACAGCCATCTCACCGAACAAGTTCGAGCGGAGTCCCAAACCCCCTGCCGGCAACCGCGCCGGCGGCTCCCAGATGTCCACAGGGCGCGCCGGCTGCAACTCTTGTTGCAACACCAATCGGTCGAGAATCCGCATGGACAAGCCGATTACCGGGCCAAACCGGCGTGACGCACAGGCACGTACACGTGTTCGCCTCGTTTCCGTCCGATCGTCGACCTACAGTACGAACACATGTTCTCCTCAACGGACGCACCACTGTTCGCGCGGCGCCTGCTCGGGACGCTGCACCTGATCCGCTCGTTCCTGTTGCTCGAGGACGATTACGACATCGACTGGGAGGTCGACCAGGACGAGCCCGCCGAGCCCTCCACGTGTCGCTTGCGCTCGTCCGGCCGGAGCGAGCCGGATCGCGGCGATCATCCGCACCGGATGGCTTTGCGGAGCGGGTTGGGCGCCCGGCGTCCCGGGATCCCGGCGCCGCGCGAGCAGGTGTGTTTGTGTCCTGTACGGCCGCGAGCCGCCCGTGGGGCGGCTCGCGTGGGCTAGAAAAACCGGCGGCGTCCTACTCTCCCAGGCCCTTGCGAGCCAAGTACCATCGGCGCTGAGGGGCTTAACTTCTCTGTTCGGAATGGGAAGAGGTGTTTCCCCCTCGCCAAGGCCACCGGAAAAAAGCGAGAGACCACGCTTCTCGGGGTCCTTCAAAACTGCACAGCGCCACAGCGAGTATCACCCCCGTTACGGGGATCAAAAAAAATCCGTCAAGCCCTCGACCGATTAGTACCGGTCTCCTTCAGACGTTACCGTCCTTCCAGATCCGGCCTATCAACCTGGTGGTCTACCAGGGGTCTTACTCCCTCTAGGGGATGG
>PLYX01000155.1 GCA_003151895.1 Solirubrobacterales bacterium
AGATCAAGGACGCGGTGGCCTACCTCGCGTGGATCGCAAATCCGTTCGACGTGGTGAGCTTCCAGCGCGTGGCAAATTCTCCCCGACGCGGCCTCGGCCAGACCTCTCTGTCGCGGATCGTCGCCCACTCGGCGAGCGTGGGGGAATCGGTGTGGGAGGTGGCCGGCGCCGCGGAGCGCATACCGGGTCTCGGCGCCGCCGCTGTCAAAGCGCTTCAGCGCTTCATGACCACGATGGAGGATCTCGCGGCGCTCGCGCGCGACGGCATCCCCGTGGGAGATCTGATGGACGCCGTGCTCGCGCGCAGCGGCTACGTGGAGGCGCTCGAAGCGGAGGCTGTGGGCTGCGGTGAGAAGGCGTTCGAGTCCCAGGGGCGCATCGAAAACCTGCAGCAGCTCGTCGAGGTCGCGCACGAGTTCGACGCGAACTCCCAGGCGGACGGCGACACGCTCGAGCTGTTTCTGCAGGAGCTGGCGCTCAAGTCCGACGGCGATTCGCGCCGCGACGACGAGGGCTTGGTCACGCTGATGACGCTCCACAACGCCAAGGGCCTGGAGTACCCGATTGTGTTCGTTGTGGGCTGCGAGGACGGTGTGTTCCCCCACCAGCGCGCGCTCGACGAAGGCGGCGTCGAGGAGGAGCGCCGGCTGTTCTACGTCGCGGTGACGCGTGCGATGCGCGAGCTCTACCTGACCTATGCCCGCCGGCGCTCGGTGTTCGGAGCTTCGACCTACAGCGTCTCGAGCCGCTTCCTCGACGAGATCCCGGCCGACTTGACCGAGTGCACCCTGACAGGCACACCCTCTGGGGCGCAGGCAGGCGAGTCGCTGCCAGCTCCGCGTCCGGGGGGCGTGCGCGTCGGCGTCGGTGGCTTTGCGAGCGCGGGTGTCGCAGGCGCGGGCGTCGGTTCCGCCAACGGCGTCGCCCCCACGCGCGCGCGTGGGGCATGGCCCTCTGGCACGCACACAACGCCACCGTCGGTCTCCTTCCGGCTCGGTGAGGACGTCGTCCACGCCGCCTTCGGAGAGGGTGTCGTGACGGGTGTCGAGGCGGACGGGATCATCGTGGTGCGCTTCGCCGGGGACGGCTCCGAGCGCAAGCTGATGGCCGACTACGCGCCGGTCAGCAAGCGCTGACACATACGATCCACGCGATGACAGCCACGATCATCGACGGCAAGGCCCTCGCCGCCCGCGTGCGAGCCGAGGTCGCGCGCGGGGTGCAAGCGCTCGTCGAGCAAGCCGGGCGGGCGCCGGGCTTGGCCACCGTGCTCGTCGGTGAGGACCCCGGGTCGGCGGTATACGTTTCCGGCAAGCAGCGTGCGTGTGGCGCGGTTGGAATGGAGTCCTTCGACCACCGCCTGCCCGCAGACACGCCCTTTGACGAGGTGACCGGACTGCTCGCGCGCCTGAACGCCGATCCGGCGGTGAGTGGCGTCCTGCTTCAGTTGCCCGTTCCCGACCATCTCGACGGCACGGTGTTGACCGGCACGATCGACCCGGGCAAGGACGTGGACGGGCTCACGCCCGTGAACGCCGGCCTGCTCTCACTCGGACGCCCCGGGCTGCGGCCGTGCACGCCCTCCGGCGTCATGGCGCTGCTGGCCAGCGTGGACGCCACGGTGGAGGGCTCGGAAGCGGTCGTGGTTGGCCGCTCGAACCTGTTCGGCAAGCCGATGGCACAACTCTTGCTGGAGGCGAATGCCACCGTCACCGTCTGCCATTCGCGCACGCGCGACCTGCGCGAGGTGTGCGCCCGTGCGGACATCCTCATCGCCGCCGTCGGCCGTCCGCGGCTGATCGAGCGCGAGTTCGTCAAGCCCGGGGCGATTGTGATCGACGTCGGCATGAACCGCCTCGACCCACAGCGGGCGGGCCGATCGAAGCTCGATACCCCATTCGGGGCACACGGCGGGAGCTCCGATCGGCCGGCGAGCGGGCTCGTCGGGGACGTTGACTTCGAGGCGGTGAGCGAGGTCGCCTCTGCGATTACGCCCGTGCCCGGCGGCGTCGGTCCCATGACTATCGCGATGCTCCTGCGCAACACGCTGCAGGCCGCTCGCACCCAGGCCGGATTGGACTCCCCGTGCGGGGGACAGGCGAGGAAGGAGACAGGATGAGACTTGGGCGGCTGCGACTGGCGGAGGGCACTCGATGAGACTTGGGCGGCTACGGGCAGGGGAGGTGCTTGCGCTCCTGGGCGCGCTGTGCGTGATTGTCGCGCTCACGCTCCCCTGGTATGAAGACCTCGAAGGCAAGCTCGACGCTTGGAGCACGTTCGGCCCGGCGGTCGTCTTGCTGATGCTCGCCGCGCTCGCCGCGCTCGCGCTCGTCCTCGCGACCGTTACCGAGCGCTCGCCGGCCCTGCCGGTCGCGGCGGCGGTGTGGAGCACGCTGTTCGGGTTGATCGGGCTGATCGCCGCCGTGGTGCGCGTGCTCGAGCGACCACACAACGCGATCTCGCTGTGCGCGGGCGCCTGGCTCGCACTGGCGGGCGCCGTCCTTGTTTTGGCGGGATCGTGGCAGTCGATCCGCGACGAACGCACCGACCGCTACCCGCCGGCCGAGCCCGAGCCGCGCGAGCTCCCTAAAGGAAATGCGGAGCAAGCGTAGAAATATTGTGACGAGAGTTGCAATCCTCGCGCGAGAAGGACAAGGTGCGCTTGGAATCCAGCACCATCAACGATCTCCAGGGGAGTCAACGCAATGAGCTTCGATGTCAGCCGTTTGCGCCGCAGCGATTGGATGGTCGGCGGTGGCGCGGTCGCATTCTTCATATTCCTGTTCTTCTTCAAGTGGTACGGCGTCAGCGTCAAAGGCGTTGTCCCGGTCGGCGGCTCGGTCAACTATGGCTCGAGCTCGACCGGCTGGGACACCTTCACCAACAGCCGCTGGATCTGGCTGATCACGATCATCGTGGCGCTCGGCGCGGTCGTGCTCGTCGCGGGCCAGCGCAAGCTCGACATGCCCGTGCAGCCGAGCGCCATCGTCGCCGGGCTGGGAGCGCTTTCCACGCTGCTGATCCTCTACCGCATCATCCATCACCCCTCGGGCGGGGCCTCGTTCGGCGGCGTGGAAGCCTCCGCCGGCATCAAAATCGGGATCTGGCTCGGGTTGATCTCCTCCGTGGCGATCACCTATGGCGGGTACCTGATGATGAGCGAAGAGGGCACCTCGCTGTCCGACGTCCGCGACCAGGCGGGACGCGCGGTGGGCAGCTTCACCGACAGCTCCGCGTCCGGCGGCGGAGAGAGCTCCACCGGCGCCTCCGCGGCGCCCGGTGCCTCCACCCCGGCTCCCAGCACGCCCCCGGCTCCCTCGTCCGAGCCGCCGCTGCCGCCGCCCGCGCCGAGCTCCTCAGGCGAGTCGGGCCTCTAGCCGGCTCAGGTGGGTTCGCCGTCTCTACGGAGCGCCGCTGCCGGCGCTCCGTAGAATGCGGCGTCATGATCGACCGCCACGAGGTTCTCCATGTCGCGCGCCTCGCGCGCCTGCAGCTGAGCGACGCCGAGATAGAGCCGATGGCGCGCGAGCTCTCGGCGGTGCTCGACCACGTCGCGAAGATCGCTGAGCTCGACCTTGATGGCGTCCCGCCCACCACGCACGTCGCCGAGCTGACGGGCCGGCTACGCGCGGACGAGCCGCGTGAGTCGCTCCCGCGCGAGGTCGTGCTCGCGCAGGCGCCGGCCGTCAGCGGCGACGGGTTCCTAGTCCCGAGCCCGCAGGCCTGAGCATGCGCCCGACCGTCCCTGACACGCTCACATGAGCGCGAGCGACCTGTTCGATCTGACCGCCGCCGCGGCGGCCCGAGCGATTGCGTCCGGCGAGATCGGCGCGGGTGAGCTGTTCGACGTCTACCGTGCGCGCGCGCAGGCGGACGAGTTGAACTGCTTCACCTGGGTCTGCGACGGCGAGGCGCCCCAGCCGGTGGGTGGATCGCCGCTCGGCGGCGTGCCGCTCGCGGTCAAGGACCTGTTCTGCACCGAGGGCGTCCCGAGCCAGTCGGGCTCGCGCATCCTCGAGGGGTACCTGCCTCCGTACACCGCCACCGTCGTGGAGCGCCTGGCGG
>PLYX01000160.1 GCA_003151895.1 Solirubrobacterales bacterium
CCAGCTCCGGATTATGTGCAGTAGTCGGCGAAGCCGGTGTTGTGGCGGCAGCGTGCGGCCTCGGGGGGTGCGCATAATCACAAGCCGTCAAGGAACGCGAGGAGCTTGTCGCCGGCCTGGTATCTGGTCGCCGGCGGCTGGTCCGGTGGGGTCATGCGCTGGAGGGCGGCTTCCTTGGTTGCGAGGTCGGCCTCCAGGTACTGGTGGGTGGTGGCGGGATCGGCATGCCCGAGCCAGAGCGCGATGACNNTATGGCGCAGGGTGTGCGGCGAGACGCGGCGGCCTTGCAATGTCGGGCAGCGCTGCGCGGCTATGGACACCGCTCGGTCGAGCCGGTCGCGCACGCCGGAGCGGGTGAGCGGTTTGCCCGCGCGGTTCGGGAACACGGGCGCGGCGGGATCGTTGTCGATCCGTCGCAGCCAGCCCCGCAGCTCGCTCGCCGTGGTGTTCCACAGCGGGATGGCGCGCTCCTTGCGTCCCTTGCCGTGNNCCGAGACGCGCGCGCCGGTGTTGTACATCGTCGCGAGCAGGACCGCGTCGCTCTGCCCGCTGCGGGTGCTGCGGTCGGGGGCGGCGAGGATGGCGTTGAGCTCCTCGCCGGTGAGGTAGCCGAGGACGGGCTGGTCGAAGCGCTTCGGGGGGATCGCGAGGACTCGCCCAGCGATCGGCAGCGAGGCCGGGTCACGCACTGAGGCGTAGTGCATGAACGAGCGGATCGCGGCGAGCCTCACGTTGCGGGTGCGGGCGCCGTTTCCCCGCTCAGACTCCAGATGGTCGAGGAAGTCGAGCACGAGCGGGGCGTCCAGGTCGGTGAGCGACAGCGCGGAGGCGTGCTTGCCGGTGCGCCGTTCGGCGAACGCGAGGAGAAGCTCGAACGCGTCGCGGTAGCTCTCGACCGTGCGGGCGCTCACGCCTCGCTGCTCGATCAGGCGCCGCAGGAAGAAGTCCTGCAGCAGGGCCGGGAAGGCGATCGTCGACGCTCTCATCGCGCACCTCCCGAGGACAGCTCGCTGAACGCCTGGAACCGTTCGGCGACGATGCTCATCAGCTCGGGCGTCACGCTGAAATACCAGTAGAGGTCGGAGACGACGCCGTGACCGAGGTAGGTCGCGAGCGCGGTCAGCTTCGCGTCGACGTCGGCGCCCTCGGCATGCCAGGCGAGCACGCGTTGCACGACCATTCGATGGCGAAGATCGTGGATGCGAGGTCGTCGCGCCCGCCCCTCGCGATCCCATCCAAGCCGCCGCCGCATCCGTATGAAGTTGCTGCGCACCGCGGCGTAGGTGAGCTGCTTGTCACGGTCGGTGCGGAAAAACGCGTCCGGCCCGGACGACCCCGCAAACCCGTCGCGGCGAGCGGCATAGGCGCGGAGAGGCTCCAGGGCGCTTGGGTGCAGGGGGACGAGCCGCGACTTTCCGCCCTTTCCCGCGCGGACGGTGAGCATCCCGTCGGCGAGGTCCACGTCGTCGCGGGCGAGCGCGAGTGCCTCGGAGATCCGCAGCCCCGTCGAGGCGAGCAGCGCGAACAGCGTGAGGTAGCAGTCCGGGCGCAGGCCCCCGCGCGGGGAGAGCGCGGCGGCGGCCCGGAGCAGGCTCGCGATCTCCTCATCGGAGTAGATGTGCGGCGGCGTGCGGTGATGGGCCGGGCCGAGCAGGCCCGGCGGCGGAACCTCGGTGGCCCCGTCGAGGGCCGCGAGATGGCGGAGGAACCCCCGGACGACCGACAGCCGCCGGGCGGGGTTGTGAGGATCGCTCGAGCAGGTCGCCGTCGCCCACTGCACGCTGAGCGCGAGCGGGACCGGGCCGTCCTGCCCGGAGCGGTCCAAGAAGCCGGCGAAGCTGCGCAGGTAGCTTGCTTGCCCGCCCAGCCGGTAGCCGAGGCCGCGACGCATCGCGACGTACTGCTCGGCGATCTCGGTGAAGGTGGCGGTCATCGCGTCACCTCCGGCCAGGGCAGCGCGACCTCGCGCAACGCCGCAAGGTCGACCTTGGCGTACACCTGAGTGCTCGAAAGAGCGCGGTGGCCGAACAGGTCGGCGATCTCCTTCAGGCTCGCGCCGTGCGCGAGCAGGTCCGTCGCGAGCGAGTGCCGCAACAGGTTGGCGCCGTGGACCGGCGCGTCGATCCCGGCATGCCGCAGCGCGCGACGGACAGCATCGCCGACGACGTGACGGTCGATCGGCGCGCCCACCCGCTGACTGTGCAGCAGGAACACGTGCCGGTCCTCGCTTGCCGGCCGTCCTCGCTGCAGATACGCGACGATGGCGTCCCCCACGTCGCCGGGAAGCGGCAGCAGCGCGCCGTGGCCGGTCTTGCGGGTCCGGATCTGCACGGTGCCCGAGCGCCAGTCGATGTCGTCCAGTCCGAGCCGGGCGACCTCGCTTGCCCGCAACCCGAGCCGGGCAGCGAGCAGCAGCATCGCCCGGTCCCGCAGCGCCTGCGGTGACGAGCGGTCAAGCGACGCGATCAGGCGCGCGAACTCGGCAGAGCCGAGGTGGCGCGGCACAGACGCGAACCTGCGCAACGGCACCTTCGGGACCGCCTCCTCCAGCCGGCCCTCACGCAGCCCCTCGACGCGAAGGAACCGCAGAAACGACCGCAACGCGGTCGCCAGCAGCTGCATCGTGGACGGGCGATAGCGGGCAGTCGCTTCGGAGACGAACCCGACGACGTCGCCGACCGACAGGCACGCGAGGTCAACAGGACCATCCCCGAACACCGCTTCCAAGAACCCCCCGGCAAACCGCGCATAGGTCCGCCGAACCTCCGGACAGACCCCCCGCACCCGGCGCAGGTGATCGTCGAACGCCGCGAGCACGACAACCGTCGTAGATGAACCATCAATAGCCATGAGCTGCTCCCTTCCGAGACGAATGTGGACGGAAGAGTTATGCGCAGCTCACGCGAGATCGACGCGACCTCACGCCAAGCAACACGCAGCCCTCCGAGAGAAGACCGTCAACTACTGCACATAATCCGGAGCTGGGCCTAATATGCGAAGGTTGACCGGCTCGCGC
>PLYX01000108.1 GCA_003151895.1 Solirubrobacterales bacterium
ATCGACACCTACGACGGCGAGCTCGCCGAGGCGCTCGCGCCGATGTCGGTCACGCTGAGGCTGAGCGACGAGCTCGACATCTCCCGCGGTGAGACGATCTGCCGTCCCGAGCAGGCGCCGACGGTTGCACGCGAGCTGGAGGCGGACGTGTGCTGGATGACCGACCAACCGCTGCGCAGGGGCGCGCGCTACGTCATAAAGCACACCACGCGCGAGGTGACGGCGATCGTCGACGAGCTGTGCGACCACGTCGACGTGCACACGCTCGAGCGCGCCGGCGCACCGCAGGAGCTCGCGCTGAACGACATCGGCAGAGTCCGCCTGCGCACAAGCGCCCCGCTCGTGTTCGACCCGTACGAGAGCAACCGCCGCACCGGCAGCTTCATCCTGATCGACGAGGCGTCCAACAACACGGTCGGGGCTGGGATGATCGTGGCTGCGGCCTGAGCGCCGCCGGTCAAGACGGCTCTCCACCAGCCCGGAAGCCACGGGGAGTCGCGCCATTGAATAAGCTCCCGCCCCGATGTTCTCGAAGGTCCTTGTAGCCAACCGCGGCGAGATCGCCGTGCGCATATTTCGTGCTCTGAAGGAGATGGGGATCGCCTCCGTGGCGGTGTACTCCGAGCTCGACCGCGACGCGCTGCACGCTAAGCGCGCGGATCAGGCATACAACCTCGGGGACGGGCCGGCGGCCGAGAACTACCTGAACGTCGAGAAGATCCTCGACGTCGCGAAGCGCTCGGGCGCTGAGGCGATCCACCCCGGGTACGGCTTCCTTGCGGAGAACGCGCCGTTCGCGCAGGCGTGCGAGGACGCGGGGATCGTGTTCATCGGGCCGCCGCCGAGCGCGATCGAGGCGATGGGCTCGAAGACGAGGGCGCGCGAGCTGATGCAGGCCGCCGGGGTGCCGATCGTTCCGGGTACGACCAAGCCGGTGGCGGATGTCGCCGCGGCGCTGAAGATCGCCAAGAAGGAGATCGGCTTCCCGGTCGCGGTGAAGGCGGCCGGCGGTGGCGGCGGCAAGGGCTTCCGCGTCGCGCTCACCGAGGACGAGCTCGAGGGGGCGTTCGAGGGGGCCGGCCGCGAGGGCGAGAAGTTCTTCTCAGACCCCACCGTCTACCTGGAGCGCTACCTCCCGGACCCCCGCCACGTCGAGGTGCAGATCCTCGCGGACCGCCACGGCAACGTGATCCACCTTGGCGAGCGCGACTGCTCGATCCAGCGCCGNNCCAGAAGGTGATCGAGGAGTCGCCCGCGCCCGAATGGGTCGTGGACGAGGCGATGCGCGCGCGCATCGGCGAGATCGGCGTGGAGGCGGCGCGCGCCGTCAACTATGTCGGCGCGGGCACGATCGAGGGACTGCTGCAGAACGGCGAGTACTTCTTCCTGGAGATGAACACGCGCGTTCAGGTGGAGCATTGCGTGACCGAGATGACCACGGGCGTTGACATCGTCAAGGAAGGCATCCGGGCGGCGGCGGGCGAGGAGCTCGCCTCAAGCCAGGAGGACGTGGTGCTGCGCGGCCACGCGATCGAGTGCCGCATAAACGCCGAGGACGCCTCCAAGAACTTCGCTCCGGCGCCCGGCAAGATCGGCGCGTACTCCGAGCCGAAAGGCCCGGGTGTGCGGGTCGACTCCGGAGTTGGGGCAGGCGGCGAGGTGTCGCCGATGTACGACCCGATGGTGGCAAAGCTGATCGTGTGGGACGCCGACCGCGAGCAGGCGACCAGGCGCATGCAGCGGGCGCTCGACGAATACGAGATCGAGGGGCTGAAGACGTTGATCCCGTTCCACAGGGCGCTGCTCGCAACCGAGCAGTGGGCCAAAGGCGAGACGTGCCGCGACCTGCTTGAGGACCGTGCCTGGCTGAAGACGCTCGCCTTCGGAAAGCCCGCGCCGAAGGACACCGGGGAGGACACGGAGACGGTCGAGCAGACCTACACGGTGGAGGTGTCGGGGCAGCGCTTCGACGTGAAGGTCGTCGGCGCCCCGCTCATGGGCGGCGGCGGCGCCCTCAACGGCTCCTCGCCGGCCGCGCGGGCCCCCAAGCGCTCCTCCAGGGCGGGGGGCAAATCCGCCGGCGCCGGCGGTCCGGACACGCTTGAGTCGCCGCTTCAAGGCAACATGTGGAAGGTGCTGGTCAAACAGGGCGACACCGTGGCCGAGGGCCAGATCCTGTGCATCATCGAGGCGATGAAGATGGAGAACGAGATCACCGCGCACAAGGCGGGCACGATCGCCGAGCTCCCGATCGCGGAGGGCGAGCCGATCACGGCGGGCGCCCCGATCGCCACGATCACTTCGGAGGATACGCCCAGACAGAGCGCCTGACCTCCCTCGATGCACGCGAGCAGGAGTCCCGGGGAGCGCTCTAGGAGATCCCGAGCAACTTGGCGGCCTCGCGCAGGTTCGGCACCTCCGCGGTGGGCTTGCGCTGCGAGGAGTCGAGCGTCTGCTTGTTGCGGTTGACCCAGATCACGGGGATGCGCGCCTTGACGCACGGAGATACGTCGGAGTGGTGGGAGGCGGCGACGTGCACCCAGCCCTTCTTGGAGCCCAGGCGCCGCGCGCACTCGACGAAGTGGGCCGGGTCGGGCTTGTAGGAGCGAACCTGCTGGGCGGTCACGACGAGGTCGAAGTCCATCGGTATGTGCCGGCGGGTCTGGCCGAGCAGCTTGTCGTCGCTGTTGGCGATGAGGCCGAGCCTGTGCTTCTTGGCGAGCTTCGTGAGCTGCGTGGGGGTCTCCTTAAACGGCTTCCAGCGTTGCACGGAGTCCGGGAGGAAGCCCGAGCGGGACGGTTCGAGTTTCCATTCGAGCCGCTTGGCGATCTCGATCGCCGTGCGCCGCAGCACCTCGGCGTGGAGCTCGTAGGAGCCGGCCTCGATTTCCTGGGAGATCTCGTGGAAGAGCGGGATCAGGACGCCCCGGTCGATCTCGAACCCGTCGCGCTCGGCCTCCTTGGCGAACGCCTCGTAGATACCGGTCTCCCAATCGATCAGGGTTCCGTAGACGTCGAAGGTGACGAAGGTGATGTTCTTGGGAATCGGCATGGGGCGGGCATTATGCCTTGCGCGTCGCTCAGCGCGCGTTGCGCCATGCGACGCTTCCATGCGATGCGCGTCGCTCAGCGCGCGCAAGGCCCGCCATCGGTTAGAGTCTCGCGCCGCACATGGACCTGCTCGAATACCAAGGCAAGCAACTGTTCGCGCGGCACGGCTTGGAGGTGTCGGCGGGCAAGGCGGTGAGCACCGTCGAGGATGCGGTGGAGGCCGCGAACGAGGTGGGCTACCCCGTTGTCGTCAAGGCACAGGTGTTGGTCGGCGGACGCGGCAAGGCCGGTGGCGTGAAGCTCGCCGCCGATGAAGGCGAGGCGCGTGAGCACGCCCAGAACATCCTCGGGATGGACATCCGTGGCCACACGGTGCGGACGGTGTGGATCGAGCACGCCTCCGACATCGCGACCGAGTACTACGCCTCGGTGCTGCTCGACCGCTCAGCCAAGCAGCCGCTTGTGATCTTCAGCGTTGAAGGGGGCGTTGAGATCGAGCAGGTCGCCGAGCAGAGCCCGGAGAAGCTCGTGCGCCACCACGTCGACGCCCTGCGGGGTCTCAGCCGCGAGGAGGCGGTCGAGATCGCCACCGAGGGCGGCGCCGACAGCGACGTGATCGAGGGCGTGGCCGACGCGCTCGTGGCGCTGTATGAGGTGTGGCTGGAGGAGGACGCGACGCTCGCGGAGATCAACCCCTTGATCGTCACCCCCCCCACCAACCCCCTCGGCGGCAGCGCCGCGGAGGGCCAAGCCGGTGGCCGTCGGGTGAAGGCGCTCGACGCGAAGGTGTCGCTCGACGGCAACGCGCTCTACCGCCACCCGGAGAACCAGGGGCTGTCAGACAGCGAGAACGAAGACCCGATCGAGCGCAGGGCCAAGGAGCAGGGCGTGCAGTACGTCAAGCTCGACGGCGACATCGGGATCCTCGGCAACGGGGCCGGGCTCGTTATGTCCACGCTCGACGTGGTGGCCCAGGCGGGCGGAGCGCCGGCGAACTTCCTCGACGCGGGCGGCGGCTCGGATGCCGCCAAGATCCAGCAGGCTGTCGAGCTGATCCTCGCCAACGACGCCGTGAAGGCGGTCCTCTTCAACATCTTCGGCGGGATCACGCGCTGCGACGAGGTCGCCAGGGGCCTGATCGCCGCGTTCGGGGAGATCGGAGCGGGCGGTCATTCCATCCCATTCGTGGTGCGCCTGGACGGCACTAATGACGTCGAGGGACGTAGACTGCTCGAGGAGGCCGCGCTGCCGAACGTGCACGCGGCCAGGACGATGAACGAGGCGGCGGAGAAGGTCGTGGAGCTAGCGGCGGCATGAGCGTTCTCGTCGACGAGAGCACACGGCTCGCGGTCGCGGGGATCACCGGCAAAGAGGGCTCGTTCCACACGCTGAACAACCGCAGGTACGGCACGAACGTGGTGGGCGGCGTGACGCCCGGCAAGGGTGGGCAGGACGTGGAGGGCATCCCCGTGTTCGACAGCTGGGAGCAGGCCGCCGGCGAGGTGCAACCGAACACCGCGATGATCTTCGTGCCGCCGCGCTTCGCGGCCGACTCGATCCTCGAGGCGGCCGCGGCCGGCGTGGAGCTCGTGATCGCGATCACCGAGGGTATCCCCGCCCACGACGAGTTGCGCGTGTACAACACGCTGAAGCGCGACCGGGCGGGTGGGCATTCAACCCGCCTGGTGGGCCCGAACTGCCCGGGCATCCTCTCGCCCGGCAAGGCCAACGTGGGGATCATCCCCGCGTCGTTCTTCAAGCAGGGCAACGTGGGCGTGGTGTCGCGCTCGGGCACGCTGACGTATCAGATCGGCAACGAGATCGCCCAGGCGGGCTTCGGGTGCAGCTCGATCGTGGGGATCGGCGGCGACCCGGTGCCCGGGTCCTCGTTCGTGGACATCATCGAGCTCTTCCAAGACGATGAGCAGACCGAGTTGATCGTGCTGTCCGGCGAGATCGGGGGGTCGGCCGAGGAGGAGGCCGCCGAGTACATCGCCGAGCACGTGAGCAAGCCGGTGGTGGCGTATATCGCCGGGTTTACCGCCCCCGCCGGCAAGCAGATGGGCCACGCGGGCGCGATCGTGTCTGGGTCCGCCGGCACAGCCGCCGCCAAGGCGCTCGCGCTCGAAGCGAAGGGCGTGCGCGTGGGACGCACCCCGACGGAAGTCGCGGAGATCGCGATCGAGATCCTTGGCGGAGTGGCTACCGATCGACGATCGATACCCCATTCGGGGCACACGGCGGGATCGCCGATCGGCCAGCAGCTACGCTAGAGCCGTGGACCAGGAGGTGGAAAAGACGCTGGGAGAGTTGGAGCTCAAGCTCCAGGAGCTCGAGCGCGAGCTGACCACGATCGGTCGGCGCGATACGCCGGCCGAGCCGCTACACGCGCCGGGAAAGCTGATCGACGAGGCCGTGGAGCGCGACGGCGACAGCACCGGCGAGACCGAAGCCGAGCCGCGCCCTGACGACGCGGCGGCTGTCGATGGCGATGCGTTCGGGGGTCCCGCAATGTTCGGAGGCGAGGAAGTTCCGGCACAGGCCGGCGCGACGATCGAGCGCGACTGGACGGTCGAGGTCCGCGAGACGGCCTACGGCGAGATACCCGCGCAGCCGCCGCCGGCGCCACATCCCCCGCACGCACCTCCACTGCCGGAGCCCCAGTCGATCGACGTGACGGACCTGGTGCGGTTCAAGGAGAAGATGCAGCACACGATGGAGGAACTGATCGACGAGTACAGCGAGCTGCTGTCGCTGAAACCGCCGTCATAGGATGTCGGCCTCCATGATCTCGTTCGCCCGCGGCGCTCCGTCGCTCGACATTGTGGACGTGCAGGGGCTCAAGGATGCTGCGGTGCGTGCGTTCGAGAGCGACCCGGCGGGGACGACCGCGTATGGGACCTCGATTGGATACCCGCGGTTGCGCGCGTGGATCGCCGACCGTCACGGCGTGGAGCCCGAGCGCGTACTCGTCACGAACGGCTCGATGCAGGCCGACGCGTTCCT
>PLYX01000181.1 GCA_003151895.1 Solirubrobacterales bacterium
GCAGGTACGAGGCGATATTGCTCGACGACGTCGACCTGGGCTCCACACGCGAGCTGACGGTCGCCCTGGCGGGGACACTCCAGCTCACCGTACGCACCGCCGAGACGACCGAGCTGGAGCTCGGAGCACGACTGCGCCTCGACATCGAGCCGGAGGACGTGACGGCGTGGCCGCTGGCGGGCGCGGCACACGGCGGCGAGACCACCACGCAACCGGGCCACCTAGCCGCCGATGTAGGACATCTCGACCTTCGCCGGCTCCTCGATTGTCTGCCCGTCGCTCGCCCGCTCCGGCATGGCCCGCTCCGAGATGGCGCGCTCGGCCGAGTAGCGGTCCGTCCGCGCAGTCCAGATCTCGCGCGTGCGCTCAGCGATCTCGAGGTCACTCATTCCGGCGCGCAGAAGCGCGCGCAGATCGTGCCCGCGGCGCGCGAACAGACAGGTGAAAAGCTTGCCATCGGCGGACAGTCGTGCGCGCGTGCAGCCTCCGCAGAAGGGTTGGGTGACCGAGGCGATCAGACCTATCTCCCCCGCGCCGTCGCGGTAGCGGTAGCGGGTTGCAACCTCGCCTTTGTAGTTTGGCTGCTGTGGTTCGAGCGGCCACCTGGCCTCGACCGTGCCAAGGATCTCGGCGGCCGGGACGACGTCCTCGAGGGTCCAGTCGTTGGTCGTTCCCACATCCATGAACTCGATGAAGCGCAGGACGTGGCCGCGGCAACGGAAGCGCTCGGCCATTTCGAGCAGGCAGTGGTCGTTGACACCGCGCCTGACGACCATGTTGACCTTCACGGGAGTCAGCCCGGCGTCCGCGGCGGCGTCGATGCCGGCGAGGACCCGGGCGACGGGGAAGCCGACGTCGTTCATCGCGCCGAAGACCTCGTCGTCGAGCGCGTCAAGGCTGACGGTGACGCGGGTCAGGCCGGCGTCCGCCAGAGCGCGAGCCTTGGCGGCGAGCATGGAGCCGTTGGTCGTCAGGGCGATATCGGTGATGCCGTCGAGGCGGGCAAGCATCTCCACCAGCCGCTCGAGGTCGCGCCGCAGCAGCGGCTCGCCACCGGTGAGCCGAACCTTCGTGACGCCCTCCTCGACGAACAGGCGGCTCAAGCGGACGATCTCCTCGAAGGAGAGCAGCTCGGCGCGGGGTAGGAAAGCGAAGTCGCGGCCGAAGAGCTCCTTCGGCATGCAGTAGGAGCAGCGGAAGTTGCAGCGGTCGGTGACCGAGATGCGCAGGTCGCGCAGCGGACGCGCCCGTTGATCGAGTGTGGTGGCCATGGCGTGTCAGTTCAGCGTACTCGTGGCGCCGCAGCAGCCGTCTGGACGAGCAATCGTTCGGCGACCTGGAGGTCGGTGGGATCGTTGACGTTGAGGAAGAGCCTGCTGGGGTCCCCGAAACGCCGCAGCTCGCGCTCGCCGACGACGCGCGGGTGGAGTGCGGCGATCGCCTCCCTCATTGACTGGTCGCCGCGCAGGGCGATCTCCAGCGCGCCGGCGTGTGCGGGCTCGTAGCGGGCGAGCAGCGGTTGCAGGCGGTCGTCAACCTCGGGCACCACGAGACCGTCGAGACCGGCCAGCCAGGCGAGCAGCGGCCCGGTCACGAATGGCATGTCACAGCCGACTACGACGACGGGCCGTCCGCCACCCCAGCGCAGGGCAGCGATGACTCCGCACAGGGGGTGGCGCGGCAGAGCGGGCTCGCGGAGCACCAGACAGCCGAGCTCCGGCAGCGGCGACTGCTCCTTGGCGACCACAACGGGGTCGAGCCCGGCCGCGCTCAGAGCTGCCAGCGGATAGGAGATCAAAGGCCGTCCGCCCAGCTCCGCCAGCGCCTTTGCCCCGCCGATCCGTCGGCTGCGTCCGCCAGCGAGAACGGCCCCAATCACGGTGCGAGGTGCTGCGTCAGCCGCCGGCCCGGTCACGCCATGAAGTCTGCCATCCCCCCAGGTGAGAATCACGGATTCGCCCGGAATTGTGACGGTGGCCCAGTCGTGTGAGGCCGCGCGCCACCAGTAGACTGATGGCAGAGGTGGCGGGCATATGATCGAGATCGAGGAGGCCCGGCGTTTGGTCCTCGAGCGCGTATCGCCGCTGCCGAGCGAGAGCGTGGAGCTGCGCAGGTCGCTCGGGCGTGTGCTCGCCGAGGATGTGGCCAGCCCTGAGAACGTGCCGGCCTTTGACAGTTCGGCGATGGACGGATTCGCTGTTCGTGCTGACGATACCCGCGGCGCCCGGCGCGATTCGCCGGTGCGGCTGGGCATCGTCGATGAGTCGCGTGCCGGCCATCCGGCGAGGGCGAGTCTGGGGGCCGGGCAGGCAATCGCGATCTCGACCGGCGCCGTGATCCCAACCGGAGCCGACTCGGTGGTCCGGGTCGAGGAGACTGGGTTGAGGGATGGGATGGTTGAGGTTCGCTGCGAGGTGCAGGCTCGCCGTGACATCAGATACGCGGGGGAGGACATCCGCGGCGGCGACACGGTGCTGCAGAGCGGCGTCCGGCTGGGTCCGGCCGAGCTCGGCGTGCTCGCCTCGTCTGCCCGCTCGTGCGTCGTCTGCCACCGACGGCCGACCGTCCGGGTCTTGACCACCGGCGATGAGCTGGTCGGGCCCGAGGAGCCTTTGCGACCGGGGGCGGTGCGCAACTCGAACGCGTATTCGATCCCTGCCCTGGCGGAGCGGGTGGGCGCCGAGGTTGCGGGGGTCGCGGCGGCTTCCGACGACCCTGACGTCACCCGGGCGGCGATAGCGCAGACGCTGGAGTCCGACGTCACGGTGATCTGCGGCGGCGTTTCGGTCGGCGCGCACGATTACGTCAAGCAGGCGCTGGCGGACCTGGGAGTCGAGGAGGTCTTCTGGCGCGTCGCGCTGAAGCCGGGTAAGCCAACCTGGTTCGGCAGACATCCGGGCGGCCTTGTCTTTGGGCTGCCAGGTAACCCGGTGTCGGCAATGGTGACCTTCATCCTGCTCGTCCGTCCGGCGCTGATCGCACTGGGCGGCGGACAGCCCGAGCGTCTGCGAACGACTGCGAGGCTCGAGCGCGACTACCAGAAGTGCCCCGGGCGGGCGCATGCTGTGCGCTGCAGCCTTGAGCTGCTCGAGGACGGCTGGCATGCCCGGGCTGCTGAGCGGCATGGCTCGCACATCCTGACCTCGATGCTCGGCGCGCACGCGCTCGCGATCATCCCGACCGCGTGCGGCGACGTGCCGGCTGGCGAGCGCGTCGAGATCGAGCTGCTCGGCGACGGGTAGCATGGAGTGGTGACTGTGCGCGTACGCCTGTTCGCCATCCTGCGCGAGCGTGCCGGCCGCGAGTCGATCGAACTCGATCTCGCCGACAAGGCGACGGTTTCCGATGCGTTGCGGGCGCTCTCGGAGCTGCCCGCGCTGGCGGGAGTCCTTGACCGCCTGCCGGTTGCGATGGCTGTGAACCGCGAGTACGCGACGGCGGAGACCCGCCTCGGTGAGCAGGACGAGCTGGCTCTGATTCCTCCCGTCAGCGGCGGCGTCGACATCCATGTTCGTGTCACCGAGGAGCCGCTGTCGCTCGAGGCGCTGGCCCGGGGCGTCGCCCGTCCCGGGGCCGGTGCGATCGTCGCCTTCCAGGGCATGCCCCGCGACGTCAGCCGGCTCGACTACGAGGCCTACCGTGAGATGGCGGAGGCGCAAATGGCGGCCATCCTCAGCGACTGCATGGAGCATCATGACCTGCAGGCCGCCGCGGCCGAGCATCGTGTCGGGAAGGTCGAGCTCTCAGAGCCCAGTGTGATCGTCGCTGTGTCGGCGGCCCACCGGTCAGAGGCCTTCGCCGGCGCGAGGGAGGCGATCGACCGGATCAAGGCCGAGGCGCCGATCTGGAAGCAGGAAGTCAACCAGGATGGGACGGTCCGCTCGGTCGAGGGAGCGCCGGCGCATGCTGACGTTGGTGAGCCCTCACAGCGGGAGACAGAGCGGTGAGCGAGCCACGCTTGACCCACCTGGACCAGCACGGCGGGGCGCGGATGGTCGACGTCGGCGCCAAGGAGCCCAGCGAACGGCGGGCCCGGGCTCGCGCCCGGCTGCGGATGTCGCAGGCGACGGCACGCGCGATCGAAGCCGGCGACGCGCCTAAGGGCGAGGTGTTCGGGGTGGCTCGGATTGCGGGCATCCAGGCCGCCAAGCGAACGGGCGAGCTGATTCCGCTCGCGCACCCGCTCCCGCTGACGTTCATCGACGTGAGCGCGAACGTGAATGCCGAGCAGGGGCTGGTTGAGCTGACCTCCGAGGTTCACACGGTGGCGCGTACGGGCGTGGAGATGGAGGCGATGACCGCCTGCGCGGTCGCTGCGCTGACCGTCTACGACATGATCAAGGGCTTGGAGCGAGGGGTCGAGATCGAGAGGATCGTGCTGCTCGAGAAGAGCGGCGGGCGCAGTCACTGGCGGCGCGAAGGCGACGAGCCAACGGGCTGAGCCGGCGATGCGGGCGGCGATAGTCACGATCAGCACCTCCAAGTCCGCTGGCGAGGGCGAGGACACCAGCGGGGACAGGCTGGCGGAGCTCGCGGGGCGAGTCGGCGCCGAGATCGCCGGTCGAGACCTGATCCCCGACGACCGCGAGCTGATCGAGGAGCGGCTCCGGTATTGGGCAGACGTTGAGCGCTGCGAGCTGGTGCTGAGCACCGGCGGCACCGGCTTTGCCCCCACCGACGTCACCCCGGAGGCGACGCGAGCGGTCATCGAGCGCGAAGCCCCCGGGATTCCAGAGGCGATGCGCGAGGTCTCCCGCGAGCACACCCGCCACTGGATGCTCTCGCGCGGCTTGGCGGGGATCCGCGGATCGAGCCTGATCGTCAACTTCCCCGGCAGCCCCGAGAGCATCGCCCAGGCAGGCGCGGCGATCGAGCAGGCTCTGCCCCACGCCGTTGAGCTGATCGCCGGCCGACCGCCGCGCCACTAGCCGGAACTTCCCGCGGCTGAGCGGCTGAGGGTCCCGTCGACCTTGCCCGCGGACGATCAGATCGCCGTGGACGTCGGGGCGTCATACGGTCGTCTGTCGGCTGGTAGCAAGCTCGTTGATCCGATCTGAGCTTGTGGGCTGCTGTTCGCCGCCAGCGAGCTGCAGACCGCGGCGCAGCATGCCGGCGAACACGACCAGCCATACCGCGACGGCCACCCACACCCATACGCGCGCGAAGTCGGTGATTTCTGACGCGACTACGGCCTTTCCGACGATGAAGCTGCAGGCGGCGTACATCCCCACCGGGAAGACGGTGGACCAGCGCCGCACGTCGTAGTGCAGACGTCGGTAGGTCGCCTCCGCGACCACGAGCACCGGCAGCCACAGGATCGTCAAGACCCACAGGCCCAGGGCGATGGCCTTGAGCGTTCCGTGCTCACCGCCGAACATCCCGAGGGTCTTCGCGGCAATGGTGATCCTCCCGGCGACAACGGTCGAGATCGCCAGCGCCCCGCCGCTCACCCAGTGGTCGCCGCGGCCGACGGCCAGCTGGCGAAAATCGAAGCGAGTCAGGACAAACAGGTAGAAGGCGAGCCCGAGCACGAACGGGACCAGCGAGGCGTAAAGCAGCCAATGGGCATGTTCGCTCACCGCAAGGACGGCCGCGAGCAGGGCGAGCGACTCGGTCGAGACCGTCAATACGAACGACGCACCTACGGTGGGAACGGTCCAGTTGCGCAACACCGACTGCACCAGCCCGAGCCACAGAGCGAGGGCGATGACGAGCAGAATGATCCCCGCCCAGCTCCAGCCGAGCAGCGCCAGCCGGGTGCCGAGTACCCCAGTCCCCGCGACTCCTGTGAGGGCCGCGGGCAAACGGGATTCGGTGAGGAAGCGCTCGCGGTCGCGAACCAGGCGGTCGGCGAGGATCATGCCGAGCGCGACCCACGCGACGCCGGCGACGACGAGCAGGATGCGTGAGAGCGTTTCGTCGCCGTCGAGGAGCAGCGCGACCGAGACGATCCCGGTGCCCATCACGACCGCCCCGGAGGCGGCGGGGATCGCTGCGAGGATGCACGCCAACACGCTGGAGTCACCCTGTCGTGTTTCTGGGGATTCAGCGAGGGACATGGACCGCTCCTTCCGAGGAGGTGGCGAGGGACGCTGCAGCGTCGGAGGACAGTCCGCCGGCGCCCACGCGAACCCCGCGAGGGGCGCGTGAGCGGTAGACGATCGGGTTACGACGCAGGTAGGCGAGGGGGACGCTCCACGCGTGGACGAGGCGGCTAAACGGCCACACCATGATCAAGAGCCAGCCGCCGATCGCGTGCAGCTGGTAGCTGAGCGGGATCGCGCCGCCAGTCATCAGCGACGCGTTCGGGTCGAGCAGGAACAGTCCCCGAAACCATGGCGAGACCGTCTCGCGGTAGTTGTAACCGCCGTTGATGAGGTTCTCAACGACCGTGTTCCACATGCCGGTCGCAACCATGAACGCGAGCAGCGCCATCACCGCCATGTCCATTCCGCGCGTGGTTGCGGCGACGCGCCGATTGCCCAGTCGGCGGACGATCAGGATCGCGAGACCTGCGAGCATCGCAGTGCCCGTGAGCGTGCCCATCGTGGCCGAGAAGAGACGATAGGTGCTCTCAGGGATCCCGAGCCATTCGGTGACGCTCTGGGGGATGAGGATCCCGATCACATGGCCGCCGATGACAGCCAGCAGGCCGAAGTGGAAGAGCGGGCTGCCGAGCTTCAGCCAGCGCGACTCCAACAGCTGCGTGGAGCGTGTCGTCCACGTGAACTGGTCGCGCTTGAAGCGCCAGGCGTGGCCGACGAAGAACGTCGCGATCGCGAGGTACGGCAGGATCACCCACAAGAGCTGGGCGCCGCGGCTGGTGGCGATGATCATCGGCCCACCTCGGCGTACGGCATGACCTCGGGCGGGGCGAACGGCTCAAGGCCGACCTCCTCCTCGGGCGGGCCCTCTGCGGCGATGCGTCGTGCCTCGGCCAGCTCGCCGGCGCTCATCGCCGGGAGCACACGCGAGACGGCGTCGAGTACACCGGCGTAGGGGCTGTCGATGTCGCGCAGGGACGCGCGCAGCAGCTCGATCGCCGCACGGAAGCGGCGCAGCACCGGCTCGGCCTCCTGCGGGACGAGCGCGGCGAACTCGAGCAGCGCGGGCAGGTAGTCCGGCAGCTCGCCGCCGCGCAGCTCNNCGGTAGTAGGAGAGGTGCAGCGACGCGCGCTTGTGAAAGTCGAACGTGGCGACGTACTCTTCCTGCGCGGTGGTCTCGCCGATCGCCGCGCGGTGCGCGATGAACGCCTGCAGCTCCTCTCCGCCGGCGCGGGTGGCCAGGCGCGAGGCGGCCTGCGCGAATTCCGGCGTGGCCGCGTAGAGCTCGCGGTCGGGGTAGTCGAGCAGCAGCGCCGCTAGGCGCAGTGTGTCGTTGTTCATGGCGCCCCTCCGTGCCGCGTGATCGCGAGCTCGAGGAGGTCGGGGGCTGCTTCTCCCTCGGCCTCGTCCGCACCGGCGCCGCACGAGCCCGGGCCGCCGGCGAAGTCCAGGCCGCAGCCGCCCTGGCGGGCGCTGAGATTGTCCGCCACCTCGCGGTGCGCCTTGGGGATCACGTAGCGCTCCTCGTACTTTGCGATCGCGAGGAGCCGGTACATGTCCTCGATCTCCTCGGCGGTCATGCCGACCGCCTGCCCGATCGCGGTGTCTGGCGGCGCGCCGAGGTTGCTCGCGCGCATGTGGCTGCGCATCGCGGCCAGGCGCTTGAGCACGCCGCGCACGACGGTCTCATCGCCTGCTGTGAGCATGTTCGCGAGGTACTGGACGGGGATCCGCAGCTCGTCGATCGCTCCGAATACGTCGTCCGGATCGGCCTGCGATCCCGGCCCCTCGACGAGCGACATCACGGGCG
>PLYX01000227.1 GCA_003151895.1 Solirubrobacterales bacterium
GCCAGCGGGCCATGGCCGCCGCCACCGAAAACGCGGGTGAGCTCATCAAGAAGTACTCACGGATCATGAACCGGGCCCGCCAGGACACCATCACCACCGAGATCATGGAGATCGTCGGTGGCGCCGAGGCGCTACGGGTCGGGGCCGGGGGTGACGAGGGCGGCCTCGTCATCGAGACGAGGGCCTGACCCGTGCCCGCAATCTCCGTTCGTTCCACCATTCGACGCACACACTTCGTACCTGACGACATCAAGGGAGCCCGACACTCATGACCACCACCGCACCCCAGCCCACCGAAACCAAGACGCTGGCCTCTGGCCGCGTGGTGGCCATCGCCGGGCCCGTCATCGACGTGGAGTTCCCGCCCCACGCCCTGCCCGAGATCAATGGCGCCGTCGAGGTCGACATCGAGCTCGAAGGCAAGAAGCAGGTGATCACCGCCGAGGTCGCCCAGCAGATCGGCGACGGCCGGGTCCGCTGCATCTGCCTGAAGGCCACCGACGGCCTCACCCGCGGCGCCGAGGTGCGCAACCTCGGCCGCGGCCTGCAGGTCCCGGTGGGTGACGCCGTGCTCGGCCACGTGTTCAATGTGCTGGGCGAGCCGCTCGACACCGACTCGATCGGGGAGGTGGAGGACCACTGGGAGATCCACCGGCCCGCCCCCGACTTCGACACGCTGGAGCCCCGGGCCCTCATGTTCGAGACGGGGATCAAGGTCATCGATCTNNGCGTCGGCAAGACCGTCCTCATCCAAGAGATGATCTACCGCATCGCCCACACCTTCGGCGGCACCTCGGTGTTCGCCGGCGTGGGGGAGCGCACCCGTGAAGGCACCGACCTGTGGATCGAGATGCAGGAGTCGGGCGTCATCGAGAAGGCCGCCCTGGTCTACGGCCAGATGGACGAGCCCCCCGGCGTCCGCCTCCGGGTGGCCCTGGCCGCCCTGACCATGGCCGAGTACTTCCGGGACGTGAAGAACCAGGACGTGCTGCTGTTCGTGGACAACATCTTCCGCTTCGTCCAGGCTGGCTCCGAGGTGTCGGCGCTGCTCGGGCGCATGCCCTCGCAGGTCGGCTACCAGCCGACGCTCGAGACCGAGATGGGTCAGCTGCAGGAGCGGATCTCCTCGACGCGCCAGGGCTCGGTGACCTCCGTGCAGGCGATCTATGTGCCCGCCGACGATCTCACCGACCCGGCGCCTGCGTCGGTGTTCGCCCACCTGAACGCCACCACGGTGCTATCGCGGGCGATCTCCGAGAAGGGCATCTACCCGGCGGTCGATCCGCTCGACTCGACCTCCACGATCCTCAAGGCGGACATCCTCGGCGACGACCACTTCCGCGTGGCCAACCGCGTCAAGGAGATCCTCCAGCGCTACAAGGAGCTGCAGGACATCATCGCGATCCTCGGCATCGACGAGCTCTCCGACGAGGACAAGCTCACCGTGCAGCGCGCCCGCAAGATCGAGCGCTTCCTCTCCCAGCCGTTCAACGTCGCCGAACAGTTCACCGGCACCCCCGGCGCCTACGTGCCGATCGCCGAGACGATCCGTGGCTTCGACGAGATCATCGAGGGCAAGCACGACGACGTGCCCGAGCGCGCGTTCTTCCTGAAGGGCACGATCGAGCAGGTGCTCGAGGACGCCAAGGGCTGATGGCGCGCACGAAGTTCCCGGTGGAGGTGCTGACCCCAGAGGGGGAGGTGTTCAGCGAGGAGATCGAGATGCTCTCCACGCGCACCTCCGTCGGATCGATCGGCATTCTCGCCAACCACGCGCCCCTGCTCGCCCAGCTGGAGCCGACCGAGCTGCGCCTGTACCGCTCAGAGTCTGAGATCGTGCGCTTCGCCCAAGCCGAGGGGTACCTCCAGTTCGCCGAGAACCGCGCGCTGCTGCTCGTCGAGGAGGCGATCGCCCCGGAGGCGCTCGACCGACCGACGTTCGAGATGCGACTCGCAGAGGCTCGTGCGGCGGCCGAGCGCGCCGAGGATGGCAGCGAGGAGAAGGCGCGGGCGCTGCGCGACGCCAAGCGCTACGAGGCGTTTCTGACCGTCGGCGTCTGACGCGCCCGTTTCGCAACCCAACCTCGCGTGCTCTCACAAGCTAGCCTTCGCCGCCTCATGCCCCATGGACAGGCGCCGAGGCGCGCAGGCCGACATGACCGCTGAGCGTGAACCGATCGGAGTGATCGGCACAGGCTACGTCGGGCTCGTCACGGCGGTCGGCTTCGCCGAGCTGGGCAGCGACGTGTGGTGCGTGGACGTCGACGCCGCCAAGATTGAGCGTCTGCGGCGTGGCGAGGTCCCGATCTACGAGCCGGGCCTGGGGGAGATGATGGCGCGCAACCAGGCGCGCCTGCACTTCTCTACCGAGCTTGCGCCGGCGCTCGAGCACGCCCGGCTGCTGTTCGTCGCGGTCGGCACGCCGCCGACGCATTCCGGCGATGCGGACCTGTCGGCCGTGCACAACGTGGTCGATTCGATGCCCGCCCCCGACGGTCACGCGCTCGTGATGAAGTCGACGGTCCCTTGCGGCACGGGCGCCCACATCAAGCGAAACCTCAAAGAGCGCGGGAAGTCCGGCTTCAGCTACGTGTCGTGCCCCGAGTTCCTCAAGGAGGGCTCCGCCGTCGCAGACTTCCTGCACCCCGACCGTGTCGTGGTTGGCGGGGACGGCGACTGGGCGCAGGAGGCCGTCGTGAAGCTGTACGAGCCGCTCGAGGCTCCGCTGCTGCGCACCGACGTGGCGAGCGCCGAGATGATCAAGCTTGCCGCCAACGCGTTCCTGGCGACGAAGATCTCGTTCATCAACGAGATCGCCAACGTGTGCGAGGAGGTCGGGGCAGACGTGGTGGAGGTTGCCCGCGGGATGGGCCTCGACGATCGCATCGGTCCCAAGTTCCTGCAGGCCGGGCTCGGCTACGGCGGCAGCTGCTTCACCAAGGACGTGAGCGCGCTCAAGCTGCTCGCGGGCAACTCGGGCTACCACTTCCAACTGCTCAACGCGGTGATCGAGGTCAACGAGCTTCAGAAGCGCAGGGTCGTGTCCAAGCTCGGGCGCCATCTCGGCGAGCTCGCCGGCAAGCGTGTGGCCTTGCTCGGCCTCGCGTTCAAGCCGAACACAGACGACATGCGCGGCGCCTCCTCGCTTGTGCTGGCGGCGCGCCTGCAGGCCGAGGGCGCGCACGTGCGCGCATACGATCCGGTCGCCGAGGAGGCCGCACGGGCACTGATGCCGCAGCTCGACTATGCCGAGTCGGCCTCTGACGCCATCGCCGACGCCGACGCGGTTATCCTCGTCACCGAGTGGCCCGAGTTCATACAGCTCGAATGGAACGAGGTCGCCCGCGCGATGCGGGGGACGCTCCTGATCGATGGGCGCAACGCGCTCGACGGCGATGCCGTGCGCGCCGCCGGCCTGACCTACGAGGGGATCGGCAGACGCTCATGAGAGCCGTGCCGGCCACCACACCGAGATCGATACAGTCCGATCGTGCCGTGGAGCTGATGGGAGGAGAACCATGCAGGCCGTGATCCTCGTGGGCGGCGAGGGGACTCGTCTGCGCCCGCTCACCTCCACCGTTCCCAAGCCCGTCGTGCCGCTCGTGGACCGGCCGTTCATCTCGTACATGCTCGAGTGGCTGTGCGCGCACGGGATCGACGACGTGATCATGTCGTGCGGCTTTCTCGCCACGAGCGTGCGCAACGTGCTCGGCGACGGCTCGAGCTACGGGATCAGGCTGCGCTTCGTCGAGGAGCCCGACCCGCGCGGCACGGCCGGCGCGCTGAAGTTCGCCGAGTCGATGCTCGACGAGCGCTTTTTGATGCTCAACGGGGATGTGCTCACCGACATCGACCTGACCGAGCAGATCGCCCAGCACGAGCGCACGGGAGCCAAGGCGACGCTGGCGCTCGTCCCGGTCGATGACCCGAGCGCCTACGGTCTCGTCCATCTGGAGGACGACCGTGCGGTGAGGGACTTCGTGGAGAAGCCGAGCTCCGACAGGATCGACACGAACCTGATCAGCGCCGGCGCCTACGTGCTGGAGCGCGAGACCCTCGAGCTGGTGCCCCCGGGGCGCAACGTGTCGATCGAGCGCGAGGTGTGGCCGCGGCTGATAGGCGCGGGTCTGTACGGCTACCCGTCGGAGGCTTACTGGCTTGACATCGGCACGCCCGCGCGCTACCTGCAGGGCACGTTCGACATCCTCGAGGGCAACGTCCAAACCGCGGTGCGCGAGCGTCTCGGAGACAGCTACCTGTCGGTGTCCGAGGATGCGCAGGTGCTTGGACGGGCGGTCCCGCCGGCCGTGATCGAGTCGGGCGCGATCGTGGCCGAGGGCGCGCACGTCGGCAGCCTCGTCGTACTCGGCCACGACGTGAAGATCGGCGCGGGCACGACGGTCGAGCGCGCGGTGATCCTCAACGGCAGCGAGATCGGCGAGAACTGCGTACTGCGCGACTGCATCGTGGCCGCGGGATGTCGTGTCGGGGCGGGCACCCACATCCAGGAGGGCGCCGTGCTCGGCGAGGGAGTCACGGTGGGGGCGGACAACGCGATCGCTGGCGGCGCGCGTATCTTCCCTGGTGTGACGCTGCCCGACGGCGCGATCAAGTTCTAGTCCACTCTCGACAGGAGACGAGTAGATGAGCGAAGGCGGCGGCGCTGCCACATCGACCACCGACGCGCTCTCGCGCGAGGCGATCGCCCGCGTGGACGCCTCCGGACAGCTGAACGACGTGCTGTCGCTGCCCGAGCACCTGCGCGACGCGCTGTGGCGCGTGGAGTCGGCGATCATGGCCGAGTGGGACACACCCGCCGGCCTGGTTGTGGCCGGGATGGGCGGCTCGGCGATCGGGGGCGCCCTGGCGCGCGCCGCGCTCGGCGATCACGCCTCGCGACCGATCTTCGTGACGCGCGCCTACGGCCTTCCGCCCTGGACCACGCCCGACACGACCGTGCTGTGCGCAAGCTACTCCGGCAACACCGAGGAGACGCTCGCCTGTTACGAGTCGGCGGGAGCGCTCGGCGCTCAGCGCGTGGTGGTCACCACCGGCGGGCGCCTGGCGGAGATGGCACGCGAGGACGGCGTGCCGGTTATTCCGCTCCCGGGCGGTTTCCAGCCGCGCGCCGCGGTCGCCTATATGACGGTGGCGGCGCTCGAGGTGGCGGCGCTGTGCGGAGCCGGTCCACGCTTGACCTCTGAGATCGACGTCGCCGCCTCCCACACCGAGCAGCTCGTCGCCGAGTGGGGCCCCGACGCCCCCGAGGACTCGCTTGCCAAGCAAACCGCTCGCGGCCTGCTCGGCACGGCGCCCGTGATCGCGGGCGCTGGGCTCACGGTTCCGATCGCCTACCGCTGGAAGACGCAGATCAACGAGAACTCAAAGCAGCCCGCCTTTGCCCACGAGTTGCCCGAGCTCGACCACAACGAGCTCGAGGGGTGGGAGGGAGCGCTGGACGTCGGGCGCTTCTCGGCGGTGTTCCTCGACGACTCCGACGCCCATCCGCGCGTGAAGGAGCGCATGGACCTCACCGAGAAGCTGATCGCCGGCAACGCCTCGGCGAGCTTCCGCCTCGAAACCCGCGGACAGACGACGATCGAGCGGGTCATATCCCTGGTATTGCTCGGCGACCTCGTGTCGATCTACCTCGCCACCCTGCGCGGCGTCGATCCGGGACCGGTCAAGCTGATCCAGCAGCTCAAGGCCGACCTGGCGACTGGGTAGACAGCGCGCGTCGCCCGCCTTTGTCCAGCCCGTCTCAACCTTGACAGAGTCTTGATAAGGTCTGCTCGATGCAGACCGCGGGCGTCGATGCCCTCACGATCAACGAGGCAGCCGAGACGACCGGGTGGTCGGCGCGGATGCTGCGCTACATCGAGAGCATCGGGCTCCTCGAGCCTGGTCGCTCGGGCTCCGGCTACCGCCTGTACGGCCCGGCCGAGCTGCAAAGGCTGAGCACGCTGCGCGAGCTGCTCGACGAGCAGGAGCTCGACCTCGGCGAGGTGGGCTTCGCGCTGAGACTCGAGCGTGAGCCACGGCTGCGCGAGGCGATCGAGCTGTGGCTCGCCGCCGAGCCGGCCCGTCCCGAGCACGTCAGAACGGACGACTGGCTGCGCTTCGAGCAGGAGAAGCACCAGCGTCTGCTCGCCGCCTCCAGGCCCACCGTAGAGAACCAGCCTGTCCCCACGACCATGGAGATCGCATGACCCCGACCGCAACGCTGACCGACACCGCCTTTGAGGTCGCCGACCTCTCGCTCGCCGACTTCGGGCGCAAGGAGATCACGCTCGCCGAGCACGAGATGCCCGGGCTGATGGCGATCCGTCGCGAGTTCCAGGCCGCGCAGCCGCTGCGGGGCGCGCGTATCACGGGCTCGTTGCACATGACGATCCAGACGGCCGTCTTGATCGAGACGCTCACCTCGCTCGGCGCGCAGGTGCGCTGGTGCAGCTGCAACATCTTCTCCACCCAGGATCACGCCGCCGCCGCGGTGGCGGTCGGCCCCGACGGCACCCCCGAGGACCCGCGCGGGGTGCCGGTGTATGCCTGGAAGGGCGAGACGCTGGAGGAGTACTGGCGGTGCACCGACCGGGCGTTGCGCTGGCCGGGCGAGGTTGGCGCGGTGGACGAGGTCGGCGGGGTCGGCGGGTCGCAGTCCTCGGGGCCGAACATGATCCTCGACGATGGCGGCGACGCGACGCTGCTCGTGCACAAGGGCGCCGAGTTCGAGAAGGCCGGCGTTGTGCCCGACCCGTCCTCGGCCGACTCGGAGGAGTTCCAGGTCGTGCTTGGGTTGCTACAGCGCTCGCTTGGCGAAGACCCGCAGCGCTGGACGAAGATCGGACATGGCATTCAGGGCGTCACCGAGGAGACCACCACAGGCGTGCACCGGCTCTACCAGATGGTGGAGACCGGCGAGCTGCTGTTCCCCGCGATCAACGTCAACGACTCGGT
>PLYX01000015.1 GCA_003151895.1 Solirubrobacterales bacterium
AGTCGAAGGTGCCGAAAGGGCGGCGTCATACCCGAGGGGCACAGGCAAGCGCGACGAGGGCGAAGGCCAAGGAGATGCCACAGCACGAGCTGGAGCGGATGGTGGTGGAACTGGAGGAGGAGATGATCGCCGCGGCCGACGATCTGCGCTTCGAGTACGCCGCCCAGTTGCGCGACGAGATCAGGGAGCTGAGGCGCGAGCTGAGGGATGTCCACGCAAGCGAGGCTCCGGCGGGGGAGACCGCGGCAAGCGAGGCTCCGGCGGGCGAGGTCGCATAGGATGAGCGCCGTGGAACTGGACCGTCAGGGAATCGAGCGGCGCGACTTCCCGATCGTGCGCCGCGGGTATGACCCGGCGAGCGTTGACGCCCACCTGCGAGCGCTCGCGGCCGAAGTCGAGGAGCTTCAGCGCGAAGCGAGCAGCCGTGGACGCGAGTCGCTCGCATCGACCGCCGGTACGCAGGTGCAGGGGATTCTCGAGGCGGCCCAGGCGACGGCCGAGACGATCGAGCGCGAGGCGGCGCGGGACGCGCAGCGCGTGCGCGACTCGGCCAACGCGGATGCGAAGCGCACCCGCGAGGAGGCGGTGGCGCGCGCCCAGGAGCACGTGGCGGCAGTGTCGAAGGCCACCGAGGCGTTGCTGGCTCGCGTGGGGACCATGGACACCGAGACGCAGACCCTCGTCGAGAGCCTGCGTGGCGGCGCGAGTCAACTCGCGGGCGACCTTGCGGCGGTTAAGACGAACATGGGAGCGTTGTATGACGCGGCCGCGGGGCGAGCCGGGGACGGGGAGGCCGCGGCGGAGCCGGCTTCGAGCGACAACGGGCTGGGTCATCCGCACGTCGCGCCGCCGCCCGTCGTGCCACACGACGAGCCGTTCGTCGAGGCGCTAAGCGAGTCACACGCCGGGATGCAAGGCGACCCCTACGTCGAGCCGCACACCGAGCCGCAGGCGAGCGAGCCTGCGCCTGACGAGGAGCCCAAGTTCCCGCACGAGTTGAACCGCACGGCGCCAACTCGCCCCGCCTCAGGCGACCTCGACGGCGCGCGCCTCGTGGCCCTCAACATGGCGCTCAACGGCGACTCGCGCGAGGAGACCGGCCGGTATATCGCCGAGAACTTCGAGGTTCCCGACCGCGATCGGCTGCTCGACGAGGTTTACGCGGCGATCGAAGGGTAGGGGACCACAGGTGCCAGCCGGCTCATCCCCGCGCGGTTCAGCGGTGGGGATCATGAGCTGTGACACGTGTCTTGTGGCCCTTCAAGCGGTCTGGCGGCGCAGTGTGACCGCGCCGAGCGCCACAGAAGCCACCGCAAAGCCCACCACGATCGCCAGGTCACCCCACAGAGCGGGCGCGACTCCGTGCTGGTGGCTGAGGTGGTGCATCGCGTCGACGGCGTAGGAGAGGGGCATGGCGTCGGAGATCGCGTGCAGAACCCCGGGCATACGCTGGCGCGCCACGAGCAGTCCGGCGAGCAGCATTTGCGGGTAGATGGCGGCGGGGAAGAACTGCACGACCTGGAACTCGGTCTGGGCGAAGGCGCTCGCAAGCAGGCCGAGCCCCATGCCGAGGATCGCGATGGCCACGCACAGCACCAGGACCATCGCCGTGGGTCCCGCCACGTGCAGGTCGAGCGGCCCCAGGGCGAGGGCGCAGACGGAGATCGCCTGGACGGTGGCCAGCAGCGCGAACGCGATGGCGTAGCCGCCGAGCAGGGCGAGCCGGCTGATGGGTGTGGTGAGGAGCCGCTCCAATGTGCCGTTCCGGCGCTCGCGCAGCACCGCCACCGAGCTGACCACGAACATCGTGGCGAGCGGGAAGACCGCCAGCAGCGGGGTGCCCGCCTGGTCGAACACCCGCAGGTGATGGTCGTAGACGAAGCGCAGGGTCGTCATCAGCACGCATGGCACGACGAGCACGAGTGCGATCGTGCGGGGGTCGTGGCGCAGCTGGCTCATCACGCGTCGAGCGGTTGCGAGGGTTTGGCTCATCACGCGCTCGCCGGCTTGCCCAAGCAGCTTGAGCACTTCCCTCGCGCGGTGGTCGCAAAGGTCTGCCCGGTCAAGCGCTCGCTCCCGTGGACTCGATGAGCGTGAGGAACGCGTGCTCGAGGTCGTCGGTGCCGGCGCGCGCCGCCAGTGCGCTTGGCGTGTCATGGATGAGGATGCGGCCCTCGCGCATGAGCAGCAGCTCGTCGCAGTGGCGCGCCTCGTCCATCACGTGGCTCGAGACCACCAGTGTGGCGCCGCCGGCCGCGATCTCTTTGAACAGGTCCCACAGGCGCTTGCGCAGGACCGGGTCCAGGCCGACGGTCGGCTCGTCGAGAACGATGAGCCTTGGTCGCCCGAGCAGCGCGCAGGCGAGCGACACGCGGGTGAGCTGGCCGCCGGAGAGCGTGTCGACGCGGCGGTGGGCCTCCGCGCCGAGGTCCACGGTCTCCAGCAGCGGGTCGATTGCCGCGGGTGGAACGCCGAGCAGGGCGGCGAAGTAGGTGAGGTTTGCCCGTACGGTGATGTCCCCGTACACCGATGGGGCCTGTGTCATGTATCCGACCCGTCGGCGCAGAGCGGGTGCCCCGGCGGGCTCTCCCAGGATCTCCAGCCTGCCGGACACGCGCGCCTGGACGCCTACGAGGGCGCGCATGAGCGTCGTCTTGCCGCAACCGCTCGGCCCCAGCAGCCCGGTGATCCGGCCGGGGATGATCGTAAAGGACAGCCCGTGCAAGACCTCGATCCCGCCGCGCACCACCGTGAGCCGTTCGGCCTCCACCGCGGGCGCGTCCTGGTGGATCTCCAGCGGCATCCGTCGCATCTTGTCCGATAGGGTGGTCGGACCCGCTCTGCTCAGCCGCCGCCCGGATCGAGAATGGTCAGTTCCTCGAAATACCGCCGGTAGAATCCGCGGTCGCGCGCGAGCAGTCGACCCGCTGCTCGTGTACTGGGTGCGGACGGGACGGTTGGGCGGGTGACGGACGGCTCTTCGGCGGTGCAGCGTCAGTACTTGCCGGAGATGAGGTTCCAGGCACGGCGCAGCTTGTCTGAGAGCCCGGGGGCGCCCTCCGCCGGGTCGTCCTTCATGACCCCGGGATTCTCGGTCGGCTCGGGTAGGGCACGGCAGGCCGCTGCGTCGAGCTTGAGTGTGACCGCCCGCTCGTGGATGGCGCCGACGTCGTCGGCATCGGCGAAGCGGTGGCCACCAACGCCCACGCGCTCGTCGATCACGATCCCGTCGAAGACGTCCTCCTCCGGCACGCTGAGCACGTGCGCGACCTCGCCGACCAGCTCCCCGTCGCTGCTGTACACCGGGGTGCCGAGCTCGAGCACCTCATAGGAGATTGGTAGCCCTGGGTCGTCCACGTGGGGCAGCATACCGTTCCTCGACAACGCGCAATCAATCTCTGGGTCGACACGAGGACCCGAACATCCGTTCGGGTGGGAGGGGTCCGAATACAATAGCCGGGACATGGCCTCAAGCAACAAGATCGTCGTCAGCGGGGCGCGCGAGCACAACCTGAAGGACATCTCAGTGGAGCTGCCGCGCGACGCCTTGGTGGTGATCACCGGCCTCTCCGGCTCGGGCAAGTCGAGCCTGGCGTTCGACACTATCTACGCGGAGGGGCAGCGCCGCTACGTTGAGTCGCTGTCGGCGTACGCCAGGCAGTTCCTCGGCCAGATGGCCAAGCCGGACGTGGATTCGATAGAGGGGCTCTCGCCGGCGATCTCGATTGACCAGAAGACGACTTCT
>PLYX01000236.1:0-350 GCA_003151895.1 Solirubrobacterales bacterium
GCACGATCAGACGATCGCCCAGGGGCTTGAGTTTCATGCTGAAAACCTCCGTTTAGTGTGTGCTTCCGAGTGTGCTTCCGATGGGCGGCGACCCGCATGGATCGGCGTTTGCCCCGTTGGCACTCTATCGAGAGAGTGCCAACGACACGGTCAATATATAGAAGCCTCTAGTTCTGCGCGCCGCCGAACCCCTTCATCGCTTCGGTCATGCCGGACGGCTTGTCGAGGATCTGGGAGAAGCGCACGACTGTGACCGTGTCGTCCATCGACACCCCACGCCCATATATCTGTTCGAGGAAGTTGACGAGCTCCTCGTGACGGCGAAACTCGGGGTTGTCGTGCTTGATGTC
>PLYX01000236.1:355-7692 GCA_003151895.1 Solirubrobacterales bacterium
AGTAGAAGTTGAGCACCTGCACGACTGCGCAGGCTATCGGTCTTGCTCGCAGATGACCAGCGCGCGCGCCACCATGTCCCGCTCTCCGGGGTAGCTGAGCGCCTTTTGCGCCTCGGCGAACCCCATCCAGCGAGCCTCCAAAACCTCGTCGTCGTGGTCGGCGGGATCGCCGCTCACGTAGCGAAACAGGAAGAAGAACACGCTCTTGGCCACCCTGCGCCGGTCGCGCGCATACCAGTAGCGCAGCTCGCCGAGCTCGCTGAGCGGCTCGGCCTCCACACCGGTCTCCTCGCGCACCTCGCGGGTCGCGGCCTGTACGACCGTCTCCCCCTCGTCGAGATGCCCCTTCGGCAGGCCGAGCACGTGCGAACCGTCGGCGGCGCGCCTGGTGGGGACGATCACAAGGACCTTTCCGTCATGGACCACGACACCGCCGGCCGACACCTCGCGCCCGGAGTCCTGTGTGGAGCGCTTAGAAGACATACCCGTCGAGCGCCGCGGGATCGTGCACCACGAGGCGACCGCGGCCCTGGGAGATCACCCCGGCGCGCTCGAGCACGGCGAGGAAGCGTGAGGCCGACTCGCGCGAGGAGCCCGCGAGCTTGGCGAGGTCGGCTTGCGTGGCTGTGAGAAGCACCTCCTCCTCAGACGCCCCCGTGGCGACGGCCTGGGCGACGAGCTCGCCGAGCACCACGGCGACGCGGCTCTGGACGGTCTGGAAGGACTGTTTGGCCAGGCGGTCGTTGGTTTCGCGCAGACGCCGCCCGAGCGCCACGACGAGACGAATCGCGATTTCAGGGTGCTCGGCCATCAGCCTGCGCATGTCCGGCCCCAGCACCGCGACCACGCTCGTGCGCTGCACCGCCTCGACGGTTGCCGAGCGCAGCTCGTCCTCGAACATGGCGAGCTCGCCGAAGATGTCTCCCGGCCCGAACGTGGCGAGCGTGATCGTCCGTCCGTCGGAGTGCTCGCGCACCGCGCGAGCACGGCCCGAGCGCACGACGTAACACGTGTCGCTCGCGTCGCCCTCTCGGAACACGATCTGACCCGGTTCGAACGTGCGCGGCACCGCGAGCCCGGCGATCCGCTCGAGATCGTCGTGCTCGAGCGTCGAGAACACCGGCACGCGCCCGAGCAACTCGACTATCTCCGCCGCCTTGGTAGCC
This sequence comes from Solirubrobacterales bacterium, assembly GCA_003151895.1. GTDB lineage: Bacteria > Actinomycetota > Thermoleophilia > Solirubrobacterales > Solirubrobacteraceae > Palsa-744. Next base: position 1,522 of record PLYX01000236.1, read on the forward strand.
GCCATGCCCAGGGAATATCACAGCCGGGGCCCGTGCCAGATATTCTGGCGCGTGCCCTCGAGGGCCGGCTTCGGCGAACAACGGTCGGAACCCCGGCAACTCGAAGTCGCTTGAATCCGCAACTTGCGAGCGCCGCGGCGGTATCTTCACAATATGGGTCCGTTGAGGTCGATCGCCCCGCTCATGCTCGTCGCGGCGTTCGCGCCCGCGTCCGCCCATTCACTGCTGCGCTCGCGCGAACTGTGGGCCACCGTGGATGTGTGCAGCCCGAAGGATCAGCCCAACACCATCGGGGTCCGCGGGTCGATGCCACGTGACGGCCACTCCAAGGACGTCATGTACATGCGCTTCCGCGTGCAGTACCTGGACGCCACCAAGAAAGAATGGCTCAACCTCGGCAAGGGCGGCGATTCCGGCCTGCTGAAGCTCGGCTCTGGCGCGCTCACGCGCCAAGGGGGGTTCAGCGTCGAACTGGCGCCGGTCGCCGGCAAGCCCGCGGTCACCCTGCGCGGCTACGTGATCTTTCAGTGGCGCAGGGGCGCCACCGTGCTCCAGAGCGCCACGAGACTCACGACGTCCGGGCACACAAGCCTCGCGGGCGCCGACCCGCGCGGGTTCAGCGCCGCCACTTGCGCGCTCACGTAGCGAACAGGCGCGGGTCGTTGGTGATGATGCCGCTCACCCCCAGCGCCGTGAGCTTGGCGATGCGTGCTGCGTCGTCCACCGTCCACACGTAGAGCTCCCCACGCTCCTGGGCGACGGCGCGGACGAGCGCGGGTGTGACCACACGCCAATTGGCCATGATCGCGTCAACAGCCCCCGTTCGCAGCGCCTCGCGCGCACGACGCGGCAGCAGCGCGCGGTAGCCGGTTAGCATCGCGAGCGCGGGGATCGCGGTGAGCGTGTCGCTTGTGTAGTCGCGCCTCACACGCGGCACAGACCAGCCGAGACGCAGCGACGGCTCGGCCGCTCGCACGCGTGCAAGCGAGGAGGGGTACATGCCGCTGATCAACGTTCTGCCCGTCAGGCCCGCCTTGCGCAGGGCGTCGACCACTCGCAGCTCGTACCCCGGGATCTTGACGTCGACGTCGAATTCGACGTCGGCAAACGCCTCGCCCGCAAGGTGCTCGAGCGCCTGCTCGAACGTGAGCGGCGTGCGCGAGCGCATGTCCTCGTAGTCGTGCGCCACGAACAGGCCACCGCTCCCGTCAACCTTCTCGCTGAGAACGTCGAACTCGATCATCTCCACGTCGTGGGCAAGCGCGGCGTCGAAGCTTGCAAGCGTGTTGCCCTGCGCGAGGTGAGCCGCGCCCTTGTGCCCCACCCGCCGGGGGCGTGTCCCGGCGCGGATGACTTCGTCGGTGGCCACTACCCACCAGAGGATAGAGCCGCCCTCCGCCGACCGACTCAGGAGACCTTCAGCCGCTTGCTCCTGGAGCCCGCCGCCTCGATCGCCTCGATCGCCGGCCTCGGGCCGACGTAGGGCGCGAGGATCAGGAACGTCAGGTGGTCCACCAGGCACGGCAGGTAGCGCAGCCGGTCGTGCGGCGCGTAGCTGGAGAGAATCGCCCAGATCGCCCCCATGATCGCCTCGGCAGCGACGCTCGGCGCCCGCTGCGGTTCCGGGATCCGCTCGGTCATCACGTTGATGAAGCCGTCGAGCACGCCGCTGACGCGCTCGACCATGCCGTTGCCGGCGTCGAACAGGTCTATGAACGACAGCTTCACCAACCCCGGGTGAGCCGCGCAATAGCCGATCAGGGCCTCCACCCCTTTGTGCACCGCCTCGGGCCAATCCGTGTCGTTGCGCGTGGCGCGCCGCACCGCGTCGTGGGCTTCTGCGGCGAACTCGTCGACAACCGCGAGCAGGCACTCTTCCTTGTTGGGGAACTCCCTGTGGAACGCTTCGGTCGACACCGTCGCGGCACGCGCGATTTCAGCGTCGGTGATGTTTGTGTAACCGTCCTCCAGCGCGAGCTGCACCGTTGCGTCCATCACACGAGAGCGCCGGTCCTCGCGCGTCAGGAAGCGTGCCCGTTTGGCCACCAGGTGCGGGGGCCTGCCCGACCCGAGCGTGCGCAGGCGAGTGACCGCCGAGGAGCGGTAGGAGCCGACCCAGTCGAGCAGTTCGTCGGTGAGCCCCGCGAGCTCCTCGTGTCGACCTTCGCGCACTCGTCTGAGCACCACGAAGCGCACCCCTCCGACGATCGCGCGAGGCGCCAGCGGCGGCAGCGCGATACCGTCGGGCGTCAGGCTGAAGCCGGTCGCGACGACGCGCTCGAAGGCAGTTGCGGTGAGCTGCCGGCGTTCATGGCCGCGTGGCCCGATTCCGATCGACTCGACAAGCACCAGGTTGGCGCCGCGCGGGTCGGAGGCGATTTCCCCGAGAAACACCTGGCAGGCCGCATACAGGCGGTTGGCCCAACCGCGCTCTGACAGCCACGCCTGCAGGACGCGTTTGCGCGAGGCGGCTACGAGCGCATCGTAGGTGGAGAGAAAGCAGTCTTCCTTGTTGGAGAACTGCTCGTAGAAAGCACGGCGCGAGACGCCCGCCAGCGCGATCACGTGGGCGACGCTCGTGCCGGCGTAGCCGCGCTGGTACACCGACTCGACCATGCCGCCGTAGAGGCGTGCGCGCTGGTGGCGCGCCACCGCCTCGCGAGCGAGACCGTGAGGACCGTGAGGAAGGCGCTTGTAGAGCGGAGTTAGCCCGTCATACGGGCTCGCCGAGCCATCGTCGAGCAACAACTCGCCATCGCAAACAGTGGCATACGGGAGTTCCGGATAGTCGCCGGCGGGCAGGGTCGCCAACGACCCTTTGGCCACAGCCTCCCCATTTGTTCCACTCATCCCCATTGTTCGGCAAGATAGTTCAGCACTGAACTATTGGCAAGTCGTTGGTGAGCCGATCGCCGCGAATGTTTCTGACTCCGGGCCGCGGAACCCGACGGTTTCCCCCCATCGGCCGGCGGTGAGCGCCGGCGACACCATCTCCTCCCACGGCATCCTCGTGTCCACCGTGTTTCCAACTCGATCTTATTCGAGAGGCTCGAGTGATTCAAGCGCGTAGCGTCAGCCTCCGCGGACCCTGGCGAAAGCCGAGCTCGACCAGAGCCGGCTCGAGCTCCGAGCCGACCGCCGGCTCACCGTCCACCCGCTCGAGCGCAACCGCATCGACCCGTCCCGCACGCACCGCATCGGCCAGCGCGCGCAGCGCAACCGCAAGCGGCGCATCCTCCCGAGCCGGCGCTCTCGCGACAGCCGGGGGAGCCCAATGCGCGGGCGCCCCGCCGCGAGCCGGCGCCCCTGCGTGAGCCGCCGTCCCTCCACCAGCCGGCATCGAGTCCGAGGTGAGCGTCACGATCCCGCGCCCACCCCGCTCCAGGTAGAGCACCGGCTCGCAATCCACGAACACCACGTACGCCCCCGCCACGCGTGCGGGACGGCGCGCTTGACCCTCGCGCCGCGGCCAGGGAAGCGCGGCGCCGTAAGGCTGAGCGGGGTCAACCGCCGCGAGCACCAGCGCCATCCCTTCGGGATCGGATCGTCCGGCGCGCAGGCGCTCGACCGCCCCGGGCAACGCGAACTGAGCGCCTCCGAGACCCTCGACGAAGTACCCGCGCCGGCACACGCCGAGCGTCTCGAGCTCCGTCAGCGCGCCATACAAGGCCGAGAAGCCACCCGCCACTCCCTCTGCCAGGACCTGCTCTCTGGTGAGCACGCCGTAACGCTCGAGCAGCAGTTCCGCAAGCGCGCGCCGGCGCCGGCGCGGATCGTCCGCCTGCCGTGTGCCCTTTGGGTGCCCCCCGCCATGGGGGGTCTCCAAAACAGCGCTGTCGCCGCGAGGGTCCTCGTGAGAGGATGTCTCGCCCCGCGAGACATCGCCTCGAAAGATCGACTCTGTCAGCGACCAGCGGCCCTGCACCTGCGCGCTCGCCCCGAAGCGTCCACCGCGAAGCGAGCGTCCGCTGAGACGCCGACCGGCGCGCAAGCCTCCCGTCCGCGGGCGGACGGGCTCTGTAACGCCGTGCGCGGCCAGTGTCAAACGCGGCGCCCGCAGCGGCGCCCAAGCGTCGTTGGTGACCTCCCCGACCCATACCAGATCCCAGAGCGCCTGCATGAGCGCGAGCGCGGACACGTCCAGCTCGGCGAGCAGGTCTGTGAAGAAGCACGGTCCCGCCGCCAGGCGCTCGCGCAGCAGCGCGTGCTCAGACCCCGCCGGCGGCTCGCCACTCGCTGCGGGCGGTGGCCCGAGCAGGGCGGCGTCCTCACGGAAGTAGAGCGCCACGCGCCCAGAGTCACGACCGAGCGAGCCTGCGCCAATCCACACGATCTCGCCGCTCGCGCACAAACTGTCGAGCCATGCGGGCGAATAGGAGCCGGTGCGACACGGCAGCACGTTACGCTCCCAAGCCGCCACCGGGAGCACCAGGCCCTGTAGGGGGACGAGCACCTCGCGCAGCCGCTCCACGCCGCCACCGATCGGGGATCGATACCCCATTCGGGGCACACGGCTGGATCCCCGATCGGCCGGCAACTCAGAACCAGAGCGCCAACGGTCGACGCCCTGCCACGACGGCATGAACGCGCTCAGCGCACGCTCGCCCACCGGCTCGATCTCCTTGCGCAGCGCCGCCAGCGAAGCGCGGCGCAGACGACGCAGCACCTCGACGTCACACCACTCGCGCCCATCCCACTCGCGAGGCTGCGAGTGGGACGCCCCCGGAGGGGGCGTGTCGGATGGGTTGGAAGGGATGGGGCGCAGCTCGCCGCGCGCCAGCGCTCCCGAGCGCTCGAGCTCGCGCAGCGCCGAGGACACATCGACGCGGTAGCGCTCGAAGAGCTCCGCTGTTGTGAACGGCCCGTGCGTGCGCGCGTAGCGCGCCACTAGCTTCGCCAGCGCGTCGGGCACATCCTCGAGGAACGCGCTCGGCAGTCCCCCCGGGGGCGAAGCGCCGAACGCATCGCGGTAGAGCCCGGCGTCGTCGGCCGCTATGAGGCGCTCCTCCCCCGCGATCCGCACGCGCACGACACGTCGTTCGCTCTCGAGCCCCGCGAGCATCGCGTCGGCGTCGAGCTCCTCGAGCACACGCTCGCGCGCCTCCTCGGCGCGCAGATCGCCGAGGAGGCGCAGCACGTCGCAGAGCGCGTCGCGACTTGTCGCCTGCGTGCGCTGGGAGCGATATTGAAGATCGTCCTCGATCTGCAGGAGAGCGCCCGGGTCGATCAGCTCACGCAACTCCTCCTGGCCGAGCAGCTCGCGCAAGAGGTCACGGTCGAGCGACAGCGCCGCCGCCCGGCGCTCGGCGGTTGGCGTGTCGCCCTCGTACATGTAGGTCGCCACGTAGTCGAACAGCAGCGACCCGGCGAACGGGGAAGCGCTCTGCGTTTCCACCTCCACGAGCGCCAGCTCACGCGTGGAGAGCCCGCGCAGCAGCTCCTGAAGTCCCGGCAGGTCGAGCACGTCGCGCAGACACTCGCGGTAGGTCTCGAGCACGATCGGGAAGTCGGGATAGCGTCGTGCCACCTCGAGCAGGCCCTGGGCCTTCAGCCGCTGCTGCCACAGAGGCGTGCGCCTTCCCGGATAGGCGCGCGGGATCAGCAGCGCTCGGCCGGCGTTCTCGCGAAAGCGGGCGCCGAACAGCGCCGAGTCGCCGAGCTCGGCGACGATCGTCTCCTCCACCTCCGCCGGGTCGAGCGCCACCAGATCGGCATACGAGCCGGCGTCGTCGTCGTCGAGATCGACGTCGGGCAGGCGCACGACGATCCCGTCGTCAGACCACATCGCCTCACCGTCGATGCCGAAGCGCTCGCGGATGCGCGCCGAGATGGCAAGCCCCCATGCGGCGTGAACACGACCGCCATACGGCGAGAGCACGCACAGCCGCCAGTCGCCGATCTCGTCGCGGAAGCGCTCGATCACGATCGTGCGGTCGGAGGGGATCACGCCCGTCGCCGCCTGCTGCTCGTGCAGGAACTCGAGCAGGTTGCGCGCCGCGAGGGGGTCGAGATCGTAGTCGCGCTGCAGCACCTCCGCCGGCTGGTCGACCGCCCAGCGCGAGAACGCGCCGATCGCCTCTCCGAGCGCCTTCGGGCGGCCGACGGAGTCGCCCTTCCAGAACGGGACCGCGCCGGGCGCGCCCGGCGCCGGCGTCACGATCACGCGGTCGC
>PLYX01000203.1 GCA_003151895.1 Solirubrobacterales bacterium
TGCGCACCACCGGCTCCTGCCCGACGACGTCCGCGAACGAGCGCGGGCGATGTTTGCGATACAGGGATTGAGCGCTGGGGGCCACCGGGAGCCCAGTCTACCCACGGCCGCGGCCCGCTCAGATAGCGTGCGCCGCTGTGACGAGCACCATCAAGCAGGCACTCGCTGTCGCGGCCGGGGCGGCGCTGCTGTGGCTGATCGCCGGGGTGGGGTTCGTCAACTACGACACCCTGTACGGACTCGTGTGGGGCCAGCAGCTCTCGCGCGGGGAAGTGCCCCAGTACGGATTGCCGATCGCGCCAACGCCCCATCCGCTGGTGGAGGCGATTGGAATACCGCTCGCGCCGCTCGGCGCCGGGGCGGAGGCCGCCATCGTGGTTGCGCTCGGCTTCCTCGCCTTGTCGGCTTGCGGGTGGGTGACGTACAAGCTCAGCAGCGCCTGGTTCGGGCGCGCCGCGGGGGCGGTGGCGGCGGTGGTGCTGCTGACGCGCGTGCCGGTGCTCTCCGACGGGGTGAGGGCATACGTGGACGTCCCCTACCTGCTGCTCGTGCTCTCGGCGCTGCTCGTGGAGACGAGGCGTCGCCGCGCGGGGGCGCCGGTGCTGGTGCTGCTCGGTTTCGCCGGGCTGCTGCGTCCCGAGGCGTGGGCGTTCTCAGGCGTGTATTGGCTCTACCTGGTTGTGGCATCCGCGCGTTCGCATCCCGCGCGCACACGGGGGCAGCTCGCTCCCGCGCGCACACGGGGACAGCTCGCCTGGCTGGCGCTGCTGGCGGCGGCGGCGCCCGCGATCTGGGTGCTCAGCGACCTGCTCGTGACGGGGAATGCGATGTGGTCGCTCACGAACACCAAACACACGGCCGTGACCCTCCACAGGGCGGCGGGGATCGGGGATGTGCCGCAGTACATCCCGCGCCGGATCGGGGAAGTGTTGCGCCCGGCGGTGCTCGCGGGAGCTGCGCTCGGCGGGGTGCTGTCGCTTGCGTGGTTGCGCGACAAGGCGCGCTTGGGCGCCGCCGCGGGCGTGATCGCGGTGATCGTGTTCGCCGTGATGGCGGCGTTCGGCCTGCCGATCGACACGCGTTACGCGTTCGGAGCGGGGGCGATCTTGTGCGTGTTCTGCGGGGCCGGGGTGTTCGGTTGGAGCGCGCTCCCCAAGGGCGACAGACGGCGCTTGCCGTGGATGGCGGCCGGCGGGGTGGTGCTCGTGGCGCTGCTGGTCACGTTGCCCGGCCAGCTGCGCTTGGCGCACCACGAGCTGAGCAATTTGGGGCGCCAGCAGAGCATCCAGGACGACCTGCTGGCGCTCGTGAACAGCAAGCAGATCGCGCTGAAGTGCGGTCCGGTTGGCGTGCCCAACCACGCCCCCATCCCATTGCTCGCGTTGTACTTGAAAGCGCGGCCGTCGCTGATCGTGAGCGCCGAAGCGCACGCGATCGAAGAGGGGACGTACGTGGACCCGGCGAGCATTGAAGTCGAACGCGACTACATCCTCGACCTGCGCGATCCGCATCTGGCTGTTTCCATCCCGCCGGGCTTCGTCGAGGCGCACTCCAATCGCTCGTGGCTGCTGTTCGAGAAGTGCTCCTGACACAGCGCGGCGAGCGACAGCAGGCACGCAACGGTCGGGGTGCAGTTCATTGGGTTCAAACCCGAAGGACTGCAACCCAAAATTGGACCGTGCACCCCTCGTCGTGGCTCCCGCCTCCGATCGCCTATCGCCGCCAGGGACTCCGGATCGGGTGCTCCCGCTGCGCCTGCCGGGGATCGCTTAAGGCTGCTTCCTTCCGGACCTGACCTGGTTCACAAGCCGACACCGCGCGGGACCCGAGCCATCGACGCTCCAAGCGGCGGAGCGACCGGAGCGGAACCCCTCGGAAGGGAGTTCAGCCCCGCTAGAGCGGATTGCGGATTCAGGGCGCCGCTACATCCCCGCCTAGCACGGTCCGCAGCGATCGTAGCGCGAACGGGGTCCGGTGCAGCGCGAACGGGGTCCGGTGCAGCGCGAGGGGCCTCCGATGCGTTAGGCTGCCCGCCGTTATGAACTTCAATCCTTCGCATACCCCCAAGCATTTCCGTGCACGCGCCGGCCTCGTGCTCGCCACGCTCGGCCTCACCATCGTGATCGCCGGCTGCGGCGGCTCGAGCAACTCCAGCTCGATCGGCGTGGGCAACGAGTCGGACGTCAGCTCGGTGCCGACCGTCAAGGGCGAAACCACTCCCACGAGCACCCCCACCACCCCGACCACGGCGACGGCGACGGCCAAGACGCCCACCAGCGGCCCGCTCTCGACGCAGCCCAAGGTGACGGTGCCCAGCGGCGCCGCGCCAACGACGATGGTGACCAAGGAAATCATCAAAGGCGCCGGCCCCGAAGCGAAGGCGGGGGAGTCGGTGACGGTCAACTACGTCGGCGTGCTGTACCACGGCGGCAAGGAGTTCGACGCCTCGTGGAAGCGCAACGAACCGTTCACGTTCGCGCTCGGCAAGGGCCAGGTCATCAAGGGCTGGGACCAGGGCGTGGCCGGCATGAAGGTGGGTGGACGGCGCATGCTGATCATCCCCGCCGAACTGGGCTACGGCAAGCGTGGATCGCCACCCGCGATCCCGCCGAACGCGCCGCTCGTGTTCGTGGTGGACCTGCTCGGCACCTAGCGCTGAGACCCAGGCTCTGCAGCAGCAAGGCTTCTCGCGCCGCATCGGCCGGCGGCGCGAGGGTCCGCATGGCCCGCCGGCAAGCACCCGGTCTGGCGGTCGCGCTCACCGCGGCAGGGCTCATCGCCGGCTGCGGCTCCACCGCGTCTCACACGGCGAGCAGCCGCGAGGAGGCGCTGCAACGCGCACAGTTCGTGCAGGTCAGCAACGGGCTGCGCTCCGTTCAGGGGGCCGTGCAGCACGAGGTGGCCGCCTCACGCACCGCATGGCCGCTGATCGCCGGTGGGCTCCCACAGGCGCCGCCGGCAGCGTTGCGGCGCGCAGTGGGCGCGGCGAGTGCGAGTGCGAGCGCGAAAGCGCTCCCCGAACCGCCATTCATGGCGAGCGCCAGCCGGCTCACAGGGCCGGCCGCCGGGATCGCGGGGCTGTATGAAAGCTATGAGCGGCTCGCCGAGCAGGGCTGGCGGCTCACCGCAGCGTCGATCGCCGCGATCGGGGGCGGCGCGCCCGCGGCGGCGAGCTTCGCGCGGGAGAACTCCTCGCTGTACATCGACGCTATCTACGACGGGCACTTCAACCTGTCGCTGGTCGGGAAGGACCTCACGAGCGGATACGAACAGCTCGGGGGACCACAAGCTTTCGGGGCGGGCTTAACGCAGAGCGAGATCAACGCGCTCGCCGCCGCCTACTCGATCCCGGCGGTGAGGCTCGAGCCGCATCCGGGCCGAGCGGTCGAAGAACGCTAAGCCGAGGGCTCCTCCCAGGCGCGCATCGCCTGGCGCCTCCCAGCCAGACGATGCCTCCCGCGGTCCGGGGCCTCAGCCTCGCACCGCGGCCCGCACGTTGGGCACAGGCGAATAGAATCGCTGTGCCAGGGCGCGTAGCTCAGTGGGAGAGCGCTCGCTTCACACGCAGACTGGCGGTTGGGCGTTGGTGCCTGGATTGCCAGTGTTTGCCGGGGATTCCGGCTGTCGGCCGACAGCGCCGATCTGGCGGGATTGGGCGCGATCCGGCGGGGTTTGGGCAGCGGAATGGGGTTGCTGCCCAAAGGGTGCCAACGTCTTGGGAGCGACGGCTCTGGACTTCTGGTCGGAGGACGGCTACTATTCCGACATCCCCCCTGTACGCCTCGGCGGCAGGGATGCGAGGCCGCCTTCGGGCGGCCTTTGCGACTTAAGTGGCGCGCTACCAGCCTCGCGGCTTGCTGAAGACGCCTTGCGCGTCCTGGAGC
>PLYX01000206.1 GCA_003151895.1 Solirubrobacterales bacterium
TCTCCGGCGCGATCCAGCACAAGGTGGGGATGCAGTCCTCCGAGAACATCGTCGCGATCAACAAGGACTCAAACGCGCCGATCTTCGAGTTCTCAGACCTCGGGATCGTGGGCGATCTCAACAAGATCCTGCCCAAGCTGACCGAGGCCGTGAAGGCAAAGAAGGCGAGCTGAGGTGGTCGCGCCCGCGGCCTTCCCGCCACCCGTGGACTCCCAGAAGGAGTTCGTTAAGCGCGGCCTCGACCCCGAGGACGAGCTGATCGAGGTCGGAGTGGTCATCGTGGGCGGCGGCACCGCCGGCCTCGCCTGCGCCAACCGGCTATTCCAGCTGCTGGCGGATGATGGGCGGGAGGGAGGCGATCTAATGGAGCGCCTCGGCGAAGTGCCGGTGGCGGTGGTGGAGAAGGCGAAGACCTGCGGCGGGCACAACCTGTCCGGCGCGGTCATGCGCCCGGAGGCGCTCGAAGAGCTGTTTCCGGACCTGACCCGTGAGCAGTGGCGCGAGGAGGGTTTCGCGTTCGGAGAGGTCACCAAAGAGGCGGTCTACATGACCCCGACCTCCAAACTGGCGATCCGCATCCCGACGCCGCCACCGTTCAAGAACCACGGCAACGAGGTCGTCTCCGTCGCTGCGCTGGCCCGCTATCAGCAGCAGCAGGCCGAGGAGGCCGGCGCCTACATCCTGACCGAAACCTCGGCCACTCAACTCGTTGTAGAGGACTCGGGTGGGACTGGATCAAATAAAGGGGGGCAGGGGAGCCGCGTCGTCGGCGTGCGCTCCGGCGACAAGGGTCGCGGCAGGGACGGCGAGCCACTCGGCAACTTCGAGCCCGGCACCGACATCAAGGCGCAGGCTACGGTGCTCGCCGAGGGCTGCTGGGGTCACCTCACCGGCGTCGCGATCCGCGAGTTCGACCTCGCCAAGGGCCGCGAGCCGCAGGTGTGGGAGCTCGGTGTCAAGGAGGTCTGGAAGGTTCCCAAGCGACTCGACCGCCTGATCCACACGATGGGTCCCTGGCCGCTGAAGATCTCCTCGAAGTACGGTCAGATCGGCGGCACCTGGATCTACCCGATGAAGAACGAGAAGACCGGCGAGGACCTCGTCTCGATCGGCTTCGTCGTCGAGCTCGACTACGCGGATGCGACGACCTCGGCGCACGACCTGCTCCAGACGTTCAAGACCCACTCGCTGGTACGCAAGATCCTCGAGGGCGGCGAGCGCATCGCCTGGGGAGCGAAGGCACTGCCGGGCGGCGGCTACTGGTCGATGCCCAAGCTGTCGATGCCCGGGGCGGTGCTCGTCGGCGACGCCGGCGGCATGGTCGACACGATGGCGCTCAAGGGAGTACATCACTGCATCAAGTCGGGCATGCTTGCGGCCGAGACGATCTACGCGGCGCTCAAGCGCGGCAACCGCGATCTCTCCGCCTATGAGAAGGCAATCGAGGAGTCCTCCGTCGGCAAAGAGCTGTGGGAGGTGCGCAACGCGCGCCAGCCGCTGCAGAAGGGTCTGCTCATCGGTGGGCCGCTCAGCGCCGTCCAGCAGATCACGAAGGGCAGGCTGCCCGGCCGCGCGGACTGGCACCGCAACGACTCCATCCCGATGTTCATCGGCAAGACCAAGGACAGCTATGTCAAGCCCGACGGCAAGTACACGTTCGACAAGCTCTCCTCGGNNACCCGCGACGACGCCCCCAACCACATCCGCGTGCAGAAACACGTCCCGCGCGAGCTCGCCGAGACATGGCGCTGGATGTGCCCCGCCGGGGTGTACGAGATCCCCGACGACGGGGAGGGTGGGGACGAATCCGGCGACGTCGACGTGATCGTCAACTACACCAACTGCGTGCAATGCGGAGCCATCACCGCCAAGGGCGGACGCCTCACCACCCCAGAGGGCGGCGACGGTCCCCTTTATCAGATCACCTGAAGCGCCGAAACCCGGCCCTGGTCCCCAACTATCTTCGGCGCGGCGCCAGCCGCGCCGAAACGAACCGTGCTTCCTGGTGTTGGAGGCTTGTGAATGGCAAAGACGGCGTTCAACCCCACTCGGGCCTCCAAGACGGCGCTCATGCTGGCGTGTGCCTTGGCGGTGCTCGCCTGCACACAGGTCGCGTTCGCGCAAGGTGTCGTGCGCAATGCGGCGGCCGGCGCCCCCACTGATGGCACGGGCTTCTCGGTGACCCTCGAACAGTGCGCCACCTCCACCGTGCAGGCCGAACGCTCCGCCACGTTCACCGCGCAGATGACCGCCACGAGCGCGACTCAGCGGATGGGCATGCGGATCGAACTCCAGCAGCGCTTGCGCGGCGAAACCGAATTCCACACGGTGCTCGCTCCCGGCTTCGGCATTTGGCGCGCCTCCGAACCGGGCGTGAAGATATACAAGTACGTCAAGCAGGTCACCAACCTCGCCGCTCCCGCCGCCTACCGCGCGGTGGTGCGCTTCCGCTGGCAGGGCGACAAGGGGCGCGTGCTCAAGCGTGCCGAATTGCACACCCCGCGCTGCCTGCAGCCGATGCTCCCCCGCCAGGTCACACAGACGCCGGCATCGCCGGCATCGCCTGTCGCCTGACAGCGGCCCGTCTGCCCGCCGCTCGCTGTCTCTCCGGCCCCGTCAGCCGGCCGGCCCGTCGATCGCTAGAATGCTCTGACCATGAAGGCGCAGGTCCACCCAAACTACGTGCAGGCGCACGTGCGCTGCACATGCGGCAACGAATTCACCACGCGTGCCACCCAAGAGGAGATCCACATCGAGGTGTGCTCCAACTGCCATCCGTTCTACACGGGACGGCAGAAGCTCGTAGACACAGGTGGACGCGTCGAGCGCTTCCAACGCCGGGTCGCCAAGGGACGTCAGCGCAGCGCGCAGACTGGCACTCAGGCGCAGGCACGCCCGCAGTAGCACGATGTCCTCTCGACCGGGTGTCGGTGGGAGAGTGCAGGCGAGCAACCTCCAGGCGGCCGCAACCGCCACGCGTCCACCCGACAGCAGCGCCGTGGCTCAACTTCCCGACGGCGAGCTGACCGCACAACGCGACGCCCCGCTCGGCGGCCAGGCGGTGCTCGAGGGAGTGATGATGCGCGGGGTGCGTCACTGGGCGGTGGCGGTGCGCAAGCCGACTGCGACGACGGGACTTGGCAAGCCCGACGCGGCACTTCGGGACGGAGCCGGGGCCTCCAACGGCGCGTCTCCGGGGCCGGACGCTCTCGGCGAGATCGAGCTCACCACGTTCTCGCTCACCTCCGCGCTGGCGCGCCACCGCTGGCTGCGGGTGCCCGTGCTGCGCGGGATCGTCGCGCTCGGCGGGTCGCTCGCGATCGGCTTCAAGGCGCTCGGCATCTCAGCCAACGCGCAGCTGCCGGAGGGCGAGTCCGAGGAGGACGCGCAGGAAATAGGCGCCGGCATCTGGGCGGGCACGGTGGTCGTCGCGCTCATATTCGCGATCGGTCTGTTCTTCCTGCTGCCGCTCGGCTTGACGAGCCTCGTGAGGGGTCAGCTGCACTCCTCCGCCCTCTTCTGGATCGTCGAGGGGATCGTGCGCACCGCGATCTTCCTCGGCTACATGGTGCTGCTCTCGCGCATCCGCGACCTGCGACGCGTGTTCGAGTATCACGGCGCCGAGCACAAGACCATCTCGTGCTTCGAGGCCGGTCTGCCGCTCACGCCTCACAACGCCCAGCGCTTCTCGCGCCTTCACCCGCGCTGCGGCACCAGCTTCCTTTTGATTGTGATGGTGGTGTCGATCTTCGTGTTCGGCGCCGTCGGCCTCCCCGCCTGGTACCTGCTCGTCGCCACGCGCATCCTCGGCGTGCCGATCATCGCCGGCATCTCGTTCGAGATCATCAAGTTCGCCGGACGCAACCGCAACCGGCGCTGGGTCAAAGCCGTGATGTGGCCCGGACTGAAGCTGCAATTGCTCACCACGCAGGAGCCCAGCCTCGACCAGCTCGCGGTCGCGATCGCCGCGCTCGAGGCCGTGCTCGCGCTGGAGACCCCCGGCAGCATGGACGCCGCGGATCTCGTCGGCGTGGAGGTTGTGGCGTAGGCGATCGCCAGGCTGTTTGGCCTGAGGCCGGGGCCGGCCGCGCAGAGCGGGGTGCTGGAGCTCGGCTGCGGCGACGGCGGCAACCTGCTGTCGCTCGCGCAGGCGCTGCCGGGGGCGAGGCTGGTGGGGATCGACGTTGCGGCAAGCGCGGTCGAGCGCGGCATGAGGCTGGCGCGGGCGGCGGGCCTGGAGAACGTGGAGCTGAGGTGCATGGACCTGGAAGAGCTCCCCGAGGGCGGGGAGCTGGGCGAGGCAGGGAGCTTCGACTACATCCTCAGTCACGGCGTCTACTCGTGGATCCCGCCCAGGGCGCGCGTGGCGTTGCTGGCGGGGGCGCGGCCAGGACGAGCTTTACTAAGGGCTCACGACTTAACAAATGCCGCAGTGAACACCCCAGATCCCCAGTGTTTTAGGGCGTTTGGTCGTTCGATCCCAGCAGTTATTTGGTCGTGAGCCCTAAGATGAGGTATGGCTTCGCGGATCTCTGTGGCAGCAGTCCTGCTCGCGCTGTGCGGCTGCGTCGTGGCCAGCGTCGGCTCGCCGAGTGCGTCCGCCGCCACGCATCGCCGTCCGGTGTGCCAACGCTACCGCTGCCGCACAGTTGCGGCCGACTCTCAGGTTCGAGTGTTCCGGGCGACAAGTAGGCACCCTGGTAGGGAATTGGAACCCGAAGCGACATTCGCGCAATGGCTTCCCTCCGGGCGAGTTACTGCACTGGGTGACAGCTCTGGCGTTGAAGGCGACGTCCTGAAGGGCCTCGATCTCTCGGGGCGCTTCGTCGTCTGCGCACTAGGTGTTGCCGCGGAAAGATATCCCGGAACAGGAACCGGCTGGGCCGTGCAGCGCCTCAATGCCCAAACCGGGCATCGCGAACGCGTGTCCCCCGACGGAGTAATGTCGGGCTCCTTCGGAGAAAACTCGCCCGGCGTGACCGATGTTGCCGTGACCCCGGCAGGCAGCATCGCGTGGATCGACGATGGCGCGTTTCAAAATCCCCTCCCCGGCAACGGCGGCGTCCTCCCCCTCGGATCAAAGGCGGTCTTCGATCTCCTGCCCTCTGCAGGAGTGCCGGCGGTGCTCGCGGTCTCGCCTGCGATTGACCCGAAATCGTTGGCGGCGATACCTGGGCGTCTGTACTGGATCGAAGGGGGTGTACCCCGTACCGCGTCGGTTCGGTAAGGGCTCATCGCTATGTCTGATCGGACGCTTGAGTGGAGCGGGCCGGAGCCGGCGACATTCGCACTAGAGAGACACGGTGTACCGTCTTCTGTCCAACTACTGTGCGCTCGCCTACTGCCACTTACCCCACAGCGCGCCTCCTAGGAAGAGCCACAGCACGGGCCAGATGAACAGAGCGAAGGCGAACGAATAAGCCAGCGTGATGCCAAGAGCTCCGGGGAACTTGCTGCGGAGGCCGGTCACGAGTGCCAGCGCCATGGTGACAGCGACGCCAATCGCAAATGCGCCCCACAGCGGTCCAGTCAGGAGCAGCGCAACGAAGATCAATCCGCCGATCAAGGCGTAGACGGCCGCGAGAGCCCCAACAAGGCGCCGCCGACGTGGGGACCAAGGCTCGTCCACCACGTCACCGACTTAACCGACGGCCGCCGCCCAAAGCAGCCGGGCAGCAGCCGATCGCAGTCCGGGTGCTCACGTGCAATCTCGCGCACCGCCCTGCTGTGACGGGTGTAGTGGGCGCGAACTCGTTAGCCACTTGCAGCCTGCTCAGACGTGTCGAAGACCAGCACTCCCTCGCCCGCAGGAAGACATGCTCAAAGCTGGTTAACTGTAGCACCCACGGGGCGTCCGCCGGCCCGCGAGCGCGCAGCGAGCAATGATCGCTACCGCAACCTGCGAGCACCGCCACGACAACTGCGCCTATCATAGGCCAGCGCCCAGCCGGGCTGCCCGTGAGCGTCCTCATCAGCGGCAACGCGAAGATCTGAGCGGCCGGGCATCGGCGACGGCGAGGAGCGCGTGCCCGGCTCTCCGGCGCCCGCCCAGGGCGGCGCGTACGACCTGTTCGAGTACCCGGGGTACGCCCACCCCGCGACCCACCCCGCGCGCCTGGAGGCGATCGCCAGGCTGTTTGGCCTGAGGCCGGGGCCGGCCGCGCAGAGCCGGGTGCTGGAGCTCGGCTGCGGCGACGGCGGCAACCTGCTGTCGCTTGCGCAGGCGCTGCCGGGGGCGAGGCTGGTGGGGATCGACGTCGCGGCAAGCGCGGTCGAGCGCGGGATGAGGCTGGCACGGGCGGCGGGCCTGGAGAACGTGGAGCTGAGGTGCATGGACCTGGAAGAGCTCTCCGAGGGCGGGGAGCTGGGCGAGGCGGGGAGCTTCGACTACATCCTCAGTCACGGCGTCTACTCGTGGATACCGCCCAGGGCGCGCGTGGCATTGCTGGCGGGGGTGCGGCGCTACCTCGCGCCGATGGGGGTGGCGTACGTGAGCTACAACGCCTATCCCGGCAGCTACCTGCGCGACATGGCGCGCGACATCCTCGGCTACCACGTGCGCGACGTCGAGGACCCGCAGCGCAAGCTCGCGGCGGCGCAGGAGCTCATGCAGACGATCGTGGCGATCGAGGAGCCCTCCCCCTACGCGCAGGTGCCGCGCGAGCAGTACCTCGACTTCTTCAAGAACCGCATTCCGCCTGGAGGGCGAGCTCGAGCCGAGGCTGCTCCCGTTGCTCGACGGGACACACACCCCTTCCGAGCTCGCACAGGCGCTCGATGCCCCGGAGGAGCAGGTGAGCGAGTCGCTCCGACGTCTTGCCTCGGTCGGGCTGCTCGCGCGCGAGTAGGCCCCTCCGGGAGTCCTACACTCTCCCGGGCCATGATCGAAGAGCTGATCGAGCAGATAGAAGCGCGCTTCGCCGAGCTAGGCGAGCAGATGACCGATCCCGAGGTGATCGGCGATCGCCACCGCTATGCGGAGGTCGGTCGCGCCTACCGCGGGCTCGAGCCGGCCGCCAAGCTCGCCGTGCAGTGGCGCCGAGCCCGCGACGACGCGACCGGCGCCGAGGAGATGCTCTCTGAAGGCGACGAGGATGCCGAGCTGCGCGACATACTCGCCGGCGCTCGCGAGCGCATCGAGCAGCTCGAGGAGGAGATCCGCTTCGCGATGGTCGAGCGCGACCCCAACGACTCCAAGAACGTGATCGTCGAAATCCAGGGCGGCGCCGGTGGGGACGAGGCGGGATTGTGGGCGGGCGACGTCTACCGGATGCTTACCCGCTATGCCGAGCGCGCCGGCCTCAAGACCGAACCGCTTGAGATCGGAGAGAACAAGTACACGTTTGCGGTCAAGGGCGATGGCGCCTACTCGATCTTCAAGTTCGAGGGCGGCACCCACCGCGTCCAGCGCGTCCCCCAAACCGAGTCCCAGGGACGCATCCACACCTCCACTTCCACCGTCGCCGTGCTGCCCGAAGCCGAGGATGTCGACGTCGAGGTCAACCCGGGCGACCTGCAGATCGACGTCTACCGCTCCTCAGGCCCGGGCGGCCAGTCGGTCAACACCACCGACTCAGCGGTGCGCATCACCCACAAGCCGTCCGGGATCGTCGTGTCGATGCAGGACGAGAAGTCTCAGCTGCAGAACCGCGAGAAGGCCTTGCGCGTGCTGCGCGCCCGCCTCTACGAGCGCGCCCTTGCCGAGCAGCAGTCCGAGCTTGCCGCCGATCGCCGCTCGCAGGTCGGCACGGGCGATCGGGCGGAGAAGATCCGCACCTACAACTACAACGAGCGGCGAGTCACCGACCATCGCATCAAGCTCACCGTCCACAACCTCGACCAGATCCTCGAAGGCGAGCTGCAAGAGTTCACAGCTGCTCTGCAGGCGGACGAGAAGCGCCGTCGCCTTGAGGCCCAGACGGCCGTCTGACACCGCAAGAACGACCCATCCTCACGAAAATGCCTTCCCCGCCAATCGGACCGCTCGCTCGCGGAACCCCGGTCCGAGACGCACTCGACGGGGCGATTACGGCAATCGCGGCGGCCGGTTGCGAAACCCCGCGGCTCGACGCCGAACTGTTGCTCGCCCACACGCTCGGGATCTCGCGCGAGCGCCTGTTCATCGACGCCGATCTTGTGGTCGCCGGCCCGGCTGTGCGAACCTTCCAGGACTTCGTGAGACGCCGCTCGGTGCAGCGCGAGCCGGTCGCCTACATCCTCGGCCGTCGCCACTTCCGTCATTTGGAGCTGATGGTCGATTGCCGAGCGCTGATCCCGCGCCCCGAGACCGAGTTGCTTGTCGAGGTCGCTCTCACGTTGCCCCCTGGGTCGCGCGTGCTCGACGTGGGGACCGGCAGCGGCGCCGTCGCGCTTGCGCTGAAGGACGAGCGCCCCGACCTGCACGTGACCGGCAGCGACCTCAGCACGGACGCGCTGGGTCTGGCTCAGAGCAACGGCGAGCGCCTCGGTCTTGATGTGCGCTGGCTCTGCGCCGACCTGTTCGACGGCGTGCCCGACGGGTTCGATGCCGTCCTCTCCAATCCGCCCTATGTCCGCGACGGCGCCCGCGCCCAGCTCGCGCCGGAGATCCTCCGCCACGAGCCGCCATCCGCCCTGTTCGCCGGCGCGGACGGGCTCGACGCGATCCGCCCGCTGATCGACCAGGTGACCGCTCGCAGCTCCGTGCGCCTGCTCGCGCTGGAGGTAGGCGCTGGCCAAGCGTCCGTGGTCGGCGAACTGATGCAAGCGGCGGGCTTTCCCGTGGTCCGCGCCGAGCGCGATCTCGCGGGGATCGAGCGCGTGGTCGTCGGGGAACGGTGAGCCACGCGTGACCCCCTCGCTCACCGCGGACGATGCCATGCGGCTACGGGCGTGCCTTGCGGGCGAAGGTGTCGCCGTGATCCCCACCGACACCGTCTACGGCCTCGCCTGCAACCCCGCAAGCGAGACCGCCGTGCGACGCATCTACCAGTTCAAGCGGCGACCGCCGGTAAAGCCGTCTGCGGTCATGTTCTTCTCGTTGGAGGCCGCACTTGCGACGCTCACGGAGCTGGGGTCGCGCACGCGTGCGGCGCTCGGAGCCCTGCTGCCCGGGCCGGTCACTCTGTTGCTGCCCAATCCCGAGCAGCGATTTCCACTCGCCTGCGATCCGTTGGGCACCAGCTCGGCGCTGCTTGGCCTTCGCGTCCCGGCGTTCTCGGCTCCGCTCGCCGCCCTTGCTGCCTTGCGCGTGCCTGCCGCGCAGTCGAGTGCCAATTTCTCAGGCGATCCCAATCCACGATCGCTGCAAGACGTGCCCGTCGAGCTGCGCGAAGGCGCCAACCTCGTCCTCGATGGCGGTGAGCTTCACGGCACCGCCTCCACCGTCATCGACCTCTCCGAGTACGAGCAGAGTGGTCGCTGGCGGGTCGTGCGAGAGGGACCGCTTGAGCAACCCGCGCTAGAGCGGTTGCTTGGGTGACTTCATCAGCGGCGTTTGAAACCGGGGCGGGACGTGGCGGGCTCGGCCGCTGGGGCGCCGTCAGCGCTCTGCGGGTTCGACAAACGCGCTGTCAGTCAGCTGCGATAGGCGTTGGCGAGCCCACTCACTCGCGCCGGGACCTGGCGTCGGCAGGATCTCATCGAGCTCGATCGGCTCGTGGCACGCTCGGCAGATGAGCAGCGGATCGGTGTCGTTGCCACAGCGAGTGTGCTTGAGGACAATCGATGGGCCGCGTGAGCCGGCGAGGTACTTGTCGCCCCACTGAAGGAGCGCTACGACGATCGGGAAGATGTCGCGTCCGGCTTGCGCTAGGCGGTATTCGTTGCGCGCTTTGCTCGGGCCGTATGGGTGCTGCTCGAAGATCCCCTGCGATACGAGCATCTTCAGCCGGTTGCTGAGGATGTTGCGTGAGAGTCCAAGGTTCTGCGCGAACTCGTTGAAGCGCCGGGTCCCGAAGAACGCCTCTCGGAGGATCAGGAACGTCCAGCGGTCTCCAAGCAGCTCGGCGGCCGCGCCAACAGAGTCTTCGAGGTCTTGCTCTCCAGGCATTGGCTGATGGTAGCGCCCCAATATCGATAGTGATACGCTACGGATAGCGAATCAATACTGATCTGTCTGGTGGCTGAACCGCCACGGGCGTGGAAGGAGCAAGATGAGCCAGGAGACGTCGATGTCCGCACACGATCCCGAGGATCTGCATCGTCTCTTCGCCGAGCGCGCAAATGCCGGCGACGTCGAGGGTTTGGTAGCGCTGTACGAGGACGGAGCGACCCTGATCGGCCCGGACCGTGTACCCGCGGCCGGCGCCGGCGCGATCCGGGAGCGGCTCGCGTATCTATTGGCGTTCGCTCCGCGGTTCACCTCCACCACCGGCAAGGTGGTCAGGGCCGGCGACGTCGCGCTGCTGTCCAACAGCTGGCATGTGACGCTGGGGTCCAGCGAAGGTGCGCCCGCGGCGCTGGAGAGCACCACCACCGAGATCGCCCGCCGCCAGCCCGACGGGAGCTGGCGCTACGTGATCGACGATCCCGCTTCGACAACTGTCCTGGCCGACGTTTCGCTCGCAACCCCGAGCGACCCTTCGGCGTTCGAGCAGCTCCTCTACGAGGAGGACGGCCCGGTCGTCCGTATCACGCTCAACCGGCCCGAGCGGCGCAATGCGCTGTCCATGCAGCTCTCCGAGGAGCTGACCGCGGCGCTGGAACTCGTGCGACGCTCGCAGAGCGTGAAGGTGCTTGTGATCGCGGGTGCCGGCGAGACGTTCTGTGCCGGCGATGACATCACCGAGATGGGGCTCTGGGGCAACGCGAACGAGATCATGCGGCGTGTGCGCGGCTACCAGCGGATGGCCGACACGCTTGCCGACCTCGACAAGGTCACGATCGCCGCGGTCGATGGGTTCGCCGTCGGTGGCGGTCTTGAGATCACGATGGCATGCGACTTCGTGATCTCAAGCGCCCGCGCGAAGTGGGGCATGCCCGAGGTCGACGTCGGCATCACCCCCGGGTGGGGCGGCACGACACGCATGGCCCGCCTGATCGGGCGGCGGATGACCAAGGAGATCAATCTCCTTGGAGCCCTGCACCCCGCGAGCCGTGCAGCCGAGCTTGGACTATGGAACCGCGTCGTCGAGGACGATCGGCTCCAAGCGGAGGTCGACGCGCTCGTGCAAGTCGTGCTCTCCAAGAACCAACAGGCGCTGCGACAGCTGAAGTTCATCATCGACAAGGGCGTCGAGGCCGACCTGCACACTGCACAGGGCTTCGAGGCGCTCTCCGCGGGACTGACGGGCGCGGTCAACGGCGCCTGGCAGGTCGCTGACGCCGACCAGGCCGGCGGCATCCTGAGCTTCATCGCTGATGGTGAACAGTGGAAGGCGCGACGCGCGCTGGCGCGCGACTTCTGGACCGACGCCCACGGGAAATGGGCGGCGGGTGCATACCTTGGACAGACGCGGTCACCACAAAGCCGGGAGGCTCGTTGAGTCTAGATCGAACCGTGGCGCGTCCGCTCCTGCTAGCCTCGTAATGCGCAGCCGCGACTGGCGCAGGAGGTGGAAGAAACCACCGGGAAGCGGCTGGGAACGATCGCCGCGCGCCTGGGCACTCAGACACTCACGCCACGCTAGGAGCGCGCCGATGTCCGATTTGAGCCCCGACTACTTCAACCGTCCGCTTGTCGATGTAGACCCCGAGATCGCCGCGGTCCTGCGCGGTGAGCTGGAGCGCCAGCAGCAGACGCTCGAGATGATTGCCTCGGAGAACTTCGTTCCCCAGGCGGTGCTCGAATGTCAGGGGTCGGTGCTCACCAACAAGTAC
>PLYX01000062.1 GCA_003151895.1 Solirubrobacterales bacterium
CGCGCACCCCGTTCCAACCGGGGGCGTAGTCGTACAGCAACCGGTAGGGGTAGCCGGCGCCGGTCAGGCCCATTCCGAGCGCCAGGATCGAGCAGACAGCCACCCCGCAGGCGAGGCCGATGCGCAACCGGCGCGTGTAGATCGACGAGGCGAGCCCAATCAGCGCGAGCACCGCGATCACCGCGCCCGGGAAGAACACGTCCTCGTTCTTCGAGTGCACGTGCGCCCTGGCGCCCGCGGTGACGCTGCCCCACACGCGGTTCTCCGAGGAGGCGGCCAGGAACGCCCACGGACCAGATGAGTAGTTCTTGACTTCCTTGAGCGTGCGTTTTGCCGTGGGATACTCGGCCGCAACCTTCAGGTAGGGGCGGGCCTGGTAGACGGAGATCGCGCCGCACAGGGCGATGCCGACGCAGGTGATCGCAACGAGGTTGCGCGGCAGCGCCCGCAGGCTCGCGACTGCTCCCCGTGACGACGCGCCCCGCGCGGCAGGCTCGTCCGTGGACCGGGAGCGCTTTCGCCACCACCAGATCGCCGCGAGCAGCGCGAGCACTCCCAGCAGGTAGGCGAACTGCAGCCCGAGCGTGAAGCCGAGGCTCATCTGCCAGGCGGCCACGAGCCAGCCCGCCACGAGCAGTCCGCGCGAGCCACATCGGTAGCCGCGCAGCAGCAGGAACAGCGACAGTGGGATGCCGCCGCCGGAGATCACGTGCAGGTGGCCGGCCTCCGTGACGCGGTAGGGGGCGTAGGCGAACGCCGCGCCGGCCGCGGCCGCGCCGACCTTGCCGGCGCCGAGCTCACGCGCGAGCAGCCACGCGCCGACGAAGCACAGCGACCACGCGAGCAGGAACAGCAGGTTGTAGCGGACGAGCGCGGCCACGGTTCCAGACCCGAAGAAGGCGGCCGGGCCGTAGCCGAGCAGCGAGTCGGAGAAGGCGAGGCTGAGCGGGTGCGGGTAGAAGGCGTTGGAGTCGAACACTCCCGTCGGGCTGTGCAGCAGCGCGTGCCCCACCCACGCGACCTCCCACGCGGTGCGCACGGGGTCGCCGAGGTCCGGGGCGATGCGGGTGGACATGTGCAGCACGAGCGGCCAGGTCGTGAGCACCGCGAGCGCGACGCCGCCGAGGATCACCCACAACAGCTCGCCACGGCCGATCGTGGGCGACGGCGCCCAGCGGGCCGAGGGCCGCTCGACGCCTGGGGTCGAGGGCCTGTCCATGAGCATGCTCGCCATCGGTCGGGGAGCATACGTGAGTTTTGCGTCACAATCTGAGCATGCGCGTGCTCGTGGTGGGAGCCGGCGGTGTTGGTGCGGCGTTCGCGTCGATCGCTCAGCGCAGGCCGGCGTTCGAGCAGGTGTCGCTCGCGGACGTCTCCCCGGTGCGCGCCCACGACGTGGTGGCGAAGCTCGGCGAAGCCGATCGCTTCGCGGCCGAGCGCGTGGACGCCTCAGACCGTGCCGCGCTCGTGCAGCTGATCGAACGAGTGCGCCCGGACGCGGTGCTGAACGCCTGCGACCCGCGCTTCAACGAGCCGATATTCGACGCCGCCTTCGAGGCGCGCACGACGTATTTGGACATGGCGATGACGCTCTCCCACCCTCACCCGCGGCGACCGCACGAGCTGCCGGGGGTGATGCTCGGTGACGTGCAGCTTGCCCGCGGCGAGCAGTGGGAGCAGGCCGGGCTACTCGCGCTCGTCGGGATCGGCGTGGAGCCGGGCCTCTCGGACGTGTTCGCCCGCTACGCCGCCGAGGAGCTCTTCTCGAAGGTGGAGCAGGTGGGTGTGCGCGACGGCGCCGATCTGGTCGTTGAGGGCTATGACTTCGCGCCGACGTTCTCGATCTGGACGACGATCGAGGAGTGCCTGAACCCGCCGCTGATCTGGGAGCGCGAGCGCGGCTTCTATACGACCGCGCCGTTCTCAGAGCCCGAGGTGTTCGAGTTCCCCGAGGGCATCGGCCCGATCGAGTGCGTGAATGTCGAGCACGAGGAGGTCGTGCTGATCCCGCGCTGGGTGGACTGCGAGCGCGTCACGTTCAAGTACGGGCTGGGGGAGGAGTTCATCGAGGTGCTGCGCACGCTTCACAAGCTGGGCCTGGACTCGACCGAGCCCGTGTCGGTCCGCCCCGTCGCCGGGACCCCCCATGGCGGGGAGCACCCTAAAGGGCACACCCAAAGGGCACACGGCAGGCAGGCAGGCGGCGTGCAGGTGGCTCCGCGCGACGTGGTGGCCGCCGCGCTCCCGGACCCGGCGACGCTGGGCGAGCGGATGACCGGGCGCACGTGCGCGGGCACGTGGGTGACGGGGACCGGCGTCGACGGGGCGCCGCGCTCGACCTACCTCTACCACGTGGTGGACAACGAGCACACGATGCGCGAATACGCCAGCCAGGCCGTCGTCTGGCAAACCGCGATCAACCCGGTGGTCGCGCTCGAGTTGCTCGACGAGGGCGTATGGAAGGGCACGGGCGTGCTCGGCCCCGAGGCCTTCCCACCCGAGCCCTTCCTGGAGCGCCTGGCCGAGCTCGGCTCGCCGCACGGACAGGTGGAGATGCCGCTCTCTGGCGAGGTTTGAGATTAGCCGCTGGAGGGCAAACCGTACCGGGGGGATAAGGCCAGCCTGAAGGGGAGTTCCCGCTTGAGCGTCCTTGCGAAGAAGCTGCTGGGCATCGGGGTCGGTGTGGTCATCGTCGGCGTCCTGATCGGCTTCTACGTGGCGAGCTGGGCCACGAGCTTCCCGCAGTCGGTGGCGGCGGTCAGCACGCGCAAGGTGGCGGGCTTCAGCGGGACGCAGCTCACGCTGCAGACGGTGGCGGCGATCGGGCCGAAGTACAGCCCGAACAATCCCGACTGGGTCTCCTACCTGGTGCTCGACCACGGCAAGTGGGTGCACAGCACCGTCTTCACGGTGCCCGCCAACTCGCTCGTGCACGTGACCGTCTACCAGTACGACGGCGACACGGGCTTGCGCAACCCGTTCCTTGCGCAGGTTCAGGGCACGATCGGCGGAACCGTGACCGTCGACGGCAAGGCGATCACCAGCATCAACCCCGAAGAAGCCTCGCATACGTTCGCGGTGCCGCAGCTCGGCTTGTTCATACCGCTGCCCGGCGTCCCTGAAGAAGCCAAGAACCAGTGTGAATTCGCTCCCTGCCTGACCTCGGAGGCGCATCGCACGATCACGTTCACGTTCCGCACGGGAGCAAAGGGGCGCTACCGCTGGCAGTGCTTCGTCCCGTGCGCGGCCGGCTGGATCGACGGCAACGGCGGGCCGATGCAGACGCTCGGCTACATGGACGGCTTCCTGGACGTCGTGTAGAGATGGGCCGCCCAACTCGCACACCCCTGGACATTCTGTAGAGCGATGGCCGCCGAACATCACGCGCCGCCCGAGCCGAACCATGCACGTCGCTTCGGCCTGATCTGGCTGGTCGCCTCGCTGATCGCCACGCCGATCGTGGTGCTCGTGGTCGGCCCGATCATGCCGCCCGGCAACGGCTCCGAACAGGCTTCAGGCCACGTCACCGACAACACGGTCCTGATCGGGATGGCGACGCCGGTGCTGCTGCTCGTCCTGCTCTACCTCATCTACGCGATCGTCTTCTTCCGCCAGCCCAAGGGCGCGGCCCTCGAAGGCCCGGCGATCCACGGCGACGTGCGCATCCAGACGACCTGGATCGTGGTGACCTCGCTGCTCGTGCTGTCGCTCGCCGCCTACGGGACGGTGCGCCTGCTCGAAGACGGCGCGGGATCGGGCGGCGGGCCCTCGCCGGTGGCGGTGCCCAGCGGGTACAAGCTGCCGGTGCAGGTGATCGGCCAGGAGTGGATGTTCACCTACCGCTATCCCACCTACGGCGGGGTGGAGACGCCGCACCTGGTGCTCCCGGTCAACCAGATGGTCGAACTGCACGTCACCTCGCTGGACGTGATCCACTCGTTCTGGGCCTACCAGCTCGGCGTGAAGGCCGACGCGAATCCGAACACCGACAACGTCGTGTTCGTCAAGCCTACGAAGCTGCAGACATTCGAAGTGCGCTGCGCCGAGCTGTGCGGCATCTGGCACGGCTACATGTTCGACCACGGCCAGGTCGTGCGCCCCGCGGCCTTCAAGGCTTGGATAGCCGAACAGCAGAGGAGGTTCGCGCCGGTGCAGAAAGACCTGCCGTCCTACAGCACCAAATACATCCCTGAACCGACGAGGCGCGGCGGATGAGATTGCGCCGGCTGATCGGCTTCAACCTGCTCACGGCGGCTGTCCTCGCCGTCGCCGGCTACTACCTCGGCTGGTTCATCGGCCACCAGATCAATGGCAAGAGCTTCGAATTCCAGGCGAAGACCGACGAGAACGACGTGGCACTGATGCTCGCCTACTTCTTCGGGGTCGTCGGCTTCTTGATCGGGCTCGGCTTCGCCAACTACCCGGTCTCACGCCTGCTCGGCCGGCCCGCATCGCTGCGCGAGAAGGAGCATGAGGGCGTCAGCCGCTACTTCGGGTTGTGCACCGACCACAAGGTCGTCGGCATCCAGTACCTCGTCGGCATCGGCGTGTTCTTCTTCATCGCCGGGCTCAACGCGATGCTGATTCGCACCGAGCTGCTGCACCCGACACCCACCACTGTCGGTCCCAATCAGTACCTCTCACTGGTGGGGATGCACGGCACGATGATGATGGGAATGATGACCTCGGGCATCCTCGGGCCCTTCGGCAACTACTTCGTGCCGATCATGATCGGGGCACGGCGGATGGCGTTCCCGCGCATCGAGGCGCTCACCTTCTGGCTCTTGATGGCAGCCGGATTCATCCTCACATCCACCATCTTCTTCGGCGGCTTCCCCACCGGTTGGACGGGCTATGAGCCGCTCAACGAACAGGCCGTCATGGGGATGGACTCCTACATCTGCTTCTTCGCGCTCGTCGGCGTCTCGATGGCGCTGCTCGGGCTGAACATGATCGCCACGATCGTCGCCCACCGCGCGCCCGGGATGACGTGGTCGCGCCTGCCGATCTTCGTGTGGTCTGTGATCGCGACAGCGGTGCTCATGGTGCTTGCGGCGCCGATGCTCATCGGCGCGCTGTTGATGGCCGCGTTCGATCGCACGATCAACACTTCGTTCTTCATCACGAGTGCGGGCGGCACCCCTTACCTGTTCGAGAACCTGTTCTGGTTCTTCGGGCACCCNNACCTGTTCGTGAGCGGCATCAACGCTGCGCTGCGACCTTTCTACATGCTCTCGACCGAGATCATCTCGATACCCACCGGGTTCATCTTCCTGTGCGTCATGGGCACGCTCTGGAAGGCGCGAACCCGCTTCAGCGTTCCGATGCTGTTCTGCCTGGGCTGGACGTTCAACTTCCTGATCGGCGGGCTCTCGGGCGTGTTCCTCTCAGACACCCCAAGCGACACCGACACGCACGGCAGCTNNTGGGCGGGCTGATCTTCACGTTCTTTGCCGCCATTTATTACTGGGTCCCCAAGATGTTTGGACTGCGCCTCAACGAGCGCCTGGCAAAGATCCACTTCTGGTCGCTTTTCATCGCGTTCAACTCCACGTTCATGCCGTTGTTCGTGCTCGGCATGAAGGGCATGCCCAGGCGTGTGTCCACCTATGCCCCGAACCTGCAGGGACTGAACGACTGGGTGTCCATTTCGGCGTTTGTCATCGGGCTCTCGATGCTCGTGTTTCTGTTCAACGTGATCTACTCGCTGATCATCGTGCGGCGCCCGGCCGAGTCCAACCCGTGGCACTCAAAGGCGCTGGAGTGGCAGGTGCCCACGCCGGTGCCGGTGAACAACTTCGAGAAGATCCCCGTGATCGACTCCGACCCCTACGAATACGGCACGCCGCTGCCGTCGCGCGGGGCGGCGCCCGCGGTGTCGGCGGGAGGTTGATGTGGAGAGCTCCGGCGCGGGCGTACCGCTGAACCCGGGCGTCGCGGGCGTCCATGTGGATGTCGCGATCCCACCCGAGCCGCCCGAGATCGGCGCTCGCTCGCTATATGTGGCCTCGCGCCTTTTGGCGGGCGCCTCGACCTTCTTCTTCCTCGCCTTTCTGTTCGCCTACTTCTACCTGCGCTCGCTGAACGAGAGTGGCATGTGGCATCCGGCCAACGTGAAGCCCGACCAGACGCTCGGCGCGGTGGTGGTGGCGTGCGTCGTGGTGAGCGCGCTGCTCGCGATCGTCGCGGGCCGCCAGATGAGAGGACACTCGCGCGGCTGGGTCGTGGCGGCGAGCGGCTCGCTGCTGCTCGGGCTGGCCGCGGTGGCGGTGCAGTGCATCCAGTACACCGTTCAGCACTTCGGCCCCACCGACGGCGGCTACGCGAGCGTGTTCTACAGCTGGACCGCCCTCTACATGATCGCGGTGCTCGCCACCATGTACTGGTTGGAGACGCAGGTTGCCACCGAGCTGCGCGCCCGCCGCGCGCCCGCCTCCGCTCACGGTGACATCGCCGACCCCGATCGGCTGATCGCCCCGGGCTTGGACGCGGTCGTGTTCTTCTGGTCCTACCTGGCCGGGATCGGTGTGGTGACGTGGGTGACGCTGTACCTGGTGTAGTGCTCGCGGCGAGCTCGGCCACGCCCGGCTTCTGGGACTGGTCGTTCGATCCGCCGTTCGTTCTCGTGGTCGACCTCGCGATCCTCTACTGGTACGGCAATCGGCGCACAATCGCCGCGCCGCGCACGACCGCGCTTCGTCGCCTGCGACACGGCTCTTTCTACGCGGGCCTCGTGGTGCTGCTGGTCGCGCTGGCCTCGCCGCTCGAGCGGCTCAGCGAGCAGCTCTTCTGGGCGCACATGCTTCAGCACATCCTGCTGCTGGTGGTGGCCCCGCCGCTGATAGTGCTGGCGCGCCCATGGGTTCGCCTGTGGCGCTCGCTGCCGCTCGACGCGCGCCAATCGCTCGGGCGCAGCTTCACCCGCGGCCGCCTGGTCTGGCTGCGGCATATGAGCGCCGCCCTCGGACGGCCGCTGCCGAGCTTCGTGCTGTTCTGCGGCGTGGTGCTCGGCTGGCACGTGCCGGTGCTGTTCGATGCGACGCTGACCTCGGAAACGTTGCACGCGCTCGAGCACACGCTGTTCTTCGCGACCGCGCTCATGTTCTGGAAGCAGGTGATCGACTCGCCGCCGCTGCACGCAAGCCTGGGCGAATTGCAGCGCGTCGCCTACCTCGTCGGCGCGATGGTCGTGATGTGGGTGTTGGCGGTGGTGCTGGCGCTCGCTCCGCACCCGCTGTACGGAGCGTACGCGCAGCAGGCGTCCCGTCCGGGCGGCATCTCAGCCCTGTCAGACCAGCAGATCGCGGCCGGCATCATGTGGGTGCCGGGCTCGATCGCGTTCGTGATCGTGCTGTTCGTCTACTTCCACCGCTGGCTGGCGCCGGTGACGGCAACCGCGCCGCCCTCGACCAAGCCGCCCGTCGCCGTGAAGGCGGCGACGGGCGGACTCGTGAGCGACCATCAGTAGAGGAGGAACGCAATGCCCCAAGCAGCGATACCGGTCCTCGCCTCCTTCTCAGGGGGCTCCGTCCTCACGCTCGTGCTCCCGCTGGGAGTGCTGATCGCCGTGGTGTTCTGGTACGTCTGGCTGTGGCGTCACGGCGCCGGCGAGCGCTGAAGCGGTTTGAGGAAGGCCGGCGCGCGGCCTCCCATCCGCGCGCCCTGTCCCACCTTCACGGCAGGCTGCCCCAGCTCAGAACCGGGCCGGCGCGTGCTCCACTGGCTCCTCGAACAAGCCCGGTTCGACCGTTTCCAATTTGCGTGAGAAGTAGTCGCGGAAGTGCAGGCGCGAAGCGAGCATCAGGATCAGGCCGATCAGCATCCCGCCGATTCCCATCCACAGCGGCAGCGTGATGCCGAGGATCGGTTTGGAGGAGACGTTTTCGGCGTGCCCGTAGTACACGGCGGCGTAGCCCGCGACGCCGAACAGCATCAGCGCGCCGAACAGCGGCGCGATGCCGAGCAGGATCAGGTCGCGCAGGCTGTTGCTCAGCTCGTGGCGGTAGTACACGATGCAGGCGATCCCGGTGAAGCCGTAGTAGAAGCAGATCGGGAAGCCGATCGCCACGATCGAGTCTTCCAGCGCGCTTTCCGACAGGTTCAGGATCACGAGCGTCCACGCGATCGACACGGCCCCCATCATCAGCGTCGAGAAGCTGGGGGTGAGATAGCGCTTGTGCACCTGTCCGAACGCTTTCGGGATCGACTTCCAGTAGGCCATCGACAGCGTCGTGCGCGCGGTCGGCAGGATCGTCGTCTGCGTTGACGCCGAGGC
This sequence comes from Solirubrobacterales bacterium, assembly GCA_003151895.1. Classification (GTDB taxonomy): domain Bacteria; phylum Actinomycetota; class Thermoleophilia; order Solirubrobacterales; family Solirubrobacteraceae; genus Palsa-744. The sequence goes on from PLYX01000062.1 coordinate 8,276, forward strand.
GGAGGTCAGCACCGCGATGATCAGCAGCTTGTCCCACGGGAAGCCGAACACCTTAGAGCCGAGCACGTTCAGCACGTCGCTCTGGTTGGCTTCGTTCGTAAGCAGCCCGGTGCCGCCGTACGCCTGGCCGGCGGCCGACACGATCACGTAGATGAGGACGAGCAGGATCGTCGACATCACCGCGGCGCGTCCCGGTCCCTCGTTGGCATCCTCGGACTCCTCGTTGACCGCCACGCCCGAGTCCCAGCCCCAGTAGATGAATATCCCCAGTAGGACGCCGTCGATCAGCGCTTTGAAGCTCAGCGCAAACGGGTTGAACCAGGCGAAGGCCGGCTCGATCGAGCCGGCCGGGTGGTTGGCGTAGACCTTCACGAACGTCACCACCGCGAACACGCCGAGGATCAGGATCTCGGCGCTCAGCAGGAACTGCTGGATGCGCGCGGACAGCTCGATCCCGCGATAGCAGATCCAGGTCATCACGGCGATCCACACGACCGCCGCCGCCATCACGGCGGCGGTCGATTCGGACAGTTCGGTGAAGCCGAAGAGCTTGAAGGTGTAGATGCCCGCGATGTCCGCCAGCGAGGCCATCACGAGCACGTCGGCGAGGAAGATCGCCCAGCCGTTGACCCAGCCCGTGCCTGGGCCGAGCGCGCGGGTCGTCCACGCGAACGTCGTGCCCGCGTCGGGGTCGGCCCTGTTCAGGCCCTGGTAGGCGCCCGCGATTAGGAGCATCGGCACGAACGCCACGAGCAGCACCGCGGGCGCGTGCACGCCCACGCCGGTGACCGCCACGATGAAGCCCAGCGTCGCCGCCAGCGAGTAGGCGGGCGCCGTCGAGGCCACGCCGATCACGAGGTTCGAGAGGTAGCCGATCGCGTCTTTCTTCAGACCCTTGTCGACCACCGTCCCATTGGCACGTGTATCGATCGTCACAATCACGAAGGGTAGGACGGGTTTGGCGCATTCGCAAGGGGAGCAACCGCCAAGAAGTCACACAGGTTTTGTACATCTCGTACAACGGGTAGACATCTTGTTGAACGAGTAGCGCATTGAGAGGCACAAGTGCGAGCGATACCGTTGTCCCAGGTGTCTATGTCAAGCGATCCTCCAAATTTGATGTCGCCCGACCCAACCCTCCGGGCTGGGTGCCCCGCGGGCGATCGATCGGTGGCGGCGGCGGGGGCGAGCGGCGACCTGCAGGCGCTCGCCAAGCGTCATCTGTGGATGCACTTCACGCGCATGGGCGCTTACGAGGACCACGAGGTGCCCGTGATCGAGCGCGGCGAGGGCTGCTACGTGTACGACACGCACGGCAAGCGCTACCTCGACGGGCTCTCGGCGCTGTACTGCGTCAACGTCGGCCACGGCCGCGCCGAGTTGGGGGAGGCCGCCGCCGAGCAGGCCAAGAAGCTCGGCTTCTATACGAACTGGAGCTACGCCCACCCGCCGTCGATCGAACTGGCGGCGCGCATCGCCGCGCTCGCGCCCGGCGACCTGAACCGCGTGTTCTTCGTGTCCGGCGGCTCGGAGGCGGTCGAGTCGGCGTGGAAGCTCGCCAAGGCATATCACGCCGCCTGCGGGGAGCCGCGCCGGCACAAGATCGTCTCGCGCTATCTCGCCTACCACGGCACCTCGATGGGGGCGCTCACCGCCACCGGGCTGCCACCCCTGCGCGAGCCGTTCGAGCCGCTGACGCCCGGCGGCAGGCACGTGGTGAACACCAACTCCTACCGCTGGACCGAAGAGCGCGACCCGCTGTGGGCGGCGGAGGCGATCGAGGAGGCGATCCTGTTCGAGGGCCCCCACACGGTCGCCGCGGTGATCCTCGAGCCGGTCCAGAACGGCGGCGGCTGCCTCGTGCCGCAGGAGGGCTACTTCCAGCGGGTGCGCGAGATCTGCGACCGCCACGGCGTGCTGCTCATCTCCGACGAGGTGATCTGCGCTTGGGGCAGGCTCGGGCACTGGTTCGGCTGCGAGCGCTTCGGCTGCCGCCCGGACATCGTCACCACCGCGAAGGGCATGACCTCGGCGTATGCGCCGATGGGCGCCGTGATCGCCTCCGACCGCGTCGCGGAGCCGTTCCTGCACGCGCGCGCGATCTTCAACCACGGCTTCACGTTCGGCGGGCACCCGATGGCGTGCGCGGTGGCGATGGCCAACATCGATGTGATGGAGCGCGAGCACATCAACGAGCACGTGCTCGCCCACGAGGGCGAATTCCGCGACATGCTCGAGGGGTTGCGTGACCTGCCGATCGTCGGCGACGTGCGCGGCGCCGGCTACTTCCACGCGATCGAGCTCGTCAAGGACAGGGACACCAAGCAGACGTTCGACGCGCACGAGTCAGAGGAGCTGCTGCGCGGCTTCCTCTCCGGCGCGCTGTTCGAGCGCGGGCTGATCTGCCGCACCGACGATCGCGGCGACCCCGTCATACAGCTCTCCCCGCCGCTGATCGCCGACCGCGAGCAGTTCGAGGAGATCGAGGCGATCCTGCGGCCAGTGCTCAGCGAGGCGTGGGAGCGGGTCGTAAAGCGATAGTTCGATGCTGACCGTCGAGAGCCTCGTCGCGGAGCTGGGCCTGACGCTCGCCACGGGCGAGGAAAACGCGCAGGTCAGCGTGCGCTGGGTGCACTCCACCGAGCTGCTCGACCCCACGCCGTGGCTGCGCGGGGGCGAGCTCCTGCTGACCACGGGACTGCAGCTGATGGGGGCAGAGCCCCAGCGCGAGTTCGTCGAGCGGCTCGCCGAGCGCGAGATCGCGGGGCTCGGATTCGGCACCGGCTTCGTGCACAAGAAGGTGCCCGCCGCGATCCTCAACACGGCGCGCAAGCGCGGCTTCCCGCTGTTCGAGGTGCCGTATGAGCTGCCGTTCATCGCGGTCACCGAGCGCGTGTTCGCGCAGCTGCTCAACGAGCGCTACGAGCTCCTGCAGCGCAACATGGCGGGCGACGTTCTGGCGGAGGCGCTCACCGGCAGGCTCTACCCTGACGAGCTGCAGGCGCGGCTGCGCCCGTTCGGAATCGGCGAGACCGCCGCCGTGCTGGCGTTCGCGCTGCGCGAGCCCGGCACCGCCGCCTCCACGCTCGAAGCGATCCTCGAGCGCCTTGGAGCGCACAGCCTGGTCGCATTGCGCAACGGGCTGTTGTGCGCGGTCGTCGATTGCAACGGTCAGGCTGCGCCCGGAACGCCCAGTGCGTCGCATGGCTCGGCCGGGACGCCCAGCGCCGCGCCAGGGTCGGCCGGGGGCGAGGACGCCGCGCCCGGCAACGACCCGATCGAGCTGGCAAGGCGCGTGCGCGGCGAGCTTCAGGCGCGCTTCGGCGAGGTTCGAGCGGCTGCCTCCCGGCCGGCGCCAACGCACATGCTCAGGCGCAGCTTCCACGAGGCGCGCTGCGCGCTGGAAGCCGTGCGTCTTGCGAACGGGAGCGCGCCGGACGTGGCCTCCTACAAGGACCTCGGCGCCTTCCAGCTGTTGCTCTCCCTGCAGGATGACGACGCGCTCGCCTCCTACTGCCAGAGCGTGCTCGGGCCGGTCGAGTCCGACGAGGGCGAGTACGGCGACGAGCTGCTGCGCTCGCTGGACGTGTTCATCGAACAGAACGGCCACTGGGAGAAGGCCGCCCAGGCGCTCTACTGCCATCGCCACACGCTGCGCTACCGCATCAAGCGCGTGGAACAGCTCACCGGGCGCGACTTCTCGCACGCGCGCGACCGGATCGAGTTCTGGCTCGCGCTGCGGGGCAGGGAGCTCGCGCGATGAGATCGCCATGTGGATTTTTTTTGGGGACTGCTGTTCCATCTTGCGTCGATAGGGGGCAGTCCCAGTGAGAGTTGGAGTGCCCACTGAGATAAAGCCGGACGAGTATCGCGTCGCGATCACCCCCGCCGGTGTGCGCGAGCTCTGCTCGCGCGGCCACGAGGTCTTGATCCAGGCCGGAGCGGGCGTCGGCAGCGCGATCTCCGACGCCCAGTTCCAGGCGCAGGGCGCCACGATCGTCGAGGGCGCGCAGGCGCTGTTCGCGGGCGCGGAGCTGATCCTGAAGGTGAAGGAGCCGCAGTCCTCGGAGATGGCTCTGCTCGATGGGGAGCACACGCTGTTCACCTACCTGCACCTCGCTGCCGAGCCCGAGCTGGCTCAAGGATTGCTCCGCTCAGGCGCAACCTGCATCGCCTACGAGACGGTCGAGGACTCCGGCGGCCGCTTGCCGCTGCTCGCCCCGATGAGCGAGGTCGCCGGCAAGATCGCCACGCAGGCGGGAGCGTTCATGCTCGAGAAGCCGATGGGCGGGCGCGGCATCCTGCTCGGCGGCGTGCCCGGCGTGGCGGCCGCCACCGTGCTCGTTATCGGCGGCGGCGTGGTCGGGATGAACGCCGCCTTCATCGCGATCGGGATGCAGGCCGACGTGTTCGTGTTCGACCGCTCCATCGACCGCCTGCGTGAGCTCGAAGTGGCGTTCGGTGGACGCGCCTCCACCGTCTACTCCTCCACGCTCGCTATCGAGGAGATGCTGCCGCTCGCCGATCTGGTGATCGGCGCGGTGCTGATCCACGGCGGACGCGCCCCGCACGTGATCGCACGCGAGCAGCTCGCCTCGATGAAGCGCCATGCGGTGCTCGTCGACGTCTCGATCGACCAGGGCGGCTGCTTTGAGACCTCGCGGCCCACCACCCATTCGGACCCCACGTTCGAGCTGGACGGCATCACCCACTACTGCGTCACCAACATGCCCGGCGCCGTGCCCATCACCTCCACCTACGCGCTCACGAACGCCACGCTTCCCTATGCGATCGAGCTGGCGGCAGGGGTGGAGCGGGCGATCGCGCGCAGCGAGGCATTGCGCCTCGGCGTGAATGTCCGCGAAGGCGAGCTCGTCCACCCGGCCGTAGCGCACGCGCTCGCAACGCCCGTGTCTTCAGACGGGGCGCGTTCAGGGCACATGGATAGAACAGCAATCCCCCCAAAAAACCAGTCCCCGAGAACCCCACGCTAGATCCAAGGAGGCAAGCGCCATGGCCACCGCCCCACACACACTTCGTAACCTCATCGACGGAGACTCTGTGGTCGGCGAAGGCGGGGAGACGATGGCCGTGCTCAACCCCGCCACCGGCGAGGAGCAGTGGCGCGCCCCTGTCTCAAGCGCCGAGGACGTCGCAGTCGCCGTTCGGGCGGCGCGTCGCGCGTTCGAGGGCTGGTCGCAGACGACGCCCGCCGAACGCTCGCAGGCGCTGCTCGCGCTGGCAGCCACGATCGAGCAGCACGGCGAGGAGCTCGCGCGCCTGGAGGCGCTCAACGCCGGCAAGCCGATCGTGGCGGTCTCGCGCGACGAGCTGCCCGTGATGGCCGACAACCTGCGCTTCTTCGCCGGCGCCGCGCGCTGCCTTGAGGGTCGCGCCGCCGGCGAGTACATGCGGGGCTACACCTCGTTCGTCAGGCGCGAGGCGGTCGGCGTGATCGGCCAGATCACCCCGTGGAACTACCCGCTGATGATGGCCATCTGGAAGATCGCGCCCGCCCTGGCGGCCGGCAACACGGTGGTGCTCAAGCCCGCGGAGACCACGCCGGTGACGACCGTGCGGATGGCGGAGCTGGCGGCCGACATCCTGCCCGCCGGCGTGCTCAACGTCGTGATGGGCCCCGGCGAGCCCACCGGCCAGGCGCTGCTCGAGCACCCCGACGTGGACATGGTCTCGCTGACAGGATCGGTCGCCACCGGCAAGCACGTCGCACGCACCGCCGCCGACACGCTCAAGCGCGTGCACCTGGAGCTCGGCGGCAAGGCGCCCGTGATCGTCTTCGATGACGTCGACATGGCAAGCGCGATGGAGACGATCGCCGCCACCGGCTACTACAACGCCGGTCAGGACTGCACCGCCGCCACGCGGGTGCTCGCCGGCGCGGACGTCTACGACGACGTGGTCGCGGGCCTGGCAGAGCAGGCCCGTGGCCTCGTGATCGGCGACACGCTCGCCCCCGAGACCACGCTCGGCCCCGTCAACTCCGAGCGCCAGCGCAAGCGCGTCGAGGGCTTCCTCGAGCGACGGCCCATCCACGCGGAGGTGGTCACCGGCGGCGCCCAGCCGGGGCGCCGCGGCTTCTACCTCGAGCCCACCGTCATCGCCGCGCTGGAGCAGCACGACGAGCTGATCCAGAGCGAGATCTTCGGCCCGGTCATCACCGTGCAGCGCTTCACCGACGAGGCCCAGGCGATCGAGTGGGCCAACTCCACGCGCTACGGCCTCGCCTCCTCGGTATGGACGCGCGACGTGGGGCGGGCTTTGAGGGTGTCGAAGGCGCTGCGCTTCGGCTGCGTCTGGATCAACGACCACATCCCGCTCGTCTCCGAGATGCCCCACGGCGGCTTCAAGGAGTCCGGGTATGGCAAGGACCTGAGCGTCTATTCACTCGAGGACTACACGGTGCTCAAGCACGTGATGGCTTCGCTGGCCGGGTGACATCCCGTGGAGGAGCCGCTCGGTGCGCCGGCTGCCGCGGGCAGCTCACCGAGGTGTCCGCCAGCCACGACAGAATGCTCGCGTGATCGCCCTGCACGCCGTCTGGTCGCGCGACTCGCAGCTTTGCGTGTGGGGAGAGGACCCTGATCTGCCCGCGCGGGCCCCGAGGCGTCGCGGGGGCAGACCGGCGAAACCGCGGCCACGCAAGCATCCGTTCGCCTGCTCGGCGCCGGATCTGGATGGAGCGTTCGATGCCTTGGGAGTTTCGCTCGAGTCCGACGCGCTCCTCGAGCGCGAGCTACACCTGATGCTGCCCTCCTCCGACGACGGACCCCAGCACTCGCCGCAGCTGTTGCGGGGAGACGAGCAGCGGCGCCAAGGAAACGCGAACCTGCTTGACCCCTGGGTGGTTCCGGCGGTCGGGCTCGGGCCGGCCGCCGCGCTCGATGTGCTGCTCGCGCTGCCGACCACCCCCGGCTACGCCGGCGGCGCCGTTCAGCCCGCGGGTGTGGCGCTCGGCGATTCGCTGTGGTTCCTGGCCGAGGCGGGCAAGCTCGCGCTCGAGCTGGTTGCGCGCGGCCGGCTGCTCCCCGGGTTGGCGCGGCGTGAGGAGGGGTGGGTCGCGTGGTGGCGGGCGATGCCCGGCGATCCCGACGATGCGGAGCGCGTGCGGATGCTGGTTGCGGCTATGCCTCCGCTCGTCCGGGCGGAGACCTCGTCCTCCGAGGAGGGCAATGCGCCCGAGGCGGTGGTGGGCGATCTGCTGGGGGCTGTCGTCGATGCGTGTGCGCGGAGCTTTCTCGCCGACGGACTCGCCGGGCGGCGAACGCGCCGGCGGTCCAAGCGCAGGCTCCCGGTCGTCGACGCATGGGTTGCGGCGCTGACGGACCCCGATCCGGTCGTCATCGACGGGGACGAGCGCGAGCTGGCGGCGCTCGCCGAGGAGGTCGACGAGTGGCGGCAGGCGGGGGAGCGGTATGCGGAGCACCGCATGTTCCGGACCTGCTTTCGGCTGTGCGAGCCGGAGGAGCCGGTGGGGTGGTCGGAGGGCGAGCTTCAAGCCGAGTCCGACGGCGGCCTGGGTGTGGATGGAGACGGGCCGGACTCCGATCCCTGGCGTGTCGAGTTCCTGCTCCAGGCCAAGGACGATCCGAGCGTGCTCGTCCCGGCCGAGCAGGTGTGGAGCTCCAACGGGAGCGGACTGAAGGCGCTCGGCCACCGGCTGGCGGATCCGCAGGAGCGATTGCTCGGCGGGCTCGGTCATGCGCTGCGGCTGTGGCCCGCCCTTGAGCCGGCGCTGCGCGAGGCCGCCCCGACCGGTGTCGATCTGGCCCCGGAGGCCGCGATCGGGTTCGTGCGCGACGCCGCGCCCGCGCTCGAGCAGGCCGGCTTCGGTGTGCTCGCGCCGCCGTGGTGGAACAAGCGGCTGCGTCTCAAGCTGAAAGTGGAACCGTTCGGTGAGATCGAGGAGGGGAGCGGGCTGTTCGGCCTCGACGGCCTGTGCGCGTACGAGTGGAGGATCGCCGTCGGCGACGCGACGCTCTCGCTGGCCGAGCTGCGTGAGCTGGCGGCGCTGAAGCTGCCGCTGGTGATGGCTCGCGGGCGCTGGATCGTGCTGCGCCCGGAGGACGTCGAGGCGGCGCTCGCGTTCTTCGAGCGCCGCGCCGAGCGGGGTCAGGCGCCGGCGGGGGAGCTCATCCGCGAGAGCCTCGGCCTGGGCGCCGGCGCCGAGGCCAAGACCGACTCGCCGGCCGTCGAGATCGAGGCCGGTGGGTGGCTGAAGGAGCTGCTCTCCACGAACGGCGACCGCAAGCTGCAGGAGGTTTCCACGCCCGCCACCTTCGAGGGGGAGCTTCGGCCTTACCAGCAGCGAGGACTCGCATGGCTCTCGTTCCTGTCGAGCCTCGGCCTCGGCGCGTGCCTGGCGGACGACATGGGCCTTGGCAAGACGGTGCAGCTGCTGGCGCTCTTGCTCGCCGAGCGCGAGCATGCCGAGCGGCGGTCTCATGGGTCGCAGTCCGATGGGTCAACCCAAATAACTGCAACCCGGACCCAACGTGGCGCCGGCAAACCTCGGCGCAAACGCCTGGCGCCGACGCTGCTTGTCTGTCCGATGTCGGTCGCGGGCAACTGGGAGCGCGAGGCACAGCGGTTCGCGCCGAGCCTGCGCGTTCACGTGCATCACGGCCCCGAACGGCTGGTGGACAAGCAGTTCGCGCGCGCCGCGCGCGCGAGCGATCTCGTGATCACGACCTATGCGCTCGCGACCCGCGACCGCGACACGCTCGCCGCGGTGAAGTGGGAGCGGATCGCGCTCGACGAGGCGCAGAACATCAAGACGATCGACACCAAGCAGACGCGCGCGATCCGCTCGCTGCCGGGCCGTCACCGCGTCGCGCTCACGGGCACTCCGGTGGAGAACCGCCTGACCGAGCTTCACTCGATCATGGACTTCCTCAACCCGGGGCTGCTGGGCCCGGCGGCGACGTTCAAGCGCTGCTACGCGACACCGATCGAGCGCTATCGCGACGAGCACGCCACCGCGCTTCTGCGGCGGGCGACCGGCCCGTTCATCCTGCGCCGCCTGAAGACCGACAAGCAGATCATCACCGACCTGCCCGAGAAGATCGAGATGCGCGTCGACTGCCACCTGACGAAGGAGCAGGCGAGCCTGTATGAGGCGGTCGTCGAGGAGATGCTCCAGAAGGCGGCGCAGGTCGAAGGGATCGAGCGCTCCGGGGTGATCCTGGCGGCGCTGGTGAAGCTCAAGCAGGTGTGCAACCACCCGGCGCACCTGCTCAAGGACCGCTCCAACCTGGACGGCCGCTCGGGCAAGCTCGCGCGCCTGGAGGAGATCCTCGCCGAAGCGCTCGCCGAGGGCGACCGCGCGCTCTGCTTCACCCAGTTCGCCGAGTTCGGGCACATGCTGCGCGGACATCTGCAGGAGCGTCTCGGCCGCGAGGTCATGTTCCTGCACGGCGGCACCTCCAGGGGCGACCGCGACGAGATGGTGCAGCGGTTCCAGGGTGATGATGGCCCGCCCGTGTTCGTGCTGTCGCTGAAGGCGGGCGGCACCGGGCTCAATCTCACCGCCGCCAACCACGTGGTCCACTTCGACCGCTGGTGGAACCCCGCGGTGGAGGATCAGGCGACCGACCGGGCGTTCCGTATAGGGCAGAAGAAGAACGTGCAGGTGCGCAAGCTGACGTGCGTGGGCACGCTCGAGGAGCGCATCGACACGCTGATCAATCGCAAGAAGGACCTGGCCGACCGCATCGTGGGCACCGGCGAGGCCTGGATAACGGAGCTCGACACCGCCCAGCTGCGCGAGCTGGTGACGCTCTCCGCCGACGCGGTGGCGGACTGACGGGTGACCCCTTCGACCATGACTTCGACTGCCTGACGATGACCCCCTTCGACCACCACCCCTTCTACGAGCCCTCGCGGCCATTGCCGGCGCAGGGCGGCATCGAGGCGCGCAGCCGGCGCGGGGCGATCGGCGAGACATGGTGGTCGAGGCGTTTCATCGAGCTGCTCGAGTCCTTCGGCGCCGGCTCGCGGCTGACGCGCGGACGCACCTACGCCCGCGCCGGCCAGGTCGTCGAGCTCGACGTCGAGCACGGGGTGGTCTTGGCGAAAGTGCAGGGGTCGCGCTACTCGCCCTACCGCGTGCGCATCCGCTTCAAGGCGCTCACCGAGAACCAGTGGGGTCGGGCGGAGAAGGCGATGGCCTCGCAGGCCCTGCCGCTCGCGAAGCTGCTCGCGGGCGAGATGCCGCACGACGTCGAGGAGCTGTTCGCCTCCCGCAAGCTGGCGCTGTTCCCGCGCTCCGTGAGCGAGCTGACCGCGACCTGCAACTGCCCGGACGGGGAGAACCCGTGCAAGCACATCGCGGCCGTCTATTACATCCTCGCCGAGCGCTTCGACGAGGACCCCTTCCTGATCTTCACGTGGAGAGGGCGCGACCAGGACGAGCTCCTGGAGCGCCTGCGTGCCCGTCGCGTGCCCGTCAGTCGCGGCGCCGGAACGAGCGCGGAGTCCACGCGGGCCCCTCAAGCGCCCGAACCAGGCGTGCCACTGTCCACCGTGCTCGACTCGTTCTGGCAAAGCGGCCCCGAGCTGGAGGCTCTCCACGTGAGCCCGCTCGCCGGCGAGGCGACCGACGCGCTTCTGCGCCAGCTCGGCCCCGCGCCGGTCGAGGTAGGGGGGCGGAATCTCGCCGAGCTCCTCACACCCGCCTACGCGACACTGGCGCGGGCGGCGGAACAGAGAGCGCTGGCCGAGTAGCGTCTCCCGTCGCCGAGAAGCGTCACTTCGGATCGAGTCGTCGCAGTCGCTGGTTCGGCCGCTGATCGCCGAGCGCGCGGCGCCGCGACTGTGAGATCAGGGACCGAGGAGTGCCGCCGGTACGACCGCTATCCCGTCGGGGCGTCGGTAGGCCGCCGGTCCCGTTGTCACCACAACGGCGTCCACCAGGTCGCCGCCGAGTTCTTTTTGGAGCCAGAGAAGATGACGTACGTCTCGGTCGTCGGGTACTTGGCCGAGCTTCACCTCGAGCGCGAGGATCGCGCTCCCGCGCTCGACGATCAGGTCGACCTCCCGGTCGCCGCTCCAGGTGCGGAGGTGCGCGGTTCGTGCCTCGGCGTGCTGCGCGTACACGCGAACGCAGAGCGTGACCAGCGACTCGAATAGGGCTCCGAGGAGCGTTCCGTCACGAGGTATTGGGGGTCCGGCCGGCCGCGCGTGCAGCAACGCATCCGCGTCGACATCGAGCAGCCTCGCGGCGAGCGCCGGATCTGCGAGGTGATGCTTTGGTGGTGAGGAGAGACGGGCGAGCCGGTTTCGAGTTGGCAACCAGGCTGGGATCGGGTCGAGAATCCAGAGGCGCTCGAGCACGTCGCGATATGGCTGCGTCGTGGCCCTGGTCGGCGTCTCGCCACGGTCGCTCGTTGCCGCATCCCTGATCTTCTCGTGGGAGGCGGATGTCGCGGTGGCCGCGGCATACGCATGCATCCATCGTCGCAGCATGGCTGGCCTTCGTACCTGGCGACCGAGATCCTCGAAGTCACGATCGACGATGCGCTCGAGGTAACCGTCGAGCTGTGCTCGCAGCAGGCGAGGGGAGAGGCCGCGGAGGGCGGGAAATCCGGATGCGAGGATCTCCTCCACGTAGTGATCAAGGCCTATGTCGGTACGTCCGCCGATCGGTGCTCGGCCCCCCGCGAGAAGCTCGCTCAAGCTGACGGTTGGGGCGCCTACGCCGCGCTCGGCGAGTGTCATCGGCCGCAAGCGCACACGAACGATTCTGCCGGCTCCCGAATGCGTCGGAGGGCTTGCCGGCGAGGCTGAGCCGGTGAGAAGGAAGCTCCCTGGACCAGCGCCGTCGTCGACCGCCCGTCGCACGCGGTCGAAAGACGCTGGGAAGCGCTGCCACTCGTCGATGAGGACTGGCCGCTTGCCCTCGAGGAGTCGTGATGGGTCAGCTTGGACGATGGACCGTTCGGCATCGTCGTCGAGTCGGTAGATCGTCGCCGCACGTCGCAGCGCGGTCGCGGTCTTGCCGACGGCCTTCGGGCCGTCGATCGCTATGGCGGGCAGGCCGGCGAGCAGCTCGTCGAGCTCGTCGTCGACCACGCGCCGCCGGTAGGGGTCTTTGGCGGTGTCGGCTGGGTTGTGGTCGTCGGCCCTGGGCACATCTCTACTATACAGTTTCGCAGTGCACTACAGGACAGTTACGCGGCCGCTTACAGGACGTTGTCGTAGGTGCTTCCCACGCCGCGGGTCAGGTGAGAGGCCCTCCTTCCGTGGCACGCTCACCGACTGAGGCTCCTCGGTTCTCGGCGGTGGTGCTAGTTTCGGGAGATCATGGCAGCGCAAGAGTCGCCACCGGCCGAGCCCTCCGAGCCCCCGTCGAGCGGGGGGCTGAACCTGCGCGTGGCGCTCGCGCTCGTCGTGCTGCTCGTGATCGCCGGAGGCGTGGCGGTGTTGAGCCTGGGTGGCGGGAGCAGTCGTCCGAGCGCCGGGAACATCCACGGCGTGGCGTCGCCCAAGTACAGCGGCTCGCTTGCCTCGCCCCCCGAGGCCGAGCCTCCGCTCGCATTGCGCAACTACAGGGGCGAACGAGTGAACATCGCCGAGTACAAGGGCAAGGCGGTGCTCGTGACATTCCTCTACACCAAATGTCCGGACGTGTGCCCGCTGATCGCGTCCAATCTCGGTGTGGCGCTGAACGCGATGGGGCCCGCGAACGCGTCCAAGGTACAGGTGATCGCGGTGTCGGTGGATCCTCGCGGCGACACTCCCAAGGCGGTGGCGGTGTTCCTGCAGCGTCACGGGGTGGCTGGGCGGATGCAGTACTTGATCGGCGCGGCGCACGAACTGGCGCGCGTGTGGAAGGCGTGGGGGGTTGGCGCCGAACAGGACGCCCAGCAGCCGCAGCTTGTCAATCACACCGGGCTGGTGTACGGGATCAGCGCGCAAGGCAAGGTGACGACCCTGTACGCGGCGAGCTTCACCCCCCAGGAAATCGCGCACGACGCGCCTCTGCTGGCGACGAGCTGAATACCTCTGCAACGGGCCGGCGGGTCGGCGCGGCTCAGGTTCGCTCGACTGTGTCGGACACGGCCTCCAGACGCCGGCGCAGCTCCGCGCCGCGACCGGCGCTCACCGCCCGCGTGGCGCGCTCCTCGGTCAGCTGCAACCCATGGGAGCTCGCGAAGTCGAGCAGGTCCTGGCGTTCCTCGCCCTGCTGTGCGGTGCGCAGGAAAAGCCAGCAGAACAGGCACAGGGTGAGGATGCTCTCCTCGATCATCATCACCGCGCCGGCGAGGTTCTGGTCGGCGATCTGAGAGACGTGCCACACCGCGTCGCCGTGCGTGTAGAACGGGTAGAAGGCGGTGCCCGACCACAGGAACACGTTGCCAAGCACGGTGCCGGCGAGACGCACGGCGACGATGTAGCCGAGCTTCGCGAGATTGCCGAACCAGCGCGGCATCGGCAGCGGCCCGAACAGGCACATCCACATGTTGATCCCCAGCCCGAGGAACATGGCGTGCTCGAGCAGGTGCACGCCGGTGTGACGCAACGCCGCTTCGTAGAAGACGGGCAGGTGCCACACATACAGGTCGATCGCCCACAAGGGGAAGGCGATCAGCGGGTGGGCGAGGATGCGCAGGCGGTCGAACAGCTTGACGCGCAGGATCGGCGCGATCAGGGGACCGGTCAAGCCGAGCACGATCAGCAGGGCGGCGATGTCGCCGAGCAGCAGGTGCTCGACCATGTGGGCGGTGAGCAGTTCCTGGCTGTCGCTCCCGAGCGAGGTGAGCGCGGCGCCGATCGTGAGGAACCCGCCGTAGAAGCACGCCTGGCGCCAGCCCGGCACGGGCCGGTCCTGGCGCCCCAGCGTGTGCACCCGCTTGGCGTAGGCGAGACCCAGCAGGGCCAGTGGCCCGAGTTGCGTGAGCGCCTCGACGGCGGTGGACGTGGCGAGGGTGGGCATGAGCACCAGAGTTGCAGCGTACGACGTGAGCGAGCCCGCGGTGACCGGGCGGGCGCGTGGCGCTCGTGACGTAGACTGGCGCGCGCATGCTCCCCATCCGTCGTCTGCTGCCATCCGCGCTCGGCGGCCTTGGCATCGCGGCGCTGCTGTTCCCGCAGGGCGCCTCGGCGCACGGGATCGTGGGGAAGGCCGACCTGCCGATCCCCGTGTGGCTGTTCAGCTGGACCGCGGCGATCGTGCTGGTGGTGTCGTTCGTGGCGCTCTCGACGCTGTGGACGCGCCCCGCACTGCAGAGCGAGCATCGCAAACGGCTGTTCACGATGCCCGCGGTTGTTGCGTTCCTGCCAAATGTTTTTGGGGTAGGGCTGTTCGTTCTGGTGGTGTACGCCGGCTTTGCGGGAGCCCAGGTGCCTAACGCGAACTTCTCACCGACCTTCATCTACGTGGTGTTCTGGGTGGGTCTCCCGGTGGCGAGCGTGTTGTTCGGCGACGTGTTCAGAGCATTCAGTCCGTGGCGCTCGTGCGCGCGGGCGATCTGGTGGTCATGCCGTCGCACTGCTCCTCGATCGTTCGAGCGAGCGCCGTTGCGCTACCCGGAGAGGCTTGGCGTATGGCCGGCGGTGGCTGCACTTGTCGGGTTTGCGTGGCTCGAGCTCGTATATGTCCAGGCCGATCGCGACCACCCGGCGACTCTCGCGACGCTGTCGCTCGCCTACTTCCTGGTGATGCTCGTCGGGATGTTGTTGTTCGGCGTGGAGGAGTGGGGGCAGCGGGCGGACGGTTTCGGCGTCTACTTCAACCTGCTCTCGCGTATCTCCGTGCTCTGCAGGGATGGGCGCGGCGTGATCTGCTCGCGCCGGCTGCTGAGCGGCCTGCCCGACATGCCGGTGGTGGCCGGCACCGTGACGCTCGTGTGCGCGGTGATCGGCACCACCACCTTCGACGGCCTCAGCAACAACGTAAGTGTGTGGGGCAAAGTCGAGCCCAGTCTCCAGAGCGTGTTCTCCGGTCTCGGCTTCACCCAAACACCCGCGTTCGAGCTCGCCTACTCGGTGGGGCTCGTGTTGTGCGTGGCGCTCATCGCAGGCGTCTACCGGCTGGGGATAGTTGGAGTGCACAGCGTGAGCCCCGGCTTCACCGCCGCAGAGCTCCGCCGCAAGTTCGCCCACACGCTCGTGCCGATCGGCTTCGCCTACGTGCTCGCCCACTACTTCTCGCTGCTCATCTGGCAGGGTCAGGCGATCGGCTACCTGGCGTCCGACCCGCTCGGCAACGGCGCCAACCTGTTCGGCACGAGCGCCTATCAGATCGACTACGCGATCGTCTCCTATGCGGCGATCTGGTACGTGCAGGTCGCGGCGCTCATCGCCGGTCACGTGGGAGGGCTCACGCTCGCGCACGACCGCGCGCTCGCCACCTACCGCGACGGGCAGGAGGCGATCCGCTCGCAGTACTGGATGCTCGCCGTGATGGTCGCGTTCACGAGCTTCGGGCTGTGGCTGCTCTCCGCCGTCGGCACCTGAGCATCATGTTGCTTGCACCCGTCCCTTCGAGCTCCGAGGAGCATTCATGTCACGCCGTCTGATCATCGCCCTGCTCGGCGCCCTTGCGCTGGCGCCGGCCGGCAACGCGCTTGCGAACACGGCCACGCAACCGGGCCCGTCAGCCGAGAGCGGAAACCCGATCAACGACCAGGGCAGCAGCTACCACTACCGCTCCGAAATAACTTCTGTCACACCGAACGTGCCGGGGCTGAGCCTCGAAGTGCTCGAGTTCGCCGACCGCCTCGTGTTGACCAACCACACCGGCAAGACGGTGACCGTCTATGGCTACTCGGGCGAGCCCTACGCGCGCGTGCAACCCGACGGCACGACCGAACAGAACGTGCGCTCGCCGGCCGTGTACCTCAACACGAACTTCTACGCGAACGTCACGGTCCCGCCGTCGGCGAGCGCGAGCGATCCCCCGAAGTGGGTGGTGGTCGACCGGACGGGTCAGTTCGAATGGCATGACCATCGAATCCATTGGATGAGCCCCGTGACGCCCCCTCAGGTCACTGACAAGAGCAAGCGCACGAAGATCTTCGATTGGAGCGTGCCGATCTCCGTCGGAGTGCAGAAGGGAGTGGTGGACGGTCAGCTCTTCTGGGTGCCGGAGAGCTCGAAAGCTCCCACCGCCGCGATCGTGGCGCTGATCGTGATCGTGGCGGCCGCGTTTGCGTTCGTGTTCTTCGTGCGACGGCGCCGCAAATCGCGCCCGCCCGCCCGGGAGGTTTGGTGAGGTGCGGGCACGCCGTCTGTGCCTGGCGGTCGCTCTGCTCGTCGGCGCTTCGCTAACGGGCGCACCTAGCGCTTTCGCTCACGCGCAGCTACTTGGCACCTCGCCGCAATCGGGCGCGATCGTACCCAAGCAGCCCGCCGAGGTCATCTTCGAGTTCAACCAGGCCGTCGGCGGGACGCTCGGGGCGGTGCGCGTGTACAACGCGCAGGGCGAAGAGGTCGACAACCTCGACGTGGGCCATCCCGAAGGTAAACAGCATTGGATGGGTGTCGGCCTGAAGGCGAACCTGCCGGACGGCACCTACACCGGCACCTATCGCGTGATCTCGGCCGACACGCACATCGTGTACGGGGGCCTCGTGTTCAACATCGGCCATGCCGGCGCGGCGCCGAAGTTCACCGTTGCGGGATTGATCGACCGCAACAAGAGCGGCCAGGTCACCGAGGTCGCGTTCGGGGTCGCTCGTGGACTCGACTACCTCTCGCTTGCGCTGGGGCTCGGGGGACTCGTGTTCCTGTTTTGCGCGTGGCTGCCAGGCCTCGCGTCCACCGCTGGCGCGGAGAGCGGCTGGGAGGGAGCCTCGCGTGCGTTTGCGCGGCGCCTCGAGCTGCTGCTGATCTTCGCCGTGGCCCTCGGGATCGCGGCGAGCGTACTCGGCATCCTGCTGCAGGGCGTGAGCGCCGCCGGAGTGTCGCTGTGGGCGTCGCTGAAAGGCGTGATCGTGAGCGACACCCTGAAAAGCCGCTTTGGCGAGGTGTGGGGTGCGCGGGGGATCGTGTGGGTCGCGTTCGGAGCCCTGTTGATCGCGGCACGCCTCGCACGGCGCGAGGCGATCCCGGTGCTGCGCCCCGCCGCGCTCGGCGCCGGCGGCACGGCTCCGGACGTGGACGGCACAGCTCCCGGCGGCGCGGCGCTCGGCCCCTATCCACCGCGTGTGGCGATCGTCGTGGTCGGGATAGGCGCCGCCTTCCTGGCGATGACCCCCGCGCTGAGCGGCCACGCGAGCGTCCAGAGTCCGACGGGGGTGTTCTTCCCGGCCGACGTGGTGCACGTGCTCGCCGCGAGCGTTTGGGTAGGCGGGATCGCGTGTCTACTGCTGGCGCTGCCGGCCGCGACTCGCGGGCTGGAGGGCACGCTGCGCAGCCGGCTGCTGGTTGCGGTGCTCGTGCGCTTCTCCCCGCTGGCACTCGGCTCCGTGATCGCGATCGCCGCCACGGGTGTCCTCCAAGCGTACATTGACGTGCGCTCGGTGGATGGGCTGCTGCACACCACCTACGGCGCGCTGATTCTCGCAAAGACCGCCCTACTGCTGGCGCTGATTGGACTGGGGTGGGTCAACCGCAATCGCGTGATCCCGGCGCTGAGGCGGATTGCCGGCGCCGGAGAGCCACCGGGCGCGGCAGGTGTCCTTGCGCGCCGATCCATGCGGGGGGAGCTCGCACTGATGCTCACCGTGCTCGGGGTAACGGCGGCACTCGTCAGCTACGCCCCCCCGATAGACGTGGCGAGCGGGCCGTTCTCGACGACCACGACGCTCGGGCCGGCGGAGTTGGAGATGACAGTTGAACCGGCGAGGGTCGGGCTGAACACCGTCCACCTGTACCTGATCGACGCGACCACCGGCGCCCAGTTCACCGCCACCAAGGAATTGACCGTCACCGCGAAGCTCCCCGCCAAGGGAATCGGCCCGCTCCCACTTCAACCGAACCTCGCCGGCCCGGGCCACTACGTGCTGAACTCCGCCGAGCTGAGCCCGGGGGGCACGTGGCAGCTGCAGATCACAGATCGCGTCTCCGAATTCGAAGAGCACACAAAGACGATCGACGTTCCCGTCAAATGAGCCATCCAGGAGGACACATGAGGCCCAGGACCATCGCCACGCTGATCGCGCTGGCGTGGCTCGCCGCCCCGGCGGCCGCCCAGGCGCACATCAGCCTGCACCCCAACACGATCCCGGCGGGTGCGTTCGTCACGCTGAACGTCCGCGTTCCCGGCGAGCAGGAAGGCGCCTACGCCTACAAGATCGACATGCAGATCCCCCCCGGGTTCACCGCGATCGACACCCAGAACGTGCCGGGTTGGAGCGTCAAGGAGGTCATCACCAAACCCGCCAAGCCGATCCAGACCGACGAAGGCCCCGTCGACGAAGAGGTCTCGCAGATCATCTGGACGGGCGACCGCTCAACGCTCGGCCGCCTCGAAAACGGCGCGTTCGTCCAGTTCCCGCTGTCGATTGCGATGCCCGCGAACCTGGCCGGCCAATCGCTCGCGTTCAAGACCGTCCAGTACTACAGCAACGGCAAGGTCGTCCACTGGATCGGCTCCCCGAGCGCCGAATTCCCCGCGCCCACCGTCAACATCACCGCCAAGGGCGGCGTGATCGAGGATGTCGCCGGAGGCGAGGCCGGCCCCACGCCCGGGCAGACGCCGGCAGGGCAAAGCGCAGCGGCGGCCCCCGCGAGCGCCGGCTCCTCCGGCGGCGCTAGCAAGGGCCTTGCGATCACCGCGCTGGTCGTGGGCGCGCTCGGCCTGATCGCGGGCTTGGGAGGGCTGCTCGTGGCGCGACGCGCGCGTGGTAGCTTTTGAGAAGCGCATGATCGTGTTCGCCTGCCTCACCCACTGGTATACCTCGGCGATGTTCGTGGTCCCGGTCGTCGCCGTCGGCGGCTGGAGCTGGTGGAGCTCCCGTCGCAGCGGAAGGCGCGACGAGCGGCAGGGCCCTACCGCGCGAGCGTAAGCCTGCGAAGCCGTCGCTCCGCTCGTAACTCGACGGCGGTCAGAGCCAACGCCGCGAGCCCGAGCAGCACGTAGGCGTCGGCGAAGATGAGTTGCGCCGCGTCGAGGTGGAGCTCGGAGTGCGGGGGATGGTTGACCAATGGGCGCCGCAAGCCCATTCCTTCGGGGAGGGGTCAAGGCGTCCGGCGCTGGTCTTGGATGTAGCGCTTGATGATGTCCAGGGGCGCGCCGCCACAGGACACGGCACAGTAAGAGGGCGACCAGAAGGCTGTTCCTGAGAACTTGCCGCAGACCTCGGGGAGGTTGAGCGCTCTGATGCGTCTGGCGGACACGCCCTTGAGGCTGTTCACGAGTCCTGACAGCGCGACCTTGGGCGGATAGGCGACGAGCAGGTGGACGTGGTCGTCGCCTCCGTCGAACTCGAGCAGTTCGCTCTCGAAGTCCTCGCAGACCTTGCGGAAGCTCTGCTCGAGCTCTGAGCGGACGCGTTGCGTGATGACGCCGCGGCGGTACTTGGTGATGAAGACCAAATGTACGTGAAGGCTTGAGACCACGTGCCTGCCGGTACGAAACTCATGTCTTCCGTCCATGAGGCCAACTATAGTTCCTGGACATGCTGGTCCACCGTTCCTACAAGCACAGGCTGAGGCTCACGCCCGAGCAGGAGGTGCTGTGCCGCCGCTTCGCGGGCTGCGCGCGGCTCGTCTACAACTCGGGTCTTGAGCAGCGCTCCCTCGGCTACGCCCTCACGGGCCAAGGGATGAGCTACATGCGCCAGACCTACTTCCTGAAGGAGGTTAAGGCCGACCCCGCCTTCGCGTTCCTGCGGGAGGCTCCCGCGCACGTGCTCCAGCAGGCGCTGCGCGATCTCGACCGGGCCTACCAGAACTTCTTCGCGGGGCGCTCGCGCTACCCGAAGCCGCGCAGGCGCGGGGAGCACGACGGCTTCCGCTTCCCAGACCCGGACCCCAAGCAGATTGGTGTCCACGACCCCGCCCGCATCGGCCAGGTGCGCCTACCGAAGCTCGGCTGGGTGTCGCTGCGCAACTGCTGGCCCAGGCTTGGCGAGCGGCTGTTCGAGGGCGAGTGCAAGAACGTGAGCGTCGTCCGTGAGGCCGACGACTGGTACGCGAGCTTCGCCTGCGAGGTCGAGATGGCCGACCCGAGCACCCCTGAGAGAGGAGCGCTGGGCCTTGACGCCGGGGTCTCCAATAGCTACGCGACCTCCGGGGGCGAGCGCCACCACCTGCCGGTCCTCACCGACTCCGAGTGGGCGAAGATCGGGCGGCTGCAGTCGTGCGTGAACCGCCGCCAGAAAGGATCTCGCAACCGCGAGAAGGCTCTGCGCCGGCTCGCGCGCTACCGCCACCGCGCGAGCCGGCGCAAGCACGACGAGCTGCACAAGCTGACCACGCGCCTGGCGAAGGGCCACGCACTGCTCTTCGCCGAGGATCTGCGCGTGAAGAACATGACCGCCTCGGCGAAGGGCACCGTGCAGGAGCCCGGCGTGAACGTCGCGCAGAAGGCCGGCCTTAACCGCGCGATCCTTGATCAGTGCTGGGGTGAGGGCCGCCGCCAGCTGTCCTACAAGTGCCTGTGGTACGGGTCGGGGTTTCACATCGTGAACGCCTGCCGCTCCTCTCAGGAATGCTCGAACTGCGGACACGTCGCAGCGGAGAGCCGCGAAAGCCAAGCGGTCTTCCGTTGCGTTGCCTGCGGGTTTGAGCGCCACGCGGATGTCAATGCCGCATGCAACATCCGCGAGCGAGGACTCGCGGAGCACCGAGCAGCGCAAGCCGAAGCGGAAGCATCGGCAGCACCAGCAGCATCGGCCGGTGGAATGCCGGTTCCCGAGGGTCGCAAGACCCGAAGAGCCTGTGAAGGCCGGGCGTCGTCGAAGACCCCTGAGACGCCTGGACCCTCCAGGAAGCGAAGGGAGCAAGGCACCGGGCAACCGGTGCCCCAAGCCCGAGCTATTGTCACGCCTCTCGGGGCGTGACAGAAACCCCGAGCTTCAGGCCGGGGAGGTTCATGGGCACCCACCAGATCACGTGTGACCAGCCCACCGCAGCGGCTATGGCGGCTGCGGTCAAGCGGGCGCGTGACCTTGTGCGCCAAGCACCGAGCGCGAACAGCAGGAGCGCGGGAACCGCCAGAACCCAATGATGCGACCAGGAGATCGGCGAGACGAGCAGCGCGCCGAGGGCGCAGAGGGAGAAGCCCGACGCCTCGTCTCCGCGTCGTCCCGCGCGCACGGCGCTACGGGCAGCAGCACGATGCTCCCGGCGGTCACAACTGGCCCGAGCACAGCCATCCGCACGAACGTCAGCGGAAGGAAGAGCAGCGCGGCGATCGGTGGGTAGGTGAACGCGAGCGCCCCCGGGAACCGCAACGCGTAGAGGTGCGTCCCGTCGAGGACCCCCTGCGCCCCATAGCGATACACGGCGAGGTCCACGAACCCCCACCCGTGTCCCATCTTGCTCGCGAGCAAGATCATGATCGAGGCGGCATACATCGCCGCGCAGATGCTTCGCGCGGGGAGGCGTCGTTGGTTTACACCGGCAACGCGTCGCAAGTCGCTCTACCAGTTAGGCTCCGACGCCGTCTCTCCACGGCTCCGACGCCGTCTCTCCACACCACTCAGACTGGGTCCAGCAAGTGGAGATTGCCGGCGCTCGCTGCCTCGGGGGTGATGAGTGCGTTGGTCAGGTTCATCAGCTCCAGCACATGGTCGTGGCCGGCCCAGGGCATCAGCGACGCCCACCGTTGGGCGCGGTCGATCACCCGCCACAGAGGAGTGGGATTCGCATTCTGACTGAGTGCGCGCAGCGCTGTCAGATACTCGTCGCGATAGGGGAGCGGAATCATGATTCGACACTGCGCGTAGAGGGAGAGCTCGGCGTTCATGAGCAATCTGGCGACGCGACCGTTACCGTCCGTGAACGGGTGAACCTCGGCAACGAGGAACATCGCGAAGATGGCTCTTGCAAGCCCCGCCTGGAGCGTATCGAGCAGCGCGAACCCTTCGCGCAAAGTGCCGCGTACGAGCTCAGGACGCACGAAAACGGTCATGCCGGCGCGATTTGACTGTTCCTTGTACTGCCCCGGCGCCGCCTCGGGATGTCCGCCCATCACGAGCCGGTGGGCGGTCCGCAGGTATTCCTCGAGTTCGTCCGCGTTGGTCGGCGGTGAGGCGCGCAAGCGGGCGTCTGTGATCGCCTCGAAGGTGCCCTGCACGTCGTGGGCGTCGGCTGGGCGCTGGGTTGGGATGTGTCCTTCGAAGACGATCTGCTCAGCCTCCCGCACCTCGAACACGGTGCCCTCTATCCAGTTCGAGAAGTACCCCTCGAAGAAGGCGAACAGCCGCTCGGGATCTGGTGGCTCGGGACGTATCGCAAACGCTTGCGTCGCCAGCTCGGCACGCAGGGTCTCCAGCAGCGCGAGCCGGTCGGCGTCATAGCCCAAACCCGCCCTGCGCGCTCGTGCCGTGGCCGTCCGGAGTGGCGCATCGCGTGTGCCAAGCAGTGCCCCTATCAGCCGGTCCAGTTGCTCGAACTGCCTCTCGGCGCCCAATGCCGGCGCGATCTCACGCGCCCGGTCGCGTAGTTCGTTCAGCGCGCTCATCCCGCGCGCCCGCGCGATTCGGTCAAGCCATTGCTCGATCTCCTCTCGCCGAAGCGTGCGCGAAACGCCTGTCCGCGCCCGCGAGGACCGCAGGTTCTCCAGGGCTGTACGTGCCTGGCCCGACATGCGCAGGCCGATGAACTGGACGTCGCCTTCGATCGGACCGGGCCCGTTGCGCGGGCGCAGCGTGAGCCCGGGAAGCGCAACCGGACGCGGGTTGATCGGGCGTGAGCCGATATCCAAGAACAGCGAGCCGTCATCGGCGGGCCCGGCGAGCACGGCGCTGCGGTCGACAATCACCGCGCCCGGGAAATACAGCGCCGACACGTCATACCAACGACGGCGCACGAGCTGCTCCGCCGGCTCCTGGAGATTGCTCGTGTACAGCCCACGCGCGAGTTTGCGGACCTCACCGCGCTTGGCGGCACGGCTCGCCCACCTGCTGTCCTCCGGGCGAAAGATCTCGGGCAAGTTGTGCGAGTTAGTAGGGCTCATCAGCGGTCCAGATGCGAAGAACTGCCATTTAACGCTACCGCGTGGTGGAAGATCCTGTAGTTAGCACCACGGGATCTGACCAGTCGTCATTCGAGACGGGTAGCAGCGTCATCGAGCCGATCGTCGCCCCAGAACAGCTCGCCGCCGACGGCGACGGTTGGCACGCCGAAGACGCCGAGGCCATGGGCGGCATCGGTTGCCTCGCGCAGGGCGAGCTTGATTTCGGGGTCTTGGGTCGCCTGCTCCACTTCCAGTGGGTCCAAGCCGGCGCTACGAGAGGGCGGGATAATCTCGCCGGTGCGCGATCTGCAGCTGGTCATATTCGACTGCGACGGGGTTCTGGTCGACAGCGAGGTGATCTCCAACAGCGTGCTCGCCCGTCTGTTGACCACTGATGGCTTGCCGACAACCCTGGCTGAGGCTCGTCGCGATTACCAAGGCCTGCTGTTGGGCGAGGTCTTCGATCGGGCGCAGGAGAAGCTGGGCCGCTCGCTTCCGAATGACTGGCTGGTGCGGTTCGAGAGCGAGCGCGCCGAGGCGTTCCATCGTGAGCTCAGACCTGTGCCGGGAGCGGCTGAGGTCGTCGAACGAGTCTGCGCGGCCGGGGTCGCGGTGTGCGTCGCCTCTCAAGGCAAGCTCGAGAAGACGAGACTCTCACTCGACATAACCGGACTTCGCCGTCTCTTTCCGGAGCCGACGTTGTTCTCGGCCTACAGCGTCGCTCTGGGCAAGCCCCACCCCGACCTCTTCCTGCACGCGGCGGCCGAGATCGGAGCCGATCCTGCCCGTTGCGTAGTCGTGGAGGACACGCCTTCCGGGGTCATGGCCGGCGTATCGGCCGGCATGCGTGTGTTCGGTTACACCGCCGACAGTGATGAACACGCGCTGCGGCAGGCCGGCGCCGTGACTTTCCGATCGCTCGATGAGTTGCCGACGCTGCTGGGTCTACCCGGATTTGGGTGAAAGCGCCGCGGTAGGGGACTTCGGCTCGATCCCTCGTCCGCACGCGCCCGAGTCCGTAGTTTTCGCGGAGAAGGATGCGCGCGCGGCGCGGATGTGCGCCGGAACCGACGGTGTGAGGCTACCGCCAGATGCAGCACTCGACGGTGAGCCCAGCAGCGCTCGGCCGGTTGGTGGGGCTGCGTACCGGCGGTCGTCCGGTGCTCAGCCTCTATCTGAACCTGGACCCTTCCCTGGCGCCCCACATCTCAGACCGTCGCATCGAGCTCGACTCGCTGCTGTGCGAGGCGGCCACGCAGGCCCGGACGATGGGGGACCGGGATGGGGCGCACGAGATCATGCGGGTCAGGCGCTTCTTCGTCGACGAGCGCCTCGCCGTGAACGGGGCGCGTGGGCTCGCGGTGTTCTCGTGCGAGACGGACGGCTTCTTCGAAGTGCTCGCGCTGCCTGACGGCGTGGCGCCCGCCATCCACCTCGATGAACGGGCCGTCATCGAGCCGCTCGTCGAGATGGTGTGCCCAGAGCGCTGGTGCGTGCTGTTGCTCAGCAGCCGGGCGAGCCGAATCTTCCTCGGCAGTCGCGACTCGCTGTCGGAGATACAGCACGTGTTCGACGACGTGCACCGCCGTCACAGCCAGGGCGGCTGGTCGCAGGCGCGCTACCAGCGTGGTATCCAGAAGGAGATCGACGGGCACATCAGGCAGACGTGCGAGCTGCTGTCCGAGCGCTGCCGGAGCGAGCCGTTTCACCACCTCGTGTTGGGCTGCTCGCTGGAGTTGCGCCCGCGAGTCGAACGGGAGCTGCATCCCGACCTGCGCGAGCGCGTCGAGGGGCACTTCGAGATCGACGTCGAGCGGGCCACGGCCGAGCAGGTCTACGGGCGGGCGCTGCCCGCGATCGAGGCGCAGGAGAGCGGGCGCGAACGCGACGCTCTCGACCGCCTGACGGAGGGGTTGGCGCCAGACGGACACGCCTCGGTGGGGTTGGAGGAGACGCTTGGGCTGCTGCAGGAGGGGCGCGTGCAAATGCTCCTGGTCGCACGCGGCTATACGGCGCCGGGATTCGTATGCCCGCGCTGCGGTCGTCTGGACGTCGAGGATCGGCTGTGTTCGCTCGACGGGACGGCGATGCGCCCGCACAAGAACATCGTGGAGCGCGCGATCGAGTGTGCTCTGGTGAGGTCGGTGGAGGTGCTCATCATGCGCGGGCATGCGGGCGAGCTCGAGCGCCACGGCTCGATTGCGGCGTTGCTGCGCTACTGAGCGCCTTTCGTGACCGCGACCCAGAGCACAGGCTCAGGGTGACCCCGGCGCCCGCCGCGAGCGCCCCGCGAAGTTACCCACGCGCGAGAAGCCCGATCGCCGCGGGTGGAGGGTGTCTCCGACGCGACTCGGGGATCGGTCAGGCCTCGCGGGAGCCCTCGGTGCGGCTCATCAGCGCGATCGGCGCCGCAAGCCCCGATGAGCGCCGCAGCGTTGCGATTCGCCTCCCCGGCTGCACCGCTGGCCTGATCTCGCTCGCGTGCTCGGCCAGTTGCGCGACCGTTCGGTCGAGGTCGCTTGCGAGCAGCGCCAGGCCCCAGAAGCGCGCCGGCCCGTTCGCGCCGGCGGAGCGCTGCTCCATGACCTCCTCGGGCTCCTGCACCACCTCGAGGATGACTTCGCCGAGCCGGAAGAACGCCTGGCGAGGCGCTCCCGCCGGTGTCGGCTGCTCGCGGATGCGGCGCAGGTCGAGCCTGGCGGATCGGAGCGTTCGCACGCTGCGGTCGAGCGCCGGTGAGAACGCCACCACGTGGTCGATTGCCATCACGCCGTTTGGATGGTCGGGGCCGGCGGTGGGGGGTGGGCGGTCCGAATAGGTGGTCGGAAGGCCGTCGAGCTCGCTGCTCGCGATCCCGCGAAGCGACCAACCGAGGATTCCCCGCCCTGCGTCTCGGCCTGCAAGCGCCAAGCGAACGGCGCCGAGTTGCACGGCGCCGTCGGAGGTGGTGAAGCCGAGCGCCTCCCAGCGGGAGGGATCGTCGGCGAGCGTGATCTCGTCGATCGTCGGCGCCACGGTGACGCTCGCGGCGCCGGTGGGGTTCTCAGTCACGCGTCCGGCCTGCTCGGAGCCACGCTCGAGTCCGCTCGCCCTAGGGCGTCAGCCGGACCGGGAGTGTCTTGAGCTGGTTGATGAACGCCGACTCGACCGTCAACGGCTCGCCGATGATCTCCATTTTCGGGAAGCGCTTGAGCGTCTCCTCGAACAGGATGCGCAACTCCAGTCGCGCCAGCGCGGTGCCGAGGCAGAAGTGACGTCCGCCCGCTCCGAACGCCTGGTGCTCGGTGGTGCGGCGCACGTCGAAGCAATCGGGGTCCTCAAAGCGCGACTCGTCGCGGTTGGAGGATACGTACCACATCACCACACGCTCACCCTCTTTGATCTGCCTGCCGCCGAGCTCGGTGTCTTTCGTGGCCGTGCGCCTGAAGTGGGCGAACGCGGGGAACATGCGCAGCGACTCCTCCACCGCGGCGGGCACGAGCGACGGATCTTCGAGCAGCAGCTGTCGCTGGTCGGGGTTTTCCATCAGCGCGCGCATCCCGCTGCAGTAGGTCGCCTTGGTGCTGTCGTTGCCGGCGGCCACGAGCAGGAAGAAGCCCATCACGATCTCGTGCTCCTCGAGCTTCTGCCCGTCCACTTCGGCATGCACCAGCACGCTCGTCAGGTCGTCGGTCGGGTGCTCGCGCCGCTGCGCGATCATGCGCCCGCAGCGCTCGAAGATCTCCGGGATCTCTTTCTCCATGACGCTCTCCACGCCCGCGGGGTTGAGGTCCGGGTCGCCCGCGCCGAGCGTCGAGTTCATCAGCCGCGCCCAGGTCGCGTCGTCCTCCTCGGGGATGCCCATGAAGCTGCCGATCACGCGTGAGACGACCGGCTGGGCGACGTCGTTGACAAGATCGCAACTGGCGCGTCCCTCGAGGCCGTCGAGCGTCTTCAGCACGATCTCGCGGATGGCGTGCTCGTGGGCGGCAATCCTCTTCGGGGTGAACCCAGCCTGAAAGAGCGCCTTCACGCGGTCGTGCTTGGGGGGGTCCATCCCGATGAACATCGCCCGCGTCAGCTCGAGCGGGAAGATCGTCGAGATCACGGTCACGCCGCCCAGTTCCGAGGAGAACGTGCGCCAGTCGCGGCTGACCTTGTGGATGTCATCGGCGCTCGTCACCGACCAGAAGCCTCCCTCCTCGGGGAATTCGCTGATTTCCCTGGTCCAGTGGACCGGACAGCCCTGACGCAGGTCTTTGAACAGGGCGTGGGGCGGCCCCTTCGCCCATATCTCGCGCTCGAGCAGGAGCTGGTCCTCGAGCTTGGTGTCAATCGCTGTCATCGAAGCCTCCAGTCGCTGCGCGGGGGGCGCAGCCTCCGATGTTACCCGCCGCCGACAAACTTGGCCGTGCAGCCAGCTCACGGTGGCACTTGAACAAAGTCTTGGCATGCCTTATCATTTGTGCATGGTCTCCAAGGAAAGTGTGCGCTCGCCGGCGATCGAGGATTACAGCAAGGCGATCTACACGCTGGAAACCCGGGCGGACGAGCCCGTTTCGACCAACGCGCTCGCAGAGCGGCTGGATCTCACGAGCGGCTCGGTGTCGGGGATGCTCAAGAAGCTCGACGAGCTAGGACTGATCTCGCACGTGCCATATCGCGGCGTACGGCTCACCCCCGAGGGACGACGGCTCGCACTCGAGGTGATCCGCCATCATCGGTTGCTCGAGCTCTACCTCGCCGAAGCCCTGCAGATGCCTTGGGATCGCGTGCACGACGAGGCGGAGGTGCTCGAGCACGTCCTCTCCGAGGATCTCGAGGAATTGATCGCGGCGAAGCTCGGCAATCCAACGATCGACCCGCACGGCGACCCGATCCCGAGCGCTGACCTGGAGCTCGAGGAGCACCCCACCCGCAGCCTTGAGAGCCTCGTGCCCGGCGACGAGGGGACCTTCGTGCGCGTGTCCGACGCCGACCCGGAGATGCTGCGTTACCTGGCCCAGCAGGGCATCCTGCCGGGGGGGCGCATCCACGTGCTCGAGCGCCAGCCCTTCGGCGGTCCACTGCTCGTCAGGGTCGCGGGACACGAGCATGCCATCGGCGGCCAGCTTGCCGGCGCCATGCGCGTCGAGGTCGACCAGACACCTCAGAAGCACCGGGCGCCCACCCGCAGGGAGCCGGTCGATGGCCACGACTGAAGTCGCCGTGTCCCCCGGTCTCCTCCTGCCGCCGCTGACCGAGGAGGACGCCGTACGGTCGTGGGACCGCTCGCGCGTTCATCACGCTCGCGGACACAGCAAGCGGTGGCGGCTTTTGTGGCTGCTGGTAGGCCCCGGGATCCTTGCCATGCTCGGGGAGAACGACGGGCCGAGCATGATCGCCTACGCCTCCGACGGGGCGCAGTACGGGCTCGGGTTCTTCGTGCCGTTCATTCCGGTGCTGTTCGCGATGGCCTACGTCTGCCAGGAGATGTGCATGCGCGTCGGCGCGGTCACCCACCGTGGATATGGCGAGCTGGTTCTGCAGCGCTACGGAAGGGTGTGGGGCTGGTTCGGCGCCGGCGATCTCACCCTCACCAACCTGGTCACGCTCGTAGCCGAGTTCATCTCCATCCGTGTTGGGCTGGCCTACTTCCACCTCGGCTCCGGCGTGGCCGTCGCGCTCGGACTGGCGCTGGTCGTGTTCACCCTCAGCGGTGGGCGCTACTGGCGCTGGGAGCGGATCGTGCTCGGGATGGCCCTCTTCAACGGCCTGTTCCTGCTGGCCGCGATCCTGGTCAAACCCCACGTCGGAGCGCTCGTCAGCTCGTTGGCTTTCAGCCCCTTTCCCGGCGGGAGCTTCAACACACTGCTGCTGCTGCTGGCCTCAACGATCGGCGCCACGGTGACGCCATGGATGATCTTCTTCCAGCAGAGCGCCTGCGCCGACAAGGGAATGACTCCCCGCGACGTCAAACACGGCCGCTATGACACCGCGGTGGGCGCGGTTCTGGCCGCGATCTTCGGGGTTGGCGCGCTGATCGCCGGGGCGGCGCTGCGGGTGGGTGGGCATCAGGTCATATCGGGCATCCAGGGGTTCGCGGGCGCCGGGTTCCCACAGGCGCTGGGGCACGTCGCGGGCGGCGCCGCCGGTAGCGTGTTCGCGCTGGGACTCATCGAGGCCGGAGCGGTGGCCATACTCACGATCTCTGCCAGCACCGCCTATGCCGCCGGAGAATGCGTCGGGGTCTCCCACAGCTTCAACAGCTCGCCGCGCAACGCCATCGTCTTCTATGCCGCGAACATCGGGGTCGCGCTGCTCGCCGCGGCGGTCATCCTCATTCCGGGCGCGCCGCTGCTGTCGATCGCGCTCAACGCCAACGTGCTCGCGACCGTGCTGCTCCCCGTCAGCCTGGTCTTGATGGTCATGCTCGCCAACGACAAGGGACTGATGGGCGCGTGGGCGAACAAGCGCTCAACCAACGTGATCGGGGTCGCGGTCATCGCGTTCGTCGGACTCTGCGGAGCCGCATACGGCATCGACTCGTTCCTACAGACAATCCATCTCATCGGCTCATGAATACAGAAGCATCGGTCATGAACGACGCGCACCATGACCCCGGCATCCGAGAGCGGGATCTGCAACCACAGGAGCGCTTCGAGGACGAGCTGATCATGCACCTCGAGCGCGATCAGTTCGTAGCCGAAACCTCCCGGCCGGTACCGCGAGCCGCACTCAGCGCACGCGCCACAGCCGGACTGTGGGCGCTTCGAGTCTTCGTCGTCCTCGTCAGCCTCATGGTCATCTACACCTTCATCGACCAGCTGCGCTGACAGACTCGTCTGTGGGGCGCCGCCGTCGGGGAGGTCCTCGCTCAGCCCGCGTGCGGCTTCGTGCGGCGACCGCGCCTGATACCCAACCACAGCCACAGTGGATAGGTGGCGAAGATCGCGGCTGAGAGCTTGTGCGTGCGCGGCCCGGCGGCCCGCCAGTCGAACTTGAACACGCCCGAGTTGAGCATCCAGTCGCGTCCGGATGCCGCACGGCACATCTTCCACACCGGCTTGGTCCAATCCTGGTCGAGGTACAGCCCGATGCTGATGCCCCAGAACACAGCCATGTAAGCGACCCCGACGGTTGCGTCGCGTGCGGGGCTCGGCTCAAGGCCGCGCGTGGCGCGCGCGTAGGTGCGGCCTCCGCTGTAGAGCAATGGCGGGTCGATCAGGAATGACATGCGGCCTCCTCGTTTATTTGGGATCCCTCCACCTCGCGGCCGAGCAGCCCGAAGGCAAGCCGCGTGGCGAGCGCCATGATCGTCATCTGGGGGTTCACGCCGAGCGAGCTGGGCACGGCCGAGCCGTCGGCTACGTACACGCCGCGGACACCGTGCACCTGAAGCTCGCCGTCGATGACCCCGTGCGCGGGACGCGCGTCCGCACGGGCGGTGCCGAGCGGGTGGAAAGCCATCAGCTTCAGGTCGCGCAGGCGCGCCCGCTCCGGGCTGACCCCATCGGGGAGCGGCAGGTAGACCTCGCGGGCGCCGGCGGCTTCGAACAGCTCGCGCATGCGCGCCAAGCCGGTTCGGAAGCGCCGCAGGTCCGCGTCTGTGAGGTCGTAGCGGATCAGCGGCCGGCCGGCCAGTGCTTGCACGCTGCCGCGCGAGCTGTCGGACACCATCACGCCGAACTGCGCCAGCCGGCGGTAGTCGGCCATCGCCTCGGCGTGACGCGCTCCGGTCAACGGCAGTGACATGGCGGCGTACGCCGGCGGCCCGGCGACGCCCTCGAAGATGATCCCCTCGCCGGCGAACTCGTCCACGTAGAAGCTCTGGGGCACCCCGTGTGCCATGTCGACGATCTCCTCCATGCGCGCGAACACGGCGGTGGCCGGGTGCAGCGAGAGGTTCTGCCCGAGCTGGCCAGACTGTGCTCCGAGGTCGCTGCGAGCCAGCAGCAGGGGGGTGTGGATCGTGCCCGCGGCGACGATCACGATCGGTGCGCGCACCTGAACGCGTGCGCCACTTGCCATTCGCGCCTGCACGCCGCGCGCCACCGGCACGCCGTTGGCGCGCGCGAGAGAACTTGCGGCGCCGTTCTCCAGGAGCACGCGTTCCACGCGCGCACCGGTCACTATCCGTGCGCCGGCCCGTTCGGCGCGCGGGATATAGGTGATGCCCGTGTGCTGCTTGGCTGAGGTTGGACAGCCGAACGCGCACACGCCCGACCCCACGCACCCGCGCGCGTTGCGGCGCAGATAGCCGTGCGACCAGCCGAGGTGCGCGGCGCCGCGGCGGGCTACCTCCGCATTGGCACCCGCCAGCTCGGGTGTCACCTCGCCCACCGACAGCGCCTCCTCGACGCGTTCGAAGCAGGGTCGTAGCGACTCTTCGCTCACGTCCAGGCCGAACTCGCGCTGCCAGTGCTCGAGCACCCGCGCCGGCGTGCGAAAGCACGTCCCCGAGTTGATGAGCGTGGTGCCGCCGAGCCCGCGTCCGAGCGGCAGCAGGATCGGCGGGTTCCCGAGCGTGATCGTCTGGCTGCCGTCGCGGTAGAGCTGGGCGAGCATCTCCGGCGGTCGGGCCGTGAAGGTGTCCGGGTCGTGCCAGTGGCCCTCCTCGAGCACGACCACGTCCATCCCGCCCTCGGCCAGCTCGGCCGCCGCGACGGCGCCGCCCGCGCCCGCGCCGATCACGCATACCTCCGCGCTGATATGGGCCGAGTCGCGGATGCTCACGGTCGTGCCCGCGGGGTGGTCGATCGCGTCTCGCGGGCGCTCATGGCCGTCCCTCGGCGCGTCGCAGCGCCCGTCCGCGGGCAACCACCGCGGCTCCGTCCCACCCGAGCGTGCGGCTGAGCTCGGGATCGTCATAGCGGGCGAGTGAGGTCACCACCTGCGCGAGCTGCTCGGCCGCGGGCACGCGCCCGAGCAGCGTCGCGCCGCGCGGGCGACGGGCGAGCGCCACGAGAGCGCGCATCCCGGCTCGCTGGAGCGTCGGGGCGGACGCGATGAATGTGTCGAGCGAGCCGCGCGATGGTGAGCCGGTCGGCATGGCTCGGCCACCGTATCAGTGGCAGGCCAAAGATTGGCTGCGCGGCCAGTCGGCGCTCAGCCGTCGGTGAACGGCGCGAGCGGCACGCCGTGATCGCGCTCGCGCATCCCGAGCTCGTATGCCCCGCCGTGGGGAGCGTGGAGCGTGCGGGCCGCCGAGCCGCTTGTGCCCTTCAGGGTGCGCGGGCGCACGTTGAGCGCGAGCGCGGCGATTGAGCAGTTGACGACGTCGTGCTCCCCGCCGTCTGGGTCCGCGTATCGCCATCCGGCGGCCGTCCCTTGCGGCGTGTCGACGTGGGCTTCGACGGTCAGACCGCCCTCCCCGGGCAGCGACAGGGTGCAGCGGGCGGGACTCTCGGCGACCTTCAGCCCGCGCGCGCCGAGCCCGCCGAGGCGCAGCCGGCGGCCGTCGAGGGAGATCGCGCCGCTTGCCATCCAGGGCGTGAGGCGTCCCGCGAGGAGCACTCGCCCGAGTGCCACGTCGAGCCACGCCGAGGGGTCCTCCTCGAAGCCGATCCCGTGCAGCCAGATCCAGCGCTCGGCGTGCTCGGAGCCCCAGTTGTGCCCGACCATGCCTCGCCATCCGCGCAGCTCCAGCGTGCGGTCGGGCAGCTCGATAGTGCCGTCGAAGCTCGCCGCCGGGGCGGGGCTCGAGAGCTTGGTGCGCGGCAGCGGAGCCTTGTAAAGCCAGGCCTGCTTGAGGTGGCGAAGTTCAGGCTCATCCGTGTTGAAGCGCAGCGACCAGCGTGCCGGGCCGCAGACACCCTCGGCGAGCCCTGCGCCAAGTCGCGAGTCTGCGCCGATCTCGATCCAGCTGCCGGCGGGCGCCGCGAGCTCGGTGGTGGTGCGCTTGTGCATGAACGGCGCTCCGGCGGAGGCGTCGAACACGGTGCACCACAGCGACCCGCTCGGAGCCTGCCCGGGTCGCTTGTGGACCGTGTAGCGGATCCACGCTCCCACGGGCTCGTCCGGCGAGACCGCGCGCAGGTAGAAGGACTCGTACATCCCCGCGCCGAGATCGGTGTTTGGGAAGACCGCGGAGACCGCCATGCCCGCGATCGTAACTCCTGCGAGGATCACGCCATGCGCCGGGAGCCGCTCGTGACCCTGCCGCCGGCCTTGCTGAAGCCGGGGACAGACACCGGCGCGCGCTTCGTGATGGGCGTTGACGGCGGCGCCACCAAGACGCTGGCGGCCGTGCTCGACGTGCGTACCCTGAAGGGCACACCCTCTGGGGCGCAGGCAGGCGAGCACACGCTCCACCTTGGTCACGGCGCCTCGAGCAACGCCGACGCGGTGGGCGCCCGCGCGGCGACGGAGTCCTTGGTGAAGGCCACCGACGAGGCGATCGCGCGAGCCGGGATTGCGCGCGAGCAGCTCGACGCGGCCGTGCTGGCGATCGCGGGCACCGACACCGACGCGGTGGCCGATCACGTGCGGGAGAATCGTCCGGCGAGCTGGGTGGTGGTCAACGACGTGGTCGGGGCCTGGGCGGCGGCCACCGGCGCGCAACCGGGCGTGGGGGCGATCTCGGGGACCGGCAGCAACGTGTTCGGGGTGGGGCGCGACGGGCGCGCCTGGCGCGCCGGCGGCTGGGGTCACGTGCTGGGCGACGAGGGCAGCGGCTACCGGCTCGCCGTACAGTCGATCAGGGCGGCGCTTGCCGATCGCGAGCGCTCGGGCCCGGAGACCGCGTTGAGCGCGGCCGCGGTCGACTTCTTCGGGGTGGACAGCGTCGAGGCGCTCGCCACGCTTGTCTACTCCAAGCCGCTGGCGAAGGGGGAGATCGCCGCGTTCGCCGTCGAGACGGCGCGAGTGGCGCACGCCGGGGACGCGGTGGCGCGTGGGCTGTATGAGCGCGCGGCCGTCGAGCTCGGCAGGCAGGTGGCGGCCGTGATCGAGCAGACGGGCCTCTCGGATGACTTTCCCGTCGGGCTGATCGGCAGCGCCTTCAAGGCGGGCGCGCTGTTCGTCGAGCCGCTCACGGTGGCCGTCCACCGGGTGGCGCCGCGTGCGCGCGTGGCGGTCGTGGAGATGGCGCCGGTCGGAGGTTGTCTGCTGCTCGCCGCGCGTGTCGCCGGCCGTGAGCAGGCGGTGGACTCGGCGGAGTTGAAGCCGCTGCTCGACGCGGTGCTCGCCCGCGAGGGCGTCTTCAGGGAGTGATCTCCGCACGCCGCCCGATCGCGCTCGGCCCGACGCCCGCGATGCGAACGGCGGCGGCGGCGTTTCCGAACGTGGCGGCCTCCAGCGGAGTGTGACCATCGGCCAGAGCGACGAAGAAGGCGGCCGCGAACACATCGCCCGCGCCGATGTCATCGCGCACTGCGGCCACGGGGGGGAGGGGCGTTTGCACGACCGACTCGCCCCCGGGCAGGTGAACGGTTGTCGGCCGCGAGCCGGCCGTCACCGCCACGTGCGCGCCGCAGCGGCGCGCCGCCGAGAAGAGGGCATGGCAGCTGTGGCACTCGTGCTCGGAGATCACAGCCGCATCGAAGTTGTCGGGGAGCAGCTCCGGGTCGAGCTCGACTGGAGAGATGTCGCCCGCGAGCGCGTCGCTGCCGGGCGGAGCGAGCGGTATGTCGCCCAGCAGCGAGCCGGTGTCGAGTTGGACGAGTGGTACGCGTTCGTCCCGCTCCCAGCTCCGCACGAGACCCTGCGGCGTGATCCCTACGAAGTCGGCGCGGCCCCGCCATGCGACGGGCGTCTCGCGTGCGACGGGGGCGAGGTGCAGGATGCCGGTGTCGAGCTCGACGGGCTCGACGATCGGCCCGGCCCATGCGAGCAC
The DNA here is from genome assembly GCA_003151895.1 of Solirubrobacterales bacterium. Lineage (GTDB taxonomy): Bacteria > Actinomycetota > Thermoleophilia > Solirubrobacterales > Solirubrobacteraceae > Palsa-744. The sequence goes on from PLYX01000062.1 coordinate 43,159, forward strand.
TCGTTGAGTGCGGGTTGCACCCGAGCCGCGCGTGCTCAGCGTGGTGGTGTGCTCTGCCGGGATCACGCGCAGCCCGAGCTCGTCGCGATAGGGGGCGAGCAGCGCTTCGATCTCGCTGGGAACCCCTTGTGTGAGGATCAGCGTGCGCAAACCCAACCGCGAGGCTTGCAGGGAGCTGTAGAAGGCGCTTCCGCCGGGCTGGGAGACCGTGCGGCCCGTCGGGTGCTCGATCGTGTCGCGCGTGACGTGGCCGACGGTTATGTAGTCGAAGTGGGCGCCTGACGAGCGGTCCATTGCAAAGCCGTGGGTGATGGTTGCCCGCGTCGCCGGCTCGCGACGCTCAGTCGATGCGCGGGGGGATGCGCAACGGCAGCTCGGCGCCCGTGATCGTCGCGGCGGCAAGCCGACCCGTGAAGACGCACCCGCCGAGGAAGGTGCCCTCCAGGGAGCGCTTGCCGTGGACGCCGCCGCCGCCGAAGCCGGCCGCCTCGCCGACCGCGTACAGACCCGGGATCGCCTCGTCTCCCCGCTCGCGCAGCACGCGGCAGCCGAGGTCGGTCTGGATGCCGCCGAGGCTCTTGCGCGCCATCACCTGCAGGCGGATCGCGACCAGGGGCATCGCATTGGGGTCTACGATGCGCTGGAAGCGCGCCGTGCGCAGCCGGTCGCCGCGCCAGTTGCGCAGCTGGCCGATGCGGCGCAGCTGGTCGTCGTTGAAGAGGCCCTTGCCGCGCGCGATCGTCTCGTCGTAGCGGCCGATCTCGCGTTCGAGCGTCGCGGCGTCGATCGCGCTCTCGCCGGTCACCTCGTTCATCTTGGCGGCCAGCTCGCTGAGCGTCGAGGCGGACACGAAGTCGGGGGAGCCGTCGAGGAAGTGCCGGACGAGGCCGGGCTTGCCGAGCAGCACGCCGAGCAGGAACGGGACGATGCGGCGCTCGCGCAGGTGGGGGTTGTGCTGGGAGCCGGACACGTCGAGCTCGCGCTTGGCGATCTTGAAGTTGCAGACGAGCCACGAGTACTTGCGCTCGTCCTCGCACACGCGCTCGAGCGCGGCGTAGGCGTCGAACATGGGCATCACCGGCACGGGGCCGTAGCGACGGCCGTCGGGGTCGAGCATGACGCCCGAGCGCGGCGGGATCAGCTTCAGCCCGTGGTGCTCGCGCTGGGGTTTGGGGTGGCGAACCGCGTCGGCGTAGTTCCACATCTTCGAGAGGTGGGTGACGTTGCCGCCGATCCGCCGCACCTCTTCGTGGAGCGCGCCGTCGGCGTAGTAGTGGGAGCCCATCAAGAGCTTCTCGGGCGCGGAGCCGAGCTCGGAGGTGGGCCATTCGCGGCGCACCAGGTCGAGGTTGCCGCCGATCCCTCCGGCGGCGATGACAACCGCCTTGCTCGCGTGCGTCTCGGACCCAGACTCGAGCTTAACCCCGCTCGCGGTTCCGTCGTCGAAGAGCAGCTCCACGACGCGCGAGTCAAATCGCAGATCCAGCGCGCCGCGGCGCGGGTGGGACTCGATCGCTCCCCNNAGCGCACGCCGATCTCGCGCAGCCAAGCGCCGACGTCGTCGCGAGCGCGGGTGACGTACTGCTCGGCCCAACGCCGCGGCCAGACGTCCTCGGGATCGAAGTCCGCGATCCGCAGCCAGTCTTCGAGCGCGAGCCGCTCGTTGTCGGGGATGCGCGAGCGGCGCTGCTCGGGCGAGTCGACCATGAACATGCCGCCGAACGCCTCGCGCGCGAGGCCGCCGATCTCCTCGGGGCGGCAACGGTCGAGCAGCAGCACGGTGTGGCCGCCGCGCAGCAGCTCGAGCGTGCTCACCAGACCGGCGAGCCCTGCGCCGACGACGATCACGTCGGGACGCGAGTCGCTCATAGGGAAGGCTCCGGGGCTGGTCGAGTGGTGTCGGCGGTGCGTCTCACGCGAGCGCCATCCCCGGGGCGACCTTGACTTCGACGAGCTCGGGTTTGCCGGAGGCGAGCGCCCTGCTCAGCCCGTCGCCGAGCTCCTCCACGCCGTTTACGACCTGCGAGTTCACGCCGTAGCCGCTCGCCACCGCCGCGCAGTCGAGCGCGGGCAGGTCGAGGCCCGGCGCGCCGACGATGTCCTCGAGCATCCCGAACCACTTGAGGATCGCGTACTCGTCGTTGCGCAGCACCAGGAACGTGACGGGGATGTCGTAGGCGGCGGCCGTCCACAGGCTCTGGATCGCGTACTGGGCGGAGCCCTCGCCGATCACGCACACGACCGGGCGGCTCGGCTGCGCCAGCTGCACGCCGATCGCGGCGGGCATCCCGAAGCCGAGGCCCCCGCCGGATGAGAAGTAGTAGCTGCCCGGCGCCGACAGGCGCAGCTGGTTGCGCAGCGCGAGCGTGGCCGACGGCGACTCGAGCACCACGATGCCGTCCGGCGGGAACACCTCGGTGAGCGCGCGTACCGCGGTAGAGGGGCTCATCGGGTCTGTGAGCGGCGCGGGCTCTGGCGCGGGCCGGGCCGGGGGCGCCTGACGGTCGGACTCGCCGATCGTGTCGGCCAAGGCGGCGAGCGTGAGCGCGGGGTCGGCCACGATCGCGTCGCCCATCGGCGCGCGGGCGGCCTCGTCGGGGTCGCTCGTGATCGCGACGAGCGCCGTGCCGTCGGCCAGGAGTGGACCGGGGACGTTGGGGTAGTAGGGGAAGACCGAGGTGCCCACCGCCAGCACGAGGTCGTGGACGGCGAGCATTTCCCCGACGGGGAGCACGGCCGGCGGGAGGATGCCCTGGAAGAGCGGGTGGTTCTCCGGGAAGCCGATCCGTCCCCCGCCGGGGGCGGGCGTGGCATACACCGGCAGGCGCTGGAGCTCGGCGAGCCTGATGGCGGCGTCCCAGCCGCCGGAGGCGTCGATGTCGGGACCGGCGACGAGCGCGGGACGCTCGGCGCGACGCAGCCGCTCGGCAAGTGCTGCGAGCGCGTCGGGTCCGGGCAGCGCGGCGCCGGCGACCGAGCGGCTGCTCTGGTGGCGGACCGCCTCCTCGTCCACCTCGGCGCCCCAGTCGTCCATCGGGATCGACAGGAACGAGGGTCCGCGCGGAGGCAGCGCCGCGATGTGGATCGCCCGCGCGAGCGCGTGCGGGACGTCCTCGGCGCGCGGCGGCTCATAGCTCCACTTCACGAGCGGGTGAGGCATGCGGGTGGCGTCGCGGTTGGTCAAATTGGCCTGCAGGGTCATCAGCGAGCGGTACTGCTGACCGGCGGTGATGACGAGTGGGCTCTTGTTGGCCTGCGCGTTGAAGATCGCCCCCATCGCGTTGCCGACCCCGGGGGCGGTGTGGAGGTTGACGAGTGTCGGGCGTCCGCTCGCCTGGGCGTAGCCGTCGGCGAGCCCCACGACGGTGGCCTCCTGCAGGCCGAGCACGTAGCGGAAGTCGGTGGGGAACTCGGTGAGCATCGGGAGCTCGGTGGAGCCGGGGTTGCCGAACATCGTCGTCATCGAGCGTTCGCGGAGCAGCTCGAAGGCGGCCTCTCTAACTGTGGTCACGCATCTCTCCTGAAGTTGTCGCCCAAGCCCGGCACAATACCCGTGACCGCATCGTTTGCATACGTGGTTTGTTGTGGGAGTTTGATCTTGATCAGGTGGCACGCCCATATCCGACGGGCCTATGTTGGGTCGCTGTCAGCGGCTCTCGTGGGCGTTCTTGTGTTGTCGGGATCGGGATCGCCTGCCTGGGCGGCCGCACACGCAGGCGGGGGCGAGGGCGCCGGATCGCGCTATCCGGCGGGAGCGGAATATCCGCGCAAGCTTGCGCGACCCGGCGAATTCGCCCACAGCTCCTCGAGCACGGGCGGTGTGTCGGTGGGATCGAACGCGCCCGCGAAGACGCCAAGCAGGACGACTACCAAGGCGCCGAGTAGGAAGAAGCAGGCCAAGAAGGTCAAGCCCGGGCTGCACGGCGATGCGGCGCGGGCGCTCGTCGGATATGAGGCGATGCAGCAGAACTTCTACATCCCCGGCAGCGGCCTGTATGCGGGAGAACCGTACTCCTACCTGTGGCCGTTCTCCCAAGCGCTGGCGGCGACCATCAGCGTGTCCAACATCTCCGGTCAGGCGGCGAGTCAGGCGAGCGCCAACTCGCGCGAACTGCACGTGCGCCTGTATGGCCTCGGGAAGTATTGGGCCTGGCCGACCCCACTGGCCGGCCACACGCCCACCGGCGAACAGCCCGAAGGCGAAGAACAGGGCGAAGGCTCCGAACCTGCCGAAGCGGCGGGCATAGCGCCCCCCGCGCTGCCGTCGTTCAACGGCGAGGTGGCGCCTCCGGGCGGGGCGAGCTACTACGACGACAACGAGTGGGTGGGGATCGAGCTCGCGCGGCTCTACAAGCTGCACCACGAAGCGCCGGTGCTCGAAAAGGCCGAGCAGATCATGGCGTTCGTGATGGCCGGATGGCAAGCCAACCCAAAGCTCGCCTGCCCGGGCGGCGTGCCGTTCTCGGACGCTCCAAGCAACACCGACCGAAACACGGTCACCGACGGCCCGGCCGCCGAGCTCGGCGTGCAGCTCTACCGTCTGACGGGTAACGGGGCGTATCTGCAGTTTGCGCAGATGGCCTACGAATGGGTGCGCAACTGCCTGACGGGACCGAGCGGGCTGTATGCCGACCACATCCGCTTGCACGGCGTCATCGATCCTTCGCTGTGGAGCTACAACCAGGGATCGATGATCGGCGCCGGTGTGCTGCTCTACCAGGCGACCGGCAACAACGCCTACCTCTACCAGGCGCGCCAGACCGCGAGGGCGGCGCTGGGCTACTTCACGATCGAACGGCTGCTCTCGGAAAACCCGTTCTTCCCGGCCGTGTACTTCAGGAACCTGCTGTACCTCGACGCGGTCACGCACGATCCGCCGGGCGCGAGGCTGGCGCAGTCATACGTGGACAGCGTGTGGATCCACCAGCGCTTGACGAGCAATCTGTTCATGTTCGGCTCGCCGCCCTCCGCGCAGCTGCTGGTGCAAGCGGCGATCGTGCAGGTGTACGCGCTGCTGTCCACGCCGGCCGGCACCTACTTCTGACCATGGTCCTCACCCACTTGTGGCCCCCCGGCCAGGGGGCCACGACCCTCGCGAGCTCCTGCGGGTAGGCTTCGTGCCGGATGAGCGCGGACGCCCCCAACATGATTACGGCCGAGGGGTTGAAGGACCTCGAGGCCGAGCTCGCGGTTCTCGAGGGGGAGGGCCGTCGCGAGATCGCCGAGCGCATCAAAACAGCTCGCGAGTGGGGGGACCTGAAAGAGAACAGCGAGTACCACGACGCCAAGAACGACCAGGCGCATCTGGAGACGAAGATCGCGAAACTACGCGAACGGATCTCAACTGCCGAGGTGGTCGAGGAGTCTGAGGCGCCGAACGGCGCCGTGGGGTTCGGCTCGACCGTCGTGATCCGCGACGAGGCGGGCGTGGAGCGCACCTGGCGGATCGTCAGCTCGCATGACGCCTCCCCCTCAGAAGGGCGGCTGTCGGCGGACTCTCCGGTTGCGCGTGCCCTGCTCGGGCGACGTGCCGGCGAGCGGGCCTCCGTCGTGCTCCCCAAGGGGGGGAGCGTCCTCACCGTCGTGAGCGTCGCCTGAACGCCGGCGCCTGCCCGGGCTGAGCTCGTCCGGGCTGAGGTCGCTCGGAATGTGGAAGGTGGACGCGAGCAGCCTGCTCGCTTCCTCCGCGTTCAGATAGGAGCTCGCGCGCCGTGCCGCCACTTCCTCCTTGCGTTGGTACAGGCGCTGGTCGGCGAGCTGCATGATCGAGGCGGGATCGCTCACCTCCACCGGAATCTGCACGACCCCGTGAGACGCCGTTATCGAGAAGCTGGGACCGTGCTCGCTGAGGGCCGCGACGCTCGAGCTCACGAAGCTCTCACCGTCCGCCTGTGAGCGATCGAACAGGACGCAGAACTCGTCGCCGCCCATGCGGTAGGCGGTGCCGTGGGGCTCCACGGCAATCTTCAACCGCTCGCTCAAGCGCACGAGCAGCGTGTCGCCCGCCGGGTGGCCAAACGTGTCGTTGTAGAGCTTGAAGCCGTCGAGGTCGTACAACACGAGCTCCCACGACTCGTGCGCGTCGGCGGTCTTGCACGCGAGCCACAGATCGCCCATCAACAGGCGCCGGTTGCCGAGGCCGGTGAGCGAATCGGTCAATGACAGACGCCGCGAGTGGGCGAGCAGCACGAGGTTCTCGCGCAACGTGACGATCAGGTGCACGCCGACGGCGAGCACCGTGGCGGCCGCGAGGATCAGCGCCGGCAGCGTGAGCTGTGGCCCGAGGTTGCCGTACACGAGCACGCCGAGCGCGCTGAGCAGCGCGAGCGCCGGCACCGACATCATCTGCCATCTCTTCATCTGGAGCGGTGCCACGCGTGCCGAGGGCATCCAGGCGGCGATCGCCAGCAGGATCGCCGCAAGCGGCCACAGGCATTCAAGCCATGTGCCCGACCGGTAGGAGTCGGCGGTTGTCTGATAGAGGTAGATCGAGTCGGCGATCCCGCTGACGAGCATGCTCACGGAGATCGGCAGCCAGAGGTTGCCGGCCCGCCAGCCGGTGACGCCGAGCGCTCCGACCGCGAACATCATCAGCAAGAGGTCGCCGATCGGGTAGGCGAGTGAAACGACGATCGAACTGTGCACGCCGGTGGCGCTGTCGAGGATCGGAGGAAGGATCAGAGCGGCCCCCACGCTTGCCGCTCCGAGGCCGGCGATCAGGCCGTCGAGCCACATGCCTATGCGCAGATCTCGCAGGTGACGTCTCGCAAGCAGTCCGAGCGCCACATAGAAGCAGGGGTACATCGCGAGATTGAGGGCGTCGGCGGGGGAGACGCTCCCGCCGGCTTCCCCACTCGTTCCTTTGATGAGCAGTGAGTAATACAGTTCGCCGAGGCTCCAGAAGAGCAGGCCGGCGCCCATCGCAAGCCACGCGGCGCGCTCCTCGCGCACGAAGGCGCCTCGCGCGAGCACGGCCAGCGCCGAGCCGAACATCAGGACGTTGTAGATGCCGTCCTGGAAGAGCCCCTCGCCCCCGGGTCCGCCGAAGCCGAGCGTGGTGTGGAGCGCAAACACGCCCAGCCCTCCGATCAGGGAGGCCAGGAACAGGGTCGAAGGGTGGAGTAGTGGTCGTGCGCGCATCGCTATGCGGGTCGCCAATTACATCGGCTGCGCGCGGGGAAACCGTGAGTGGCTCAGCGGGCCAGTACGTTGCCGATGCGTCGTGTGAAGTCGCCCGCTCCCAGCTCATACAACCGCGCCCCGAGCTCGAGCGCGCGCTCGCGCAGACGCTCGCGCCGTCGCTCGGTCAGCTTCAGCAGCGCCTCGTGCGCGGAGGTGTCCTCGCCGAAGGCCTCCGGGTGCTCCTGGAGGTAGGCGGCGAACATCCACAGGTCGTGCTCCTCGCCGAGCACGTCCCCGAGGCGCTCGGCGCGCCGGGTCACGTCCCGTGTTCCCTTGGCGCTCGCCCCGCCGAGCATGTCGAGCGCGTAGTAGAGGCTCTTGACGCGCTTGCGCCAGTCGTGAACATGCTCGGCGTTGCGTGCGTGCTCGCGCTTCACGCGGGCGTAGCGGCGACGCCCTTCGCGGTAGATGCGCTTCAGTCCCGGGGCAAGCGCGTCGAAATCGTGCTCGACCAGGTTCCAGCGGGCCAGGTGGCGGCGCATGTCGGCGATGTCTGCGAGCACATCCCGCGGGGGCGTTGGCTCGCTTGCCTGCTTGCGCTCGCGCTCCAGTTGCTCGCTGAGTCGCTCGATCCCCTCCAGCGCAAGCGCTTTCGGGTGGCGGGTTCTCAAGCGCTGCAGCGTCGCGAGCCGGACCTCGGCGTCGCGTGCTCCCGCCAGACGCTGTCCGGCGGCGCGCAGCGAGCTGTTGACACGCTCGAACTCCCGCTCGCCGAGCTCGTATCGCAGCAGCCGGGCGAGCGCGCGCATACGCTTGATCGCCTTGCGCGCCTCGTGCACAAGCTCGGCACGGTCTACCGGATGCGAGCCCGCTTCACCGCCCTCGTTTGGATCGCTGCTTGAAGTCATTGCGCATCGCCGCCCACCTTGCAGGCTATCGCCGCGAGAATGTGCTCATGTCAAGATTGCCCGCGGCTCGCTGGTGGACGGTGCGAAGCGCGCAGAACCGCAAGCCCGCGACCTATCGCTGCCCCCTCTGCGGCCGCCAGCTTCCGGCGCTCAGCGAGCACATGCTGATCTTTCCCGAAGATGACAAAAGCCGTCGTCGTCACGCCCACACCAAGTGCGTGCTTGCGGCCCGCCGGCGGGGGCAACTGGTGATGCGCGACGAGTGGTTGCGCAGCCAGCCGCGACCCCCGTCGCTGTGGCGGCGGCTGCTGGGCCGCGTCAAACGGGGTTGAACCGGCGCCCGGGCGCTCCCGTGTCAGATCCGGCGTCAGCTGCCGTAGACGTGCACGTGCTCCGGGTCGATCCGCACGATCAAGCGCTGTTCGCCGGGCTGGCGCAGCGGGTAGGACTCCTGTCCCATGTACTTCATCGCGAGCGCGTCGATGTGCTCGTCGGCCCCGTCCGTCGTGCGCTCGCCGACGCGTCCGCGGATCGTGACGTACTCGTAGGGGTTCTCCATGTTCTGCACGGTCAGCGTCACGCGCGGGTCGCGCTGCAGGTTGCGCGGCCAGGCGCGCCCCTCGGCGGTGTTCAGCACTGGGCGACCGTCCTGCACGTCGACCCATGTGGGCGCTGCGTGTACCGATCCGTCAGGGCGGATGGTGGACACGACACAGAAGTTCTTCGCTTTCAGCAGTTCCTCGGCGCGGCCTTCGATCGCTGGGCTCATCGGATCCCCTTCCGGGTTAGAGAGGTGTCTCCAAGCAATGTACCCGCCGTGGGCGTCCCTACTGCCTGCTCGTGCCGGTATTCGAGTTGGCCGGTGGAATCGGATTCAGCGGGACGAGGCGACCGTTGTTCAGCTGGAAGCGCACCGTCGCCTGCCCCGCGCCCGGGCAGCACAGCGGGTCGTGCGGTCGGTAGAGAGCGTAGGCGAGCGTCACTTCGGTGTCGCTCTGTCCCACCACCTTCACGCTCGCGCTCGGTTCGCTCGTATCGGTCCCGATGTAGTGGTCGCCGACGAAGAAGAACGCCTGCTGCGCATAGCCGTCACCCGATCCGGTGTGAGTCGCGACGAGCACACGCAAGGTCTGTCCCGAGTGGTAGTCGGAGCTGTTGTTCGCGGTGAACCCGCGGGCTTTGACCACGGCCAGCGCCCCGCTCAAGCCTTCGGCGCTCGTGGGCTGTTTTGTGAACGCCGGCGCGGTGCTCGTGCGCGTCGCTTCTTTGCCTCCCGGCGCAGTCGTGCTCGTGCTCGTGGTTTTGGGGGAGGAGGGGGTGCTGCCCGTGGTCGTCGTGCTCCGCGCGGTAGTCCCGGCGGTCGTGGCGCTGGATACCGACACCGTCTTCGTGCCCCCCGACCCGCAGCCGGCCAGCGCCAGCGCGCCCGCGGCCAGACCGGCGAGCAGCATCCGACGTCGCTTGCTCGTGCTCGTCGTGGCGACCCGGCTCGTCGTGGCGACCCGGCTCGTCGTGGCAATCTGGCTCATCGTGGCAATCCTATTCGTCCTCACTTGCCCTCATCCTCGCATTGGGTCTCTCGTTGCGCGCCGGTTGCTCCTCTCGGAGGGGCTCGTCGCGGCGGCTGCCTCGGTCTCAAACCAGCGGGAGTCCTTCGGAGCATGAGAAGAACAGCCCATCCCCCAAAAATTATTAGCGACTGCTAAACTAGAGCGAAAGGGCCGAACACAAGCATGGGAGATCGCCACATGACGGCCACACGCAGAAACTGGACGCTCGGCCCACCGCGAGCACGGAGACCCATATGACAGCCACACGCCGCAACTGGACGCTCGGGATCGTCTCCGTGGCGCTGTTCATGGTGGTGCTCGACAACCTCGTCGTGTCGGTCGCCCTGCCGAGCATCAGGCGCGACTTCGGAGCCTCAATCCAGTCGCTCGAGTGGACCGTCAACGCGTACGTGCTCGCCTACGCCGTGCTGCTGCTCACCGGCGCCGCGCTCGGCGATCGCTTCGGGCGCAAGCGCATGTTCGTCGCCGGGCTGTCGCTGTTCACCGCCGCCTCGGCCGCCGCCGCGCTCGCCCCGACAAGCGACCTGCTGGTCGCCGCCCGCGCCATCCAGGGGGCCGGCGCCGCGATCGTGACCCCGCTCACGCTCACGCTGCTCGCCGACGCCTTCCCGGCGCAGCGGCGCGGGCTCGCGCTCGGGGTGTGGTCGGGCATCTCCGGCACCGCCGTGGCGATTGGCCCGCTCGTGGGAGGCGCCGTCGTGCAGGGCATCTCCTGGCACTGGATCTTCTGGCTGAACGTCCCCATCGGCCTCGTCCTGCTCCCCGTAGCCCTGCGCCGGCTCTCAGAGAGCCGTGGCCCCTACGGCGCGCTCGACCTCCCCGGCCTCCTGCTCGCCGGCGCCGGCGCCTTCGGGATCGTGTTCGGGCTCGTGCGCTCCCAGTCGCTCGGCTGGATGAGCCCCACGATCCTCGCCTCACTGATCGGCGGCGCGCTGCTGCTCGCCGCGTTCGTCCTCTGGGAGCTGCGCGCTTCCGAGCCGATGCTCCCGATGAGCTTCTTCGCCAAGCGCTCGTTCGCCGTCACCAACGTGGTGTCGCTCAGCATGTACTTCGGCATGTTCGGCTCGATCTTCTTCCTCTCCCAGTACATGCAGAACGTGCTTGGAAACACGCCCCTTCAGGCCGGCCTGAAGCTGCTCGTGTGGACCGGCGCCTCGATGGTGGTGGCTCCCTT